>NZ_SPKJ01000005.1 GCF_009866965.1 Propylenella binzhouense | reverse complement strand
CGCCGGACGGCGCGAGGGCGAGCCGGTGGTGCTGGAGCTCGGCTGGCGCATCGGCATGGACCCCGACGCCGCCGCGCGCGCGCTCGGGCCCGTGCTGCAGGGCCTCGCCGAGGCTGCCGCCCGGCCGGAGGACCGCGCCGCGGTGAAGGCCCGGATCGCGGCGGAGCTCGCGGACGGCATGGAGATGAGCGAGCGCGCCGACGCGGAATACGACTACGCCCTCGCCCTCATTGGCCGCTTCACGCATCGCCACGTGCTCGCCACCGCCGGCTACGGCAAGGAAGCGGTGCTGGAGATGGAGCGGATCGCGCCGTAGCGCCGCACGCGGCGTTTCGTTTGCGTTTTTGCCGCGGCGCCCCTATAAGCACGCGCATGCGCGACGGCACCCTTGGAGGCCGCGCGCCCGCATGGCCGCTTCGGCGGCCTTTTCTAATTGCAAGTCTTAGGAGTGCACCCATGAGCCAGACCTACGAGCTCAAGGCCGAGGTGCGCGACCGGGTCGGCAAGGGGGCCGCCCGGGCCGTGCGCCGCGAGGGCAAGATCCCGGCCGTCATCTACGGCGACAAGAAGCCGCCGATCCCGATCGCGCTGCCGCTCAAGGAAGTCACCATGAAGATCCATGGCGGCGGCTTCCTCACCACGATCGCGACGCTCGACATCGGCAGCGAGAAGATCCGGGTGATCGCGAAGGATTACAGCCTCGACCCGGTCAAGGACTTCCCGGTCCATGTCGATTTCCTGCGCGTCGCCGAAGGCGCGACGCTCGAGATCGAGATCCCGGTGCACTTCGTCAACGAGGAGAAGTCGCGCGGCATCAAGCGCGGCGGCGTGCTGAACGTCGTCCGCCACGCGATCGAGCTGATCGTGCCGGCCGATGCGATTCCCGACGCGATCGAGATCGACCTCGAGGGCCGCGATATCGGCGATTCGATCCACATCTCGCACGTGAAGCTCCCCGAGGGGGTGCGCCCGACCATCACGGACCGCGACTTCACGATCGCCACGATCGCCGCTCCGGCCGTGCTGACGGCCGCCGAGGAGGGCACGGAAGAGGCGGCGCCGAGTACGGAAGCCGGCGAAGGCCAGTCCTGACCGGCGCCCGGAGGCGCCGATGCTGCTCATCGTCGGGCTCGGCAATCCCGGTCGCCGCTATGCGGGCAACCGCCACAATATCGGCTTCATGGCGGCGGACGAGATCGCCCGCCGCCATCGCTTCGGGCCGTGGCGCGCCCGCTTCGAGGGCGAGATCGCCGAGGGCAGCCTCGGCGGCGAGAAGGCGCTCATCCTGAAGCCTGCGACCTACATGAACGAATCCGGCCGCTCGGTCGGCCAGGCGCTGCGCTTCTACAAGCTGCAGCCGTCGGACGTCGTCGTGATCCACGACGAACTGGACCTGTCGCCGGGCAAGCTCAGGATGAAGACCGGCGGCGGCCATGGCGGCCATAACGGGCTGAAGTCGCTCGACGCCCATATCGGCAAGGAATACCGGCGCATGCGGCTCGGGATCGGCCATCCCGGGCGCAAGGAACTGGTGCACGGCTACGTGCTCCACGATTTCGCCAAGGACGACCAGGACTGGATCCAGCCTTTGCTTTCGGCCGTGGCGGAGAACGCGCCGCTGCTTTCGGGCGGCGAGGATTCGAGCTTCATGAACCGCGTGCACCTTGCGACCGAGGGCGATGCGGCTCCCCAAAGCGAGCGGAGGAGCGGGCCGGTTCCGGCGGGCCCGGCGCCCGACGCGAAGCCGAAGGCGGGCGCGCTCGCCGAAGGGCTGAAGCGCCTGTTCGGCCGCACCGAGTGAGACAGCCGCCCGGGCGGGCGCCCGGCAGATCGGCAAGGATCCGGAGAAGAGGATGGGTTTCCGCTGCGGCATCGTGGGCCTGCCGAATGTCGGCAAGTCGACGCTCTTCAACGCGCTGACGAAGACGGCCGCCGCGCAGGCCGCCAATTATCCGTTCTGCACCATCGAGCCGAACACCGGCGAGGTGGCGGTGCCCGATCCGCGCCTGAAGGCGCTCGCCGCGGCCGCGCGCTCCGCGCAGATCGTGCCGACGCGCCTGACCTTCGTCGACATAGCCGGGCTGGTGCGCGGCGCCTCGAAGGGCGAAGGGCTCGGCAACCAGTTCCTCGCCAATATCCGCGAGGTCGACGCGATCGCCCACGTCCTGCGCTGCTTCGAGGACGAGGACATCACCCATGTCGAGGGCCGCGTCGATCCGATCGCGGATGCCGACACGGTCGAGACCGAGCTCATGCTGGCGGACCTCGAGAGCCTGGAGCGGCGCATCCAGCCCGTCCGGAAGCGCGCATCGGTGAAGGACAAGGAAGCCCTCGCCGTCCTTCCCGTCATGGAGAAGGCGCTCGCCGCGCTCCAGGAGGGAAAGCCGGTCCGCACGGTCCGGAGCGGGCTCGCGCCCGAGGAGCAGCACGTCCTCGACCAGCTGACGCTCCTCACCGCCAAGCCGGTCCTCTATGTCTGCAACGTCGCGGAGGCGGACGCCGCCACCGGCAACGAGCAAACCGAACAGGTGCGCCGGAAGGCGGAGGCGGAAGGCGCCGGCTTCGTCGTGATCTCGGCCGCGATCGAGGCCGAGCTCGCCCAGCTTCCCGAGGAGGAGCAGCAGGAATACATGGCCGCCATCGGCCTCGAGGAGCCCGGCCTCGACCGCCTCATCCGCGCCGGCTACGACCTCCTCGGCCTCATCACCTTCTTCACCGCCGGGCCGAAGGAGGCGCGCGCCTGGACGGTCGAGAAGGGCGCCAGGGCGCCGCAGGCGGCCGGCGTCATCCATTCCGATTTCGAGCGCGGCTTCATCCGCGCCCAGACGATCCGCTTCGAGGATTATGTGAGGCTCGGCGGCGAGGCCGGCGCCAAGGAGGCGGGCAAGGCGCGCGACGAAGGCAAGGAATACGTCGTCCAGGACGGCGACGTCATGCTCTTCAGGTTCAACACCTAGGCCGGCGCCGGGCCGGGCCGGCCTATCCGGGCCGCCCTCCCCGCGCCCCATCCCGGGCCGGCACGAGGCCGTTCGCGAGCGCGAGCCAGGCCGGCAGGCCGTGCCGCGCCCGGTCGAAGCGCTCCAGGATCGTCTCGCGCGCCCGCACGCGCAGGCGGCGAAAGGCATCGGGCCTCAGGCAGGCCTCGATCAGCGCCTCCGAAAGCGCGTCGACATCGAAGAAGTCGAGCAGGAGACCGTTCCGCCCGGGCTCGATCACGTCGCGGAGCGGCGCGGTGTCGGAACAGATCACCAGCGCCTCGCAGGCCATCGCCTCCAGCAGCGACCAGGAGAGCACGAACGGATAGGTGTAGTAGACGTGCGCGGCCGAAACGGCGAGCGCGGCGAGCATCTCCGCATGCGGCAGCGGCCCGGTGAAATGGACCCGGCGCATGTCGAGGCGCGGTCCGACCTCCGCGAGCATCCGCGCCTTCCACGTCGTCCCCTCCGGAGCGGCGGGGCCGTAGCCGCCGCGCTGGTCGGAGCCGACAAGCAGGACCTCCGCCTCCGGCACGCGCTCGAGCAGCGTCGGCAGCGCCCGCAGGAAGACGTGGAAGCCCCGCAGCGGCTCGAACCGGCGGTTGACGAAGGTGACGACCGGCCGCGACCGGTCGAGGACGCGGCCGTCGGGCAGCCGCACCGCCGCCGCCGGATCCGGCCGCGCCTGTCCGGTGTCGACCCCCTCGTGGATGATGCTCAGGCGCGCGTGGAGCGATGGCGGCAGCAGACCGGCCTGGAACGGCGTCGGCGCGACGATCCGATCGGCCTCGGCATAGGCCATCGCCAGGGTCGCGTTCTTGGCCGCCACCACGCAGCGCTCGTCGAGCGAGAGCGGTCCGAATTCGGGGTCGAAACCGACATCGGCTCCCTGCGAACGGTAGTAGAACTCGGCATAGGCGACCTGGCGGGCAGCCGGGAAGACCTCCTTCAGGAAGGTCGTCTCGCCCCAGCCCGGATGGCCGATGACGAGGTCCGGACGGAAGCCGCGCCCGGAGAGCGCCTTTGCGCATTCGACCGCGGCGCGGCCGCGCAGGAGATCGGCCTCGGCCCGGACGGCGGGGCGGAAGATGTTCTCGGTCGTCCCGCGCGTCATCTGCCAGCGCAGCAGCGGAATGCCGGCGACCGGCCGCCCGGTCGCGCTCGCAATGGCCGCGACCGCCCACCCCTCCTTGCGCAGGCGCTCCGCCACGAATCCGAACTGGGCGGGAAAGTTCGTGTGGACGAAGAGGGCGGCGGGCATCGCGCCCCATCTGCGGCGGCGGTCCGGGGCGCGTCAATCGCATTCCCCCGGGCTCCTGGGCTCAATGGATTGCAGGGCCTCCGACGCCGACCCCGCGCCCCAACCTGATCCGCGGGTCCGGCCAGCCGGCCGCGAGGCTTGCCATCCCCATCGCCGACCGCCTATCTGAAGCGGGTCGAGGTCGGACGATGTCGGTTCTGCATTTCGAGGATTTCGAGACCGGGCAGGTCTATCCCTTCGGCCCGCACGCAATGTCGCGACCCGAGATCATCGCCTTCGCGGCCGAGTTCGATCCCCAGCCCTTCCACATGGACGAGGCGGCGGGCGCGGAATCGCTTCTCGGCGGCCTCGGCGCCTCCGGCTGGCACACCGCCGCCGTGATGATGCGGATGATCCATTCGGCCTTCCTCCACCGCACCGCCTCGATGGGCGGGCCGGGGATCGACAGCCTGAAATGGCTCCGCCCCGTGCGCCCGGGCGACGTGCTCTCCGGCCGCTCCATCGTCATCGAGGCGCGACCCTCCGCCTCCCGGCCCGACAGGGGCTTCGTCCGCTTCCGCAACGAGGTCGTGAACGGACGCGGCGAGCTCGTGCTTGTCGTGGAGAACCCGATCATCATCGAGCGGCGGACGGCGGGATGAGGTATTTCGAGGATCTGACGGTCGGAACCGTCTGGCCGCTCGGGACGCACACCTTCACCGCCGAGGACATCAAGCGGTTCGCGACGGCGTTCGACCCGCAGCCCTTCCATGTCGACGAGGCGGCCGCCGAGAGGAGCCATTTCGGCCGGCTCTGCGCCTCGGGCTGGCATACCGTTTCCATCTGGATGAGGCTCAACGTCCTCAACATGCAGCGGATGGCGCAGGAGATGCAGGCGGCCGGGGAGCCGCTCGCCCGCAAGGGCCCCTCGCCCGGCTTCGAGGACCTGAAATGGCTGAAGCCGGTCCATGCCGGCGACGCCGTCACCTACGAGACGGAGATCGCGGCCAGACGCCCGAGCCGCTCGCGCCCCGGCTGGGGGCTGGTGACGCTCCGCAACAGCGGCCGCAACCAGCGCGGCGAGCTGGTCCTGACCTTCCAGTCGCACGTCTTCGTCGAGATGCGCGCGGCCGAGCCAACGGCGGAGGCCGACGAGGCGCTCGCCGATCAGTGACCGGAGAAGGCGACGAGCGTGCGGACGGGCACGCCGAGCGCCTCGATCTTCGCGGCGCCGCCGAGATCCGGAAGGTCGATCACGAACGCCGCGGCGACGACCTCCGCGCCGATGCCCTGCAGAAGCTTCACGGCGGCCTCGGCCGTGCCGCCCGTCGCGATCAGGTCGTCGACCAGGATCGTCTTCTCGCCCGGCGCGATCGCGTCGCGGTGCATCTCCATCTCGTCGACGCCGTATTCCAGCGAATAGGCGATGCGCACCGTCTCGTGCGGCAGCTTGCCCCGCTTGCGGATCGGCACGAAGCCGGCCGAGAGCCGGTGCGCGACCGCGCCACCCAGGATGAAGCCGCGCGCCTCGATCCCCGCCACCTTGTCGATCTTCGACCCGGCCCAGGGAGAGGCGAGCTCGTCGACGGCGCGGCGGAACGCCCGCGGGTTTCCGAGGAGCGTCGTGATGTCCCGGAAGAGGATGCCCTTCTTGGGGTAATCCGGGATCGTGCGGATGGAGGCGCGGAGGTCGGAATCAGGCGATGCCACGGGCGGCTCTCCATTGTGCGACGCGCGCAGCGGTGCCAGCCTGCCGCCTCCCATCAAAGGAGGACCAGCTTATGGACGGCGACGAGAGACGGGTCACGATCACGGATGTCGACATCCCCTTCTGGCGGCTGGTCGCGATCTTCATCAAGTTCACCCTGGCGGCGATCCCCGCCTATTTCGTCGTGCTTCTCATCATCATGCTGATCGCCGCAATGTTCAGCACGCTGTTCGGCGGGATGGGCTGGATGATGCGCGACACCTGGCGCATGTGAGGACGGCTAGCCCGCGCGCCGCAGCACGCGCCCCGCCACGGCGTCGAGCCTGGCGAGGAGCGCCGGGTCGCGCCGGGCCGGGGCGGTCATGATGGCGTGCTCGAGCGCGCTGTCGGAGCCGACCGGACAGGGCTCGCGCTCGCGCGGAAAGTCGCGCGCCACCCGCACGAGCAGCCGCTGCGCCTTGTCGCGGTTCTCGTCGAGCACACGCAGGATGTCCTTCACGTCGACATTGCCGTGCTCGGGATGCCAGCAGTCGTAATCCGTCACCATGGCGATGGTGGCGTAGGACATCTCGGCCTCGCGGGCGAGCTTGGCCTCCGGCATGTTGGTCATGCCGATGACGTCGCAGCCCCAGGAGCGGTAGAGCTCGCTTTCGGCGCGCGAGGAGAAGTGCGGCCCCTCGATCGTGACATAGGTGCCGCCCCAGCGGTAGCGCACGTCCTCCGCCTCGGCGGCCGCAGCGATCCGCTCCACGAGGCGCGGGCTCACCGGATGCGCCATCGAGACATGCGCGACGCAGCCCTTCCCGAAGAAGCTCTTCTCGCGGGCGAAGGTGCGGTCGACGAACTGCTCCACGAGCACGAACATGCCGGGCGAGAGGTCCTCCCGCAGCGATCCGCACGCGGAGACCGAGACGAGGTCGGTCACCCCCGCGCGCTTCATCGCATCGATGTTGGCGCGGTAGTCGATGTCGGTCGGCGAGAAGACGTGGCCGCGGCCGTGGCGCGGCAGGAAGCGCACCGGCAGGCCGTCGAGCTCGGCGTGCAGGATGGCGTCGGAAGGCTCGCCCCACGGGCTCTCGATCCGGCGCCATTCCGGGCCGGCCAGCCCGGGCAGCTCGTAGATGCCGGAACCGCCGATGATGCCAAGGACCGACTTCATGATCTTCTCCGCAACGCCGCAATCGGCGAATACAGCCAATCGCGGGGCCTAACAACGTGCCGCCCGGCCGCACGAACCCGGAAAGGGCGTCTCCGCCGATGACCGAGCGGGACCCGGTGAAGCTCGCGCACCCCAAGGCGCCGCTCTCGCGCGCGGCGCTTCTGCGCACGCTCGTCCGCAATCCGCTCGAGGTCTGGCCGGAAGCGGCGTTCGACCAGGCGATCGGGTCGGAGCGCCTGTTCGGGCGGCAGACCGTCTCCGTCTTCGATCCCGACCTCATCCGGACGGTGCTCGTCGACGAGGCGGATGCGTTCCGGAAGGGCGAGGTGGTCCTCCGGACGCTCGGACCGGCGCTCGGGAACGGCATTCTCACCAGCGACGGCGCCGACTGGCGCCGGCAGCGGCGCACGGCGGCGCCGATCTTCCGGCACGAGCGGATCCTCGGATTCGTTCCGGCGATGATCGCCGCGGCCGAGAGGACGGCGGCGCGATGGCGCGCCTTTCCCGACGGGACGGTGGTCGACGTCGCGGACGCGATGATGCGCACCACCTTCGACGTCGTCGTCGAGACGATGCTCTCCGGCGCGGGCGACATCGACGTCTCGGGCTTTTCGCGGGCGATCACGGACTATCTGGACCCGATCGGCTGGCAGGCCGCGTTCTCGCTCCTCGGCGCGCCGCGCTGGATGCCGCATCCGGGCAGCCGCAGGGCCGCCGCCGCCCGGCGCTATCTGCGCGCCGAGCTCGGGCGCGTCATCGCCGAGCGGCGCCGGAGCCCTGTTCCGCGGGACGACCTGATCGAGCTCCTCCTCGCGGCATGCGACGGCGATACCGGCCGCCGCATGGGCGACGAGGAACTCGCCGACAACCTCCTCACCTTCGTCACCGCCGGCCACGAGACCACCGCGCTCGCTTTGACCTGGAGCCTCTACCTCCTCGGCGGCTCGCCGGCGACGGAGGCGCGCGTCCGGCAGGAGATCCATGCCGAGATGCCGCCGGGCGCGGCGGTCACGCCGGCGGCGGTCGAGCGCCTGCCCTTCACGCGGCAGGTGATCCTCGAGGCGATGCGGCTCTATCCGCCCGCGCCGCTCATCGTGCGGAAGGCCGTCCGGCCCGTCCGGATCGGGCCGGTCGCCGTCGAGGAAGGCGCCCGGGTACAGGTTCCGGTCTATGTCGTGCACCGGCACCGGGCGCTCTGGGCGGCGCCCGACCGGTTCGATCCGGGCCGCTTCGCGCCCGAGGCCGCCAAGGCGCGGCACCGCTACGCCTACCTGCCCTTCGGCGCGGGCCCGCGGATCTGCATCGGCATGGGCTTCGCGCTCCTCGAGGCGACGGCGATCCTGGCGGTGCTCCTCCGCACGGCCCGGCTCGAGCCCCTCCCCGGCCATGCGCCCTACCCGGTGCTGAAGATCACGCTGCGCCCGCGCGGCGGCCTTCCGATGCGGGTCCGGAGCGGCGCCTGAAATGGAAAGGCCCGCGAGCGTGCTCGCGGGCCGGGCGTCTTCTCCGCCGGAACGCTCAGTGCTCGATCGTCGCCCAGACCTTGCGCTTGGTATAGTAGACGAGCGCCCCGAACACGATCAGGAACACCATCACCGCGAAGCCCATGCTCTTCCGCTCGACCATGTGCGGCTCCGCCGCCCACATCAGGAAGGACACGACGTCCTTCGCATACTGGTCGACCGTCTCCGGCACGTCGTTCGCGGGGTCCTCGTCCTGGTTCTGCGCGAAGGTCACCTGCCCGTCGGAGAGCGGCGGCGGCATGGCGAGCGCGGGACCGGAGACGAAGTACGGGTTGTAGTACTGCCCGGGCCTCACCTCGACGCCGGCCGGGGGGTCCCGGTAGCCGGTCAGCAGCGAGTAGATGTAGTTCGGGCCCGCCTCCTGGTAGAGGGTGAACATGTCGAACACGAAGGCGGGGAAGCCGCGCTCGACCGTCCGGGCCTTGGCGATCAGCGACAGGTCGGGCGGATAGGCTCCGCCGTTCGCCGCGCGCGAGGCCTGCTCGTTCGGATAGGGCGGCGGCAGGTGGTCGGCCGGCGTGCCGGGCCGCTGGAACATGTCGCCGTTGGCGTCCGGGCCGTCATTGATCTGATATTCCGCGGCGAGCGCCTTCACGGCGTCGGCGCTGAAATGCGGACCGGCAGTCGAGGCGAGCGTCCGGAACGCCACCATGTTCATGGAATGGCAGGCCGAGCAGACCTCCCGGTAGACCTGGAAGCCGCGCTGGAGCTGGGCCGGATCGAAGCTGCCGAACGGGCCCGCGAAGGTCCAGTCGACATGCTTCGGATGCTCGATCGGATAGTGGACCGTGGCCGTCTCGTGCTCGCCGCCCGCATTGCCGCCGCCGGCTCCCTGCTCCTGCGCGCCGGCCGCGGAGGCGAGCGCAAGCGAGAGGAGGGCTGCGGCCGCCGTGCGGCCGATGATCGTCTTCATTGTCGCTCTGCCCTGTCGGATTGCCATCTCAGCCCCTGCCTTCCGGTGCGGCGGGAGCGCCGGCCGGGCGGAACAGGCCGCCGCCCTTCCTGGACAGGACGGCATCCGCGATCGAGGCCGGCCGCGGGCGCGGCGTCTCGAAGATGCCGAGGAGCGGAAGGATCACGAGGAAGTGGAGGAAGTAATAGGCCGTGAGGATGCGCGCGGCGACCACGTAGACGCCCTCCGGCGGCCGCGAGCCGAGCCAGCCGAGGCCGATGCAGACGACCACCAGGATCCAGAAGAACTGCCGGAAGAGCGGCCGGTAATTGGCCGAGCGCACCTTCGAGGTGTCGAGCCAGGGCAGCACGAACAGCACCAGGATCGACGCGAACATCGCGACCACGCCGCCGAGCTTGGAGGGGATCGCCCGCAGGATCGCGTAGAACGGCAGGAAGTACCATTCCGGCACGATATGCGCCGGCGTCACCAGCGGGTTCGCCTTCACGTAATTGTCCGGATGGCCGAGGAAGTTCGGCTGGTAGAAGACGAACCACGAGAAGAGGATGAAGAACATCACCAGCGCGAAGGCGTCCTTGACGGTCGCGTGCGGGGTGAACGGCACGACGTCCTTCTTCGACTTCACCTCGATGCCGGTCGGATTGGTCTGGCCGGTGACGTGGAGCGCCCAGACATGGAGGATGACCACGCCGGCGATCATGAACGGCAGCAGATAGTGCAGCGAGAAGAAGCGGTTGAGCGTCGGCTCGCCGACCGCGAAGCCGCCCCACAGCCACGTCACGATCGCACTGCCGACGAGCGGGATCGCCGAGAAGAGATTGGTGATGACGGTGGCGCCCCAGAAGCTCATCTGGCCCCACGGCAGGACGTAGCCCATGAAGCCCGTCGCCATCATCAGGAGGAAGATGATCACGCCGAGGATCCAGAGCAGCTCGCGCGGCTCCTTGTAGGAGCCGTAATACATGCCCCGGAAGATGTGCACGTAGACCGCGACGAAGAACATCGACGCGCCGTTGGCGTGCAGGTAGCGCAGAAGCCAGCCGTAATTGACGTCGCGCATGATCTTCTCGACCGACTCGAAGGCCATGTCGGCGCTGGGGATGTAGTGCATCGCCAGCACGACGCCGGTCAGGATCTGGACGACGAGCATGATGCTCAGGATGCCGCCGAACGTATACCAGTAGTTGAGGTTGCGCGGGATCGGATAGGCCACGAAGGAATCGTAGAGCATCCGGGTCGCCGGCAGGCGTGAGTCGAACCAGCGGCCGACTGCAGACTTCGGCTCGTAGCGGGGAAAGTGGTCGTGCATTGTGGTCGGTCTCGTCAGCGGTCAGCCGATGCGGATGGTCGTGTCGTCCACGAAGGCGAGCGTCGGGACCAGGAGGTTCTCCGGCGCCGGCCCCTTCCGGATGCGGCCGGCCGTATCGTAGTGCGATCCGTGGCATGGGCAGAACCAGCCGCCGTAATCGCCCTGCTGGCCGAGCGGGACGCAGCCGAGATGGGTGCAGACGCCGACCATCACGAGCCACTGCTCGCGATCCGCGGGCGCGCGGTTCGCGTCCGTCGCGGGGGCGTTCGCGTCGAGGTTCAGGTTGCGCGCGATGGGATCCTTGAGGTCCGCGAGCGGAACCTCCTTCGCAGACTGCACTTCCTGGTCCGTGCGGTTGCGGATGAAGACCGGCTTGCCGCGCCACATGACGGTGATCGACTGGCCGCGATCGATCTGCGAGACGTCGACCTCGATCGAGGCGAGCGCGAGCGAAGCGGCGTCGGGATTCATCTGGTCCACGAAGGGCCAGAGCACGGCGGCCGCCCCGACCGCGGCAAAGGCGCCGGTCGCGATCAGCAGGAAGTCGCGACGGCTCGGCGCACCGGCCTCATGGGGCTCGATATGCTTGGCCTCCGGCGCTGCTGTGATGGGATGGGTTGTCGATTCAGCCAAAGCTCACCCTCTCGCGTCTCGCCGGCTTTCGTCGGCGTAACCAGCGTAGTCGTTCTCGGCGGCTTCCGGGGAAGACTGCACAGGGCGTGCCGCACCGTCGCGGGACGCGGCCAGCCCTCCGCCGCCCGCCTTTTGTCACCGTTCAAATGGGGTGTCCAGTCGAGGCGGCGGTGGAATGCCAGAATGTCGCAATTTTCGGGCAGCCGGCCGCCCCGACGCCGCGGAACGGCCGAATCCGGGGCTTCCTCAGGCGGTTAGAAGGCTCTCTTCAGCGTCCGGAGCGATGAAGCCGCCGGACTGCCGGCGCCAGAGGCGGGCATAGAGCCCGCCCCGCCGCATGAGCTCGGCGTGGCTCCCCTCCTCCACGATCCTGCCGTGGTCGAGCACGATCAGCCGGTCCATCGCCGCGATCGTCGAGAGGCGGTGCGCGATGGCGAGCACGGTCTTGCCGGACATCAGCTCCGACAGGCTCTCCTGGATCGCCGCCTCCACCTCGGAATCGAGCGCGGCGGTCGCCTCGTCGAGCACCAGGATCGGCGCGTCCTTGAGGATCACGCGGGCGATCGCGATTCGCTGCCGCTGGCCGCCGGAGAGCTTGACGCCGCGCTCGCCGACATAGGCGTCGTAGCCGGTCCGCCCGCGCGGATCGACCAGCCCCGCGATGAACTCGTCGGCGCGGGCGGCTGCCGCGGCGGCCCGGATGTCCGCCTCGCTCGCGTCCGGACGGCCATAGCGGATGTTGTCGCGAACCGAGCGGTGGAGGAGCGAGGTGTCCTGGGTGACGACCCCGATCGCCGCCCTGAGCGATTCCTGGCTGACGGCCGCGACGTCCTGGCCGTCGATCTCGATCACGCCGCTCTCGAGCGGATAGAAGCGGAGCAGCAGGTTGACGAGCGTCGACTTGCCGGCGCCGGACGGGCCGACGAGACCCACCCGCTCGCCCGGGCGGATCGCGAACGAGAGCTCGCGGATCACGCGATCACCCTCCGGATAGCGGAAGTTGACGTTCCGAAACTCGATTGATCCGCTCCGAACGGCGAGCGACGCGGCCCGCGGCGCATCCGGCAGGCGATTCGGCTGCGAAATGGTCTCGATGCCGTTCTCGATCGTGCCCACGCTCTCGAACAGCGAGGTGATCGATCGGAGTATCCAGCCGGACATCTGGTTGAGGCGGAGCGCCAGCGTGTTGGCGGTCGCGATCGCCCCGAGCGTGATCTGGCCGCGCGTCCAGAGCCAGATCGAGAGCGCCGCGATCCCGAAGATAAAGAGCGAGTTGATGATCGTCAGCACCGCCGACATGGTCAGGATCGTGCGGTTCATGGCGCGGGAGGCGTCGAGCTGGCGGCTGAACGCCTCGCGCCCGAACGCCTCTTCGCGGTCGGCATGCGCGAAGAGCTTGACGGAGAGGATGTTGGTGAAGCCGTCGACCACCCGGCCCGTCAGCCCCGAATTCGCCTCCGACATGGCCACGGCGCGCGCCCGGACGGGCGGCACCAGCGTCACGATGACAAGCGCGTAGGCAAGGATCCAGGCCACGAGCGGCAGGAACAGGCGCCAATCGAAGCCCGCGAGCATCGCGAACGTGCCGACGAGATAGATGACGAGGTACCAGATGCCGTCGACCACGTTCACGACGCTCTCGCGGAGCGCCATGCCCGTCTGCATGACCTTCTGGCTGATCCGCCCGGCATAATCGTTCTGGAAGAAGCCGAGGCTCTGGCGCAGCACGTAGCGGTAGCTCTGCCAGCGGACCAGCGTTGAGAGGCTCGGCCCGAGCGCCAGGCTCACCAGCCCGCGGGAGAGCACGGCGAAGAGGGGGCGGCCGACGAGGAGCACGGCGCTCATGAAGACGAGCGTCCAGGCGTTGTCGGCGATGAACGCCTCCGGCCGGCTCGCGCCCATGCGGTCGACGAGCGATCCGAGAAAGGCGAAGAGCGAAAGCTCGATGATGGAGGCGACGAACGAGACCGTCAGCGTGGCGACGACGAGTCCCTTCACCGGGGCGAGAAAATAGCGATAGAAGCGGACGAGCGTCGTGGGCGGCTGCTCGACAGGACGCGGAACGAGCGGGTCGATCCATTGCTCGAGCCCGCGATAGGTCATCATTCGCCGAAACACGCCGCAGCCGGGTCCTTGTGAAGCCCGCAGGTGAGCGGCGGGCGCTTGGAAGAGGTCGGGTCCCAATCTAGTGATCGAGTGTGCCCTTTTCGAGCCGGACATTCCGCAAAATGCCGGCAGCGTCATCCGGCTCGGCGCCTGCTTCGGCGTCCGCGTCCACCTCGTCCATCCCTGCGGCTTCGCCCTCACCGACCGGCATTTCCGCCGCGCGGGCATGGACTATCTCGACCGGGCCGCGCTGCGGGAGCACGTCGCGTGGGAGGCGTTCGACGCCTGGCGCCGGGCGGAGCGCCGGCGCCTCGTCGCGCTCTCGACGCATGGCAGGGTCGCCCTCCACGATTACGCGTTCCGGGCCGGGGACGTCCTCCTGCTCGGCCGGGAATCGGCCGGCCTTCCGGAGCCGATCCGCGGCGAATCGGACGCCGTGCTGCGGATCCCGGTAGGGAGCGGCAACCGGTCGCTCAACGTCGCCGTCGCCGCCGGCATCGCCCTCGCCGAGGCGTTGCGGCAGGTCGGCGGACGGATCGGCGCGTGAGGCTCAGAGCCTCCTGAGGGCGAACCCGACCGAAAGCCACGCGATCCCGGACATCACGAGATCGACCCCGAGGAAGATGCCGAGAATGTAGAGGCTCGACATCGGCCACTGGAACACGATCATCGCGCCGAGCAGCAGGGAGATGATGCCGGACACCACGACCCAGACCCAGGGCGTGCCGGTCCGCATGCTCGTCGCCAGCGCGATCCGCACGATGCCGGCCGCAATCAGGCCGATGCCCAGCATCAGCGTGAGCACGGCGGATGCGAGGAGCGGATTCGAGAAGGCGATCAGGCCGGCAAGGACGTAGATCAGGCCGATCACGATCCAGAGGAAGAACCGGCCCCAGCTCTTCATCTGGAAGCCGTGGATCATCTCGAACACGCCCGAGACGATCATCATGGCGCCGACCATGAAGACGCTGACAACGGTCGCCAGCACGACGCTGCCGAGGGCGATGATGCCGGCCACGAGCGAGACGATACCGAGCGCCACGAACCAGCCCCAGCGCGACCGGAATTCCGGGCTCCGCATCGTTTCGAACGTTCCGTTTGACGTGGCCATGATGTCACCTCCTCATGAGCGCTGCCGCGGAGCGAGGATAGCGCGGCGCGGCGGCCCGGCCAATCGAGGCGGCCGCGATTGCCGGATGTCCCTTTTCCGCGCGCCGGGGATGATCTAACTCGCCTTCATGCACGACAGGCTCAGCAAGTATCGGCCCGATCCCGGCCAGATGGCCGCGCCGGAGGACATCGAGGCGAAGAAGAACGCCGCGAGCGGCTGGTTCAGGCGGCTGCGCGACGACATCTGCGCCGCGTTCGAGGTGATCGAGGCCGAGATTCCGTCCGGCGCCCCGCTCGCTTCGGAGCCGCCGGGGCGGTTCGAGCGGACGCCCTGGACCCGTACGGATGCGAGCGGCGCGGAGGGCGGCGGGGGCGAGATGTCCCTCATGCACGGCCGCGTCTTCGAGAAGGTCGGCGTCCACGTCTCGACCGTCCACGGCGAGTTCGCCCCGGAGTTCCGCGGCCAGATCCCCGGCGCGGCCGAGGATCCGCGCTTCTGGGCCTCCGGCATATCGCTGATCGCCCACATGCGGAGCCCGCACGTGCCGGCGGTCCACATGAACACGCGGATGGTGGTGACGACCCGGCAATGGTTCGGCGGCGGCGCGGACCTGACGCCGGTCCTCGACAGGCGCCGCTCCCAGGCGGACCCCGATGCGGTCCGCTTCCACGCGGCCATGCGCGCCGCCTGCGCGCGGCATCCGCAGGTCGATTACGAGCGCTACCGGGACTGGTGCGCGGACTATTTCTGGCTCCCGCACCGGAACGAGCCGCGCGGGATCGGCGGCATCTTCTTCGACTATCTGAATTCCGGCGACTGGGAGGCCGACTTCGCCTTCACGCGCGACGTCGGGCGCGCGTTCCTCGCCGTCTATCCGGCGCTCGTGCGGGCGAACTATGCGGCGCCCTGGACCGCCGAGGAGCGCGAGGAGCAGCTCGTCAGGCGCGGCCGCTACGCGGAGTTCAACCTCCTCTACGACCGCGGGACCGTGTTCGGGCTGAAGACGGGCGGCAATGTCGCCTCGATCCTCTCCTCCATGCCGCCCCTGGCGAAATGGCCGTGAGGCGGCGGCTGCCGCAAAAGGGCTGCATTGGAAGCGAGAATGGGCCGGTCCGTCACGCGAACCCAACCAGGGAGGCAGACATGAAGCGGATCCAATGCGGCCAGCTCGTCCCGGGATGCACCTTCAAGGCCCAGGCGGAGACCGACGAGGACGTCCTCCTCATGGAGGCGCGCCATGCCCGCGAGGCGCACGGCATCGAGGTGACGCCGCGCTTCATCGACCGCGCCAAGACGCGGATCACCGAGGTCAACCCAGAAGGGCAGCAGGCTCGAGGCTGAAACCGCTCTCGATCCAGCGCTCTTCGAGCTCCTTCAGCCGGCGGCCGACCTCCGGGCCGGCCGTCATGCCGCGGGCGAGGAGATCCTTGCCCGAGACCGGGAAGACCGGCCGCCGCCAGCCCGCCACGAAGGCGAGCTGGTGCCGGCGCGCCTCGACCGCCGTGGCGGCGCCCGCTTCCCGCTCGCGGGCGAGCGCATGGCGGATGCGGTCCGCCACCGCCTGGGGAGACGTCCGGTAGATCGCCTTGGCGAGCTCGGTGTCGTCGATCGCCTCGGGCGGCTCCGGCGCCTCCGCCCAGCCTGTCAGCCTCGCCGTCTCGGCGCGCGAGAGGCGCAGGCGCTCCGACAGCGCGTCGATCCGCGCCCTGTGCGGCGGCAGGATCGATTCGAGCCTGAGGAGCGGGTCCGGCGGCCAGCCCTCCGAGCGCTCGGCCTCGACGAGACGGTGGATGGCGTCGATCCCCCAGCTCTCGGGAAGCGCACGCTGCAGGATCGCGGCGGTGCGCATCCAGAGCATCGCGCGCGTCGGATCGGGCGCCGCGAAGAGACGCTTCAGCTCGCTCCAGACGCGCTCAGCCGAAAGGATCGCGATGCCGCCCTTCAGCCGGGCGCACGCCCTCAGCCCGTCCGGATCGGGCCGGCCGCTGCCGTACCAGGCGAACAGGCGGAAAAAGCGGAGAATGCGGAGATAGTCCTCGCGGATCCGGTCCTCGGCGTCTCCGATGAAGCGCACGCGCCGCTCCACGATGTCCGGATAGCCGCCGAGCGGATCGAACACTGTGCCGTCGGGCGCGCAATAGAGGGCGTTCATGGTGAAGTCGCGCCGGGCGGCGTCCTCCGCCCAGTCCTCGGTGAAGCGGACGACGGCGCGGCGGCCGTCGGTCTCGACGTCGGCGCGGAGCGTGGTGACCTCGAAGGGCCGTCCCCCGGCGATCACGGTGACCGTGCCATGCTCAAGCCCCGTCGGCACCACCTCGAGGCCGGCGCGCTCGGCCCGGTCGATCACGGCCTCCGGCAGGAGGCGGGTGGCGAAGTCGACGTCGGCGACCGGCGCCCCGAGCAGCGCGTTCCGCACCGCGCCGCCGACGACGCGCGTGCCGCCGTCCGACGCGCCGAGCGCGGCGAGCGCCTGCCGCGTCGCCGGGTCCATGAGGAAGTCCGAACCGGCGAGCGAGGGCGGCATCGCAATCATCCGGCCACCTCGGCGGGCTCGTCCTGGTAGAGGCGCTCGTAGAGCGCGCGCAGGATGCCGGCGGTCAGGCCCCAGATGTAGCGCTCGCCGTAGGGCATCTCGAAGAAATGGCGGGTCGCGCCCTGCCACACGCGGCTCGCCTTCCTGTGGTTCGCCGCATCCATCAGGAAGCCGAGCGGGACTTCGAACACGTCCTGCACCTCGTGCGGGTTCGGGTGGAGGCGGAAGCCCGGCCGCACCAGCGCCAGCACGGGCGCGACGTGGAAGCCGGAGCCGCTCAGATAGTCCGGTCCGAGCGCGAGCGTCTCGACGAAGGCGGGATCGAGGCCGATCTCCTCCCGCGCCTCGCGCAGCGCCGCCGCGACCGGCCCCTCGTCCTCCGGGTCGATCCGCCCGCCGGGAAACGCGATCTGGCCGGCATGGGAGGAGAGCGTGTCGGTGCGCGTGGTGAGGATCACCGTCGCCTCCGGCTCGCGCGCGACGACGGGAACGAGCACCGCCGCCGGCCGGCGCGGGATGCCGTGGAAGAGATCGGCGATCTCCGGGTTGATGGAATGGTCCCCGACGGCGGCGCCGCGATCGGGCAGCAGCCGTTCGGTCACGCGGCGGCGGAAATCGGCCGCGCCGTAGCGGGCCGGCTCAGCCATCGGCCTCGTCCGGGAACGGGAAGAAGGCGCCGCCGGACCAGACGCCGAGCCGGCCCTCGCGGGTCTCCGCGAGTTCGGCGAGCTCGAAGACGAGCGGGCGCGACAGCAGCGCCTCGAGCCCCCGCCGCACCTCGACATAGGGTTTCACGCCGCCGGTGCCCGGCTCGACGGCGTAGCGGATCGGGTGGTCCGGGCCGGCGGCGACCACGTCGCCGACATTGGTGCGGAAGGTCAGGCGGCGGCCCCGCCCCTCGCCCTCCGCCGCCATCTCGACCGCCAGGAACGGCGCGTCGTCGACACTGATTCCGAGCTTCTCGACCGGCGTGACGAGCACGTGGCGGCCGTCGGGCTCGCGCCGCAGCACCGAGGCGAAGAGCCGCACGAGCGCCTCCCGCCGGATCGGCCCGCCATTGTAGTGCCAGCTGCCGTCGGCGGCGATCCGCATGTCGATGTCGCCGCAATCGGGCGGGTTCCAGGCCTCGACCGGCCGCTCGCGGGCCGCCGGGCCGGCGCGGGCGACGAGGCCGGCCAGTCCGGCCGGCACGGTCCCTTCGCCCGAAACGGATGGTGGATTGCTCATGCAGTGCCCGGAATGTGATTTTCGTTCTGCCCGCTCGCTGACACAATCGCTCCGCACAAGAATGAAGCTCTGTACTCGCTGGAGCGCTGCGCCAGATGAGGACGGAAGGTGATCTAGGATAGACCGCGATGAGCGCAATCGACACCCTCCCGATCGATCCTCAGGCCATCGTCCGGGAAGCGGAATCGGCCGCCGACCGGCTGGCCGCCGTGCGCGCCGCCATCGGCGAGGTGATCTTCGGACAGGAGATCGTCGTCGAGCGCGCGCTCACCACGGTGTTCGCGAGCGGCCACGGCCTCCTCGTCGGCGTTCCCGGCCTCGCCAAGACCAAGCTGGTCGAGACCATGGGGGTCGTGCTCGGGCTCGCCGCCAGGCGCATCCAGTTCACGCCGGACCTGATGCCGTCCGACATTCTCGGCGCGGAGGTGCTCGAGGAGGCGCCGGACGGCCGCCGCAGCTTCCGCTTCATCCAGGGGCCGATCTTCGCGCAGCTCCTGATGGCCGACGAGATCAACCGCGCGAGCCCGCGCACCCAGTCGGCGCTGCTCCAGGCGATGCAGGAGCACCACGTCACGATCGCCGGCCAGCCGCACGACCTGCCCCGCCCCTTCCACGTCCTGGCCACCCAGAACCCGCTCGAGCAGGAAGGCACCTATCCGCTTCCGGAGGCCCAGCTCGACCGCTTCCTGATGCAGATCGACGTGCTCTACCCGGATCTCGACGCCGAGCGGCGCATGCTCTTCGAGACGACGGGCGCGCAGCAATCGGAGGCGCGGTCGGTGCTGAACGCCGAGGAGCTGATGGCCATCCAGGGCCTCGTCCGGCGGATGCCGGTGGGCGAAGCGGTGGTCGAGGCGATCCTCCGCCTCGTCCGTTCCGTACGCCCCGGCGAGGCGAAGCCGGAGATGGCGGCCCGCATCGCCTGGGGTCCCGGACCGCGCGCCAGCCAGGGGCTCATGCTCGCCGTGCGCGCCCGAGCGCTCCTGGAAGGGCGGCTCGCGCCCTCGCTCGACGACGTCGAGGCGCTCGCAGTGCCCATCCTGCAGCACCGGATGGCGGTCACCTTCGCCGCGCGCGCCGACGGGGTGACGGTCCGCGACCTCATCATCCGCGCGGTGGGAGCCTCCCTCTAGTCCATGGCCGCCGCGACGCCGATCATCGTTCCGGAGCGCATCGGCGCAGCGCGGTCCCTCGCGTCGCGCCTTCCCGAGCTGCTGATCGACGCCCGCCGCGTCGCCGCCAACGTGATGCTCGGCGTGCACGGCCGCCGCCGCGCCGGACCCGGCGAGACGTTCTGGGAATTCCGGCCCTACACCCAGGGCGAGCCGGCGCGGCGCATCGACTGGCGCCGTTCCGCGCGCGACCGGCACCTCTATGTCCGCGAGCGCGAATGGGAGGCCTCGCAGACGGTCTGGCTCTGGGCCGACCTGTCGCCCTCGATGGACTTCCGCTCGCGCCTCGCGGAGACCTCCAAGCTCGACCGGGCGGTCGTGCTGATTCTGGCGCTCGCCGACATGCTGGGCCGCGGCGGCGAGCGGATCGGGCTGCCGGGCCTGCTCGAGCCCCGGATCGGCCGGAATGCCGCCGAGCGGTTCGCCACCGCCCTGATGCAGTCCGGGGCTCCCTCCGACTGGCCGAACCTCGACCGCGTGGCGCGCTTCGCCGAAGTGGTGGTGATCGGCGACTTCCTGAGCGACGCGCAGAGCATGCGGACCCACATCCAGGACCTCGCCACCAAGGGAGCGAACCTGCATTTGCTCCAGGTGCTCGACCCGGCCGAGGAAGCCTTTCCCTTCGAGGGCCGCCTCGAGTTCCGCGACCCGGAGACAGGTGCCGTCTGGACCTCCGAGCGCGCCGGCTCGATCCGCGACCGCTACAAGGCGCGGCTCGGGGCCCACCGGGATGCGATCTCCGAGGCCGCGCGCAGCGCCGGGTTCTCCTTCGGCGTCCACCACACCGACCGGCCGGCCGCCGAGGGCCTCCTCTTTTTGCAGGGCCGGCTCGGGGGCGGGCGATCGGCGATCGAGTCCGGCCGGGCGCCGCCGGAGCCGTCCTACGCATGATCGGCGCGGTCGGGTTTCTCGCCCCCTGGATGCTGGCCGCGCTCGCGGCGCTCCCGATCATCTGGCTGATCCTGCGCCTGACCCCGCCGAAGCCGCGGCGGATCGTCTTTCCGCCGACCCGCATGCTGTTCGGCCTCGACGAGCGCGAGAACACGCCCGCGCGGACGCCCTGGTGGCTGACCGCGCTGCGGCTCGCCCTCATCGCGCTTCTCATTCTCGCTCTCGCCGAGCCGATCCTCCGGCCCGACCAGCGTCTCGCCTCCGGCCAGTCGCCGCTGCTCCTGGTGCTCGACAACGGCTGGGACACGGCATCGGACTTCCGGGAGCGGGTGGCGGTCGCGGAGACCGCGGTGGCCGAGGCCCAGCGCGACGGCCGGCCCGTCGCGCTCGTCGCCACTGCCGATCCGCGCGCCGACCTGATCGCGGCCACCGACGCCGCCACCGCCGCCCGCCGCCTCGCCGCCATCGAACCGCAGCCCTACCTTCCGGACCGGGCGCTCGCCGCAGAGCGGATCGCCAATGCCGATGGTGCGGACTCGATGGACGTCCTCTGGATCGCAGGCCGGATCGATGACGGCGGAGCGGCCGAACTGGCGGGCGTGCTCGACAAGGTCGGCCGTTCCGCGCGGCTGCTGCAATCCGACCGGCCCGGCCTCGTGATGCTGCCGCCGGAGAACGCCGCGGACGCGGTTCACGTGCCGGTCGTCCGCTTCGGCGCCGCCACGGACGCGATGATCGCCGGCTTCGACGACGAGGGCCGCCGCATCGTCGAGACGCAGGCCGCATTCGCGGACGGCGACCGCGCCGAGGGATTGATCGAGCTGCCGGCCGACCTGCGCAACGATCTCGCCCGGCTCGTGGTGTCCGGCGAGGCGAGCGCGGGCGCCGTCCAGCTCCTCGACGCCAACTGGCGCCGCAAGAGCGTCGGCCTGGTGGTCGGCGAGGCGGGCCGGCGGGCGCAGCCGCTGCTTTCGCCCCTCACCTATGTGGAGCGGGCGCTGGAGCCGCGCGCCGACCTGCTCCGCCCGAGCGCTCCCGGCACGAGCGCGAGCCTCGACCAGCTCATGAAGGCGGGCGCATCCGTGATCGTGCTCACCGAGACCGGCAATCTTCCGCAGGAAACGACCGAAGCGCTGCTGAAGTGGATAGAAGCGGGCGGAACGCTGGTGCGCTTCGCCAGCTCCAACATCAGCGGCAGCGACGAGCGCCTCCTGCCCGTCCGGCTGCGCGAGGGCGAGCGCGCGCTCGGCGGCTCGCTGTCCTGGGAGGAACCCCAGCCGATCGGCTCGTTTCCCGCCGCCGGCGCGTTCGGCCGGATCGGCGTGCCGAAGGACGTGGTCGTGAACCGGCAAGTGCTCGCCGACCCGGTCGCGCTCGAGGAAGCCGAGGTGTGGGCGGAGCTTCGCGACGGTACGCCCCTCGTCACCGCGCGCAACCAGGGCCGCGGCCGCATCGTCCTCTTCCACGTCACCGCCGAGCCGGGCTGGTCGAACCTGCCGATCTCCGGCGCGTTCGTGGAGATGCTGACCGCCATCGTCAACACCGCCGGCACAATCGAGACCGGGACCGGCGCGGCACCGCGCGCGGCGAACGAGACCGCCGCCGACAGCCAGCCCTGGCGCCCGGAGCAGGTGCTCGACGGCTACGGCCGGCTCGGCCGCCCGGGGCCGAACGCCAAGCTCCTCGCTGCGATGGCCGATGCCCGTCCCGGCCCCGATTCGCCGCCCGGCCTCTATACCCGGGCCGGAACGCTGCGCGCGCTCAACGCCGTCGGCCCGAACACGGCGCTCGCGCCGCTCGATCCCGTCCGCCTTCGGTGGACCGGCGATCTCGGCTCGCTGGAGCCGGGACGCGCCTGGCCGATCTGGCCCTATCTGCTGGCCGCGGCCGCCCTGCTCGCCATCCTGGACGGCCTCGCCGTGCTCTGGCTCTCCGGCCGGCTCGTCCGCCGCCTCGCCGGCACCGCCGCCCTCGTCCTCGCCGCAAGCCTCCTCGCGCTTCCGACGGAGCGCGCGCGCGCTCAGAGCGGCGCCGAAATGGAGGCGGCGCTCACCGGCACGCTCCAGACGCGCCTCGCCTATGTCGTGACCGGGGACCCGAGCATCGACGACACCAGCCGGGCCGGCCTGGAAGGCCTGACCCGCTATCTCGCCAGCCGGACGGCGCTCGAGCCCGGCGAGCCGGTGGCGATCGACATCGGCACGGACGAGCTCGCCTTCTTCTCCCTCCTCTACTGGCCGATCGACGCCACGGCCCCGGTGCCGCAGCCCGCCGTCATGGCGCGGGTCGACGCGTTCATGAAGAACGGCGGCACGATCCTCTTCGACACGCGCGACGCCGGGGGAGCCATCGTCCCGGGCGCGGGCGGCACGACGCCGGAGACCCAGAAGCTCCGCGCCATCCTCGCCCAGGTCGACGTGCCGCCGCTCGAGCCCGTGCCGCCCGACCACGTGCTCGGCAAGGCCTTCTATCTCCTGCGCGATTTCCCGGGCCGCTGGGACACCTCCCAGCTCTGGGTGGAGAGCATCGGCGACACGCCGCGGGATTCGAACCGGCCCGTGCGCGGCGGCGACGGCGTCTCGCCGATCCTCATCACCGGCAACGACTTCGCCGCCGCCTGGGCGATCGACGAGAACGGCCGCTACCTCTACCCGACCGTTCCGGCCGACCCGCGGCAGCGCGACATGGCGTTCCGCACCGGGGTGAACATCGTGATGTACTGCTTCACCGGGAACTATAAGGCCGACCAGGTGCACGTCCCGGCCCTGCTCGAGCGGCTCGGCCAGTGAGCCGCTTCGGCATCACCTTCGAACCGGTCATCGCCTGGCCCTGGATCGTCGGCCTCGCGGCGGCGCTCGCCGTCATCGTCGCCCTCCTCGCCTGGCAGCGCGTGCGCGGCTCCGGCTTCCGGGCGGTCGCCTCCGCCCTGCTCGTCCTCGCGCTCTGCAATCCGGTGCTCCAGCAGGAGGAGCGCGAGCGGCTCCCGTCCGTGGTCGCCCTCGTCGTGGACGAGAGCGCGAGCCAGGGGCTCGGCGGCCGACGGGCGCAGACGGAGGCCGTCGTCGCGGCCCTCAAGGAGCGGATCTCGGCCCTCGGCGAGTTCGAGCTGCGCGAGATCCGCGCCGGCGGCGAGCCCGGCGCCGACGGCACCGCGCTCTTTTCCGAGCTCACGCGTTCGCTCGAGGACCTGCCCCCGGACCAGGTCGGCGGCGCGGTGATGGTGACGGACGGAATCGTCCACGACGTGCCGGAAGACCCGGCCTCGCTCGGCATCTCCGCGCCGGTTCACGCTCTCGTCACCGGAACGGAGGACGAGCGCGACCGCCGCGTGGTGATCGAGAAGGCGCCGCGCTTCGCGATCCTCGACGAGCCGCAGACGATCTCGTTCCGCGTGCTCGACACCGGGCTTGCGCCCGGCTCGCAGGTCATCGTGCGCCTCAAGGTCGACGGCCGGGAGGTCGCGACCGACCGGGTCGGCGTCGGCGAGCTGCGGACGCTGGACCTGCCGCTCACCCATGCCGGAAAGACGATCGCGGAAGTGGCGGTCGATCCGGTCGAGAACGAGCTCTCGACGGAGAACAACGTCGCGGTCGCGGAGGTCGACGTGGTGCGCGAACGGCTGCGCGTCCTCCTCGTCTCCGGCGAGCCGCATTCCGGAGAGCGGACCTGGCGCGACATCCTGAAGTCGGACGCCGCCGTCGACCTCGTGCACTTCACCATCCTGAGGCCGCCGGAGAAGCAGGACGGCACGCCGATCAACGAGCTCTCGCTCATCGCCTTCCCGACCCGCGAGCTCTTCGCCGAGAAGATCGACCAGTTCGACCTGATCATCTTCGACCGCTACCAGCGGCGCGGCGTGCTGCCGATCATGTATTACGACAACCTCGCCCGGTACGTGCGCGACGGCGGCGCCATCCTGGTCGCGGCGGGCCCCGACTACGCGTCGAATTCGAGCCTCTACCAGACGCCGCTCGGCTCGATCCTTCCGGCGGTGCCGACCGGCCAGCTCTACGAGCAGCCCTACCGGGCGACGATCAGCACCGTCGGCGCGCGCCATCCGGTGACGCGGGACCTGCCCGGCTCGAACCAGGACCCGCCCGCCTGGAGCCAGTGGTTCCGGCTGGTCGACACCGACGTGATCGCCGGCGACGTCACGATGGAGGGGCCCGGCGGGCGGCCGCTGCTGGTCCTCGCGCACGAGGACAAGGGCCGGGTCGCGACGCTCCTTTCCGACCATGCCTGGCTCTGGGCGCGCGGCTATGACGGCGGCGGACCGCACGCGCAGCTGCTGCGCCGGCTCGTCCACTGGCTCATGAAGGAACCGGAACTGGAGGAGGAGGCGCTCACCGCCCATGCGGAGGGCCGCCGCCTCATCGTGGAGCGCCAGACCCTCTCCGAATCGAGGCCGACCGTGCGCCTCACCGATCCGCTCGGCGAGACGACGACGGCCGCGATGACGGAGGAGAAGCCGGGCCTCTGGCGCACCGTGGTGGAGAACGCGCCGATCGGCCTCCATCGCGCCGAGGACGGCGGGCTCACCGCGCTCGCCCATGTCGGCCCGGCAAATCCCCGCGAGTTCCAGGACGTCCTCAGCACCACGGAGCGGCTGGCGCCGGTCGCCGAGGCGACGCGCGGCTCCGCGGCGCGGGTGGCGACCCGGGGCGGCGACATCGACGTCCCGCGCGTGGTGTCCGTCTCGGCGCGGGCGCCGGCGGCGGGCGACGGCTGGATCGGGTTCCGGCGCTCCGAGGCGTCCGTGCTGAAGAGCATCGACCGGCTGCCGCTCCTCGGCGGCCTGCTCGGCCTCGCCCTCCTCGTCGGCGGCTTCGGCGCGCTCTGGTACCGCGAGGGACGCTGACCTTCGTCCGGGCGGGGGCGGCCTGGCCTAGCGCGGAAGGACGAGATCGCCCGCGGCTCCGCGGCCGGAGCCCGTCGCGCCGTGCCCTCCTGCCCATCCCGGCGCGCTTGCCTCCGCGCAGGCAGGCGCGGGCGGACGGACCGCCCCCCGCACGGTGCCGGCAAGCCCATCGGCAGCGCCGGGCACCAGCTCCGCGACGAGGATGCGCGCCGGATCGGCCGGGCCGGGCATGAGGACGCCGCCGCCGGGCACACGGCGGAACCCGAACAGGCCGTAATAGGGCTCGTCGCCGACGAGGAGGACGAAGCGCTCCCCCCCGCGGCGCGCGCAGGCGAGCACATGGCGAACCAGCGCCTTGCCATAGCCGAGATTCTTGAATGCCGGATCGACCACCAGCGGCCCGAGCAGATAGCCGCGCGCGGACCCGACCTCGATCGGCGTGAGCCGCACCGAGCCGACCAGCCGGCCGTCGACCTCGGAGACGTAGGAGAGCGCGGGATCGTGGGGCGCCTGCTCGCGCACGCGGAACGCCGCGCGCGCATAGGCGCCCGGCCCGAAGGCCGCCCGCTGCAGCGCCGCAATGGCGGGTTCGTCGTCCGGCCGCTCGGGCCGAATGGCTTCCTGTGGTGTGATCATGATCGTCCGCGCGGAAAGTTGGGCCGGCGGACGTCCGGGTTCAGCCGGTCGGTCCGCCCGTATCGGAGCGAAGTGCGGCGCCATGCGGCGCCCCATTGCACCGTCGTCGCTCGATCGGAATATATCGGCGGGTGACCGTCATGGTCCGCCGGTACCATGGGCCGCCATCGTCGGCAAGCGGAACGCGTGCCGGCGGGGAATCGTTCAGCCCCGACCGGAACGGGCGCCGAGCGAGGGCGGCCCGGATGGCATGCGGCGGTCGCAGCCTGGCAATCGCCGCCCGCGCGGGGCGGTGACCGGAGGGGGAATTCATGGGACTTCTCGTCGACGGCGAGTGGCACGACGCATGGTACGACACGCGCAGTACCGGCGGCCGGTTCGAGCGGAGCGCCTCACGGTTCCGTAGCTGGGTGACGCCGGACGGCGGCGCCGGCCCGACCGGCGAGGCCGGATTTCCCGCCGAAGCCGGCCGCTACCATCTCTACGTCTCGCTCGCCTGCCCGTGGGCCCACCGCACGCTCATCCTGCGGAAGCTGAAGAAGCTCGATCAGGCGATTTCGGTCTCGGTCGTCGAGCCGCTGATGCTCGGGCACGGCTGGAGCTTTTCCGACGAGCTTCCGGACCATCTCTACCGCTCGGAGCGGCTCTACGAGATCTACCTCAAGGCCGACCCGCACTATACCGGCCGCGTCACGGTGCCGGTCCTCTGGGACAAGGAGCGGGAGACCATCGTCTCGAACGAATCGGCCGAGATCATCAGGATGCTCAATTCCGCGTTCGACGCGTTCGGCGACGCAGCGGTCGACCTCTACCCGGAGGCGCTCCGGCCCGAGATCGACGCGATGAACGAGCGCATCTACGGCGCGGTCAACAACGGCGTCTACCGCGCCGGATTCGCGACGACGCAGGATGCCTATTCGGAGGCGTTCCGGACGCTGTTCGATACGCTCGAGGAGCTCGACGAGAGCCTCTCGGACCACCGGTTCCTCATCGGGGACCAGCTCACCGAGGCGGACTGGCGCCTGTTCACCACGCTGGTGCGGTTCGACGCGGTCTATTACGGCCACTTCAAATGCAACTGGAAGCGCATCCGCGACTATTCCGAGCTGTCGGGCTACCTGCGCGACCTCTTCCAGGTGCCCGGCGTCAAGGAGACCGTGAGCTTCGACCACATCAAGCGGCACTATTACGGCAGCCACCGCACCATCAACCCGACCGGGATCGTCCCGCTCGGGCCCAACCAGGTGCTCGATTCCCCGCACGACCGCGGCCGCTTCCCGGCGGTCGGCCTCCCGAAGGGGTAGCTCACCAATCGAGGCTCTGCGGCGCTCCGGCAATGACTTCGGCGATCCGGGCGCGCGTCGCGGCCGTGGCGTCATCGGGCAGCCGGTCGAGCGCGAAGCGCGCGCAGGCCGCTATTTCACGGTTCGGCACCGCGAGCGGCAGCGCCTGCTCCCATTGGCGGCAGACATAGAGGGCGACGTGGTCACGGCGGTCGACGCGCGGGTTGCGGTAGAGGCCGAAGAGCTCCGCGGGGCCGGAAAGGACGGCACCCGCCTCCTCGCCGATCTCGCGCTCGAGCGCCGCGACGCAGGTCTCGCCGCGCTCGACCCCGCCGCCCGGCAGGTACCAGCCCGGGAGATAGGTGTGGCGGACGAGGAGGACCTCGCCGTCCTTCAGGAGCATCGCGCGGACGCCGAGCGTCATGGCGCGCGTGACGCGGGCATAGCTCATCACGGCCCGGCGGGCGACGCGATGGAACGGCGTGAGCCTCGGCGGTGCGACCATCGCTCCCCGCCTAGCATGCCGCGCCGGACCGCGGAACCAAGCGCCCCGAAGCGCCTTGCTCACGGCAGTTGCGACGGATAGCCGAAGGGCCATGTACCGGATCGCTCACATCTCCGACGTCCATCTCGGCCCGATCCCGCAGCCCCGGCTGCGCCAGCTCGCATCCAAGCGCCTCGTCGGCTACGCGAACTGGCGCAGGAACCGCGCCAACGCGATGACCGGCGCGACGCTCGACCGCCTGGTCGAAGACCTCCGGGCGCAGGCGCCGGACCATATCGTGGTGACCGGCGACCTGACGAACATCGCGCTCCGCGAGGAATTCGAGAATGCGCGCCGATGGCTCGAGGATCTCGGCCCCCCGAGCCGCGTGACCGCCGTGCCGGGGAATCACGACGCCTACGTCCCGGGCGCCCACCAGCGATTCCGGACGCTCTGGGCGCCCTGGATGGTGAGCGACGACATGGAGCACGTGACCGAGGCGCTCTTCCCGTTCATGCGCCGGAAGGGCCAGGTCGCGCTGATCGGACTTTCGTCGGCACGGGCATCGGCGCCCTTCATGGCGACCGGGCGCGTCGGGCGGCGGCAGTCCGAGGCCCTGGTCGAACTCCTGCGCGAGGCGCGCCGGGAGCGTCTCTTCCGGGTCGTGCTGATCCATCATCCGCCGAAGCTCCTCTACAGCGGCGCCACGCTTCGCCGGCTGACCGACGGCTCCCGGCTGAGGCGCGTGATCCGGCGCGAGGGCGCGGAGCTCATCCTGCACGGCCACGAGCACATCCGCTCCATGACCTCGATCCGCGGTCCCGAGGGCGCGGTCCCGGTGATCGGCGTTCCGGCGGGCAGCGCCCCGGTCGTCGGAGGGCCCAAGGCCGGCGGCTACGCGCTCTACGAGATCGCGGAGCGCGACCATTGTTTCGAGCTCACGGTGATCCATCGCGGCTACGAGGGAAGCGCGACCGTCGTGGAGACGGCACGCTCGCATTTCGAGGTCAGAAGGCGGTGAGGCGTGCGTAGACCATCAGCAGAAAGATGCCGGCGAGCATGCCGAGCCCGAAGCCGACGAACCCCCACACGATCCCGCGCGATTCGGCACGGCCGGCCACCGACACGGGCTCGCCAGGCTCGACCGGCCGGCTGAGGACCCAGGCCGATTCGAGCGCCTGGTCGCGCTCCACGATCCGTTCCGCGACATAGCGCGTCACGCTGTCGGCCACCGATTCGACGTCGGTCGTCTCGGCGAGCACGGTCCGCCCGAGCCGCGTGTCCTTCAGAAACCGGTAGGTCCGCTTGTCGCGGGCGAGCATGACGAAGCTCGTCGCGTCCACCCAGAAGCGCGGCGGATTGCCGGGCAGGACGGCGAGCGAGAACTCGTCGCTGCCGGCGGGAAGATCGTCGAACACGCCCGAAAGCGCTTCCGCAAGCAGGGTCAGCCGCGCCCGCTCGGTGTCGCGAAGCTCGGCGATGACGTCGCTCCGCTCGGCATAGGCGATGCGCACCTCCCGGATCGCGCTCTGGAGGTCGCGCACGGACTTGCCTTCAGTCTGGTTCATGCCCCGCCCACTTCCGCGCCGCGGCATTGACATTAGTCCAGCTCCGGCAGCACCTCCACCGCGGAGGACGCGAAACCAACCGGAGTCCACATGCAGGAGAGACTGCGCAGCACGGATCGGGTCAAGCTGGCCGCGGAGGCGTGCGGCCTCCCGATCGAGATCGTCGAAATGCCGCAGTCGACGCGCACGGCCGAAGAGGCGGCGGCCGCCTGCGGAACCACCGTCGCGCAGATCGTGAAATCCCTCGTGTTCAGGAAGGCGAGCTCCGGGGAAACCGTGCTGATCCTCGTCTCGGGCGTGAACCGCGTGGACGAGAAGACGATCGCCGGGCTGCTCGGCGACAGGCTCGAGCGGCCGGACGCCCGCGCCGTCCGCGATGCCACGGGCTTCGCGATCGGCGGCGTGGCGCCGATCGGGTCGATCCGCCCGATCGCCACCTACATGGATCGCGACCTTCTGTCCCATGAGACGGTCTGGGCAGCGGCCGGCAGCCCGAATGCGGTCTTCGCGGTTTCCCCGGATGCGCTGCAGCGGGCGTCGGGAGCCGAGGTGATCGCCGTCCGTTAGCGGCCCGCGGCAAGGACCAGCCCGGCGACGGCCTCCGGCGCCTCTTCCGGGAGCATGTGGCCGAGCCCCTGCAGCAGGCGCGGGCTGACGCTCCGCAACGCCTCCGCCTGGCGCACCGGAAGCACGCAATCCTGGGTGCCCCAGGCGACCTGGACCTTCACGCCGCAATTCTCGAGCAGCGAGATCGGCAGGACACGCTGCCGGGGGCCGTCGAGCAGCGTCTCGACGATCGCCGTCAGCGCCTCCTGCTGGCCCTTCCGCGCCCTCAGCGCCGCGACGCCCCGCACGAATTCCTCCGGAACCGCCTGCTCCCACCCCCAGAACTGTTCGAGCACCAGCGCCAGCTCCGCCTCCCCCGTCGCGGCGGCATAGCGGCGGAGAAGCCTGTGATTGATCTCAGGACCAAAGCCGCCGGGCGCCAGGAGCGTCGCCGAGGCGACCCGGCCGGGCGCGCCGACCGCAATCAGCGCGGCGACCGCCCCGCCCATCGAATGGCCGACGAGATGCACGCGGTCGAAACCGCGCTCGTCGAGGTCCGCCATCACCGCCTTCGCCGCGACGCCCGCATTTCCCGTGTGCGGATAGTCGAGCGACAGGGCATGGCCGGGCAGATCGAAGGCGATGACCCGGTGGCTCTCCTCGAGCATCGGCGCCACCCCGCGCCAGGCACGGTGACTTGCGCCGAAACCGTGCAGCAGCACGATCGGCGCGCCCTCGCCTTTTCCGGTGACACGCGCATAGAGTTGGCCCATGACCTCCTCCTCCGCTTGCGGCTCGACCGATCATAGCCCGCCAAGGCGACGCAATGTCGACCGCGACCGAAAGCCGCCCGCGAGGGACAGATGATCGTCAGCGCCGGCGAAAGCCTCATCGATCTCGTCGAGCAGGCGACCAGCCCCGGGCGCGTGCTCTACGAGGCGGTTCCGGGCGGCTCGCCCTGGAACACGGCGCTCGCGCTCGCCCGCCTCGGCGCCCCGGCCGGCTATCTCGGACCGCTCTCGACGGACCGCTTCGGATCGCTCCTGCGGGATCGGCTCGAGGCGGACGGCGCGGTCTGCCTCCTGCGGCAGCCGAGCGAGCGGCCGACGGCGCTTGCCGTCGCGGAAGGCAGGGCGGACGGCGACGTCGCCTACCGCTTCCACAGGAGCGGCACGGCCGACCGCGATCTCGACTTCAGGGCCCTGAGCGAAGCGCTTCCCGCCCGTCCCGCGATCTACCATACCGGGTCGCTCGCGATCGCCGACGATCCGGAGGGCGAGACCTGGGTCGACCTCGCCCTCGCCGCCGCCGACCGCGGCGCGCTCGTCTCGCTCGACCCGAACATCCGGGCTGCGGCGATCAGGGAGCCCGGGCACTTCCGGGACCGGCTCGCCTTGCTCCTCGACCGCACCGCCATCGTCAGGCTCAGCGAGGACGACCTCGCCTTCATCGTCGAGGAGGGCGACCTCGCCGCTGCGCGGAGCCTCTTCTTCGACCGCCACGGCTGCGCCCTCCTGGCGCTCACCTGCGGCGCGCGAGGCTCGGTCCTGATGACGCGCTCCGCCGAGGCCTGGGTTGACGCGCACCGGCCCGCATCGCTGGTCGACACGATCGGGGCCGGCGACGTCTTCACGGCGGCGCTCCTCGCGCGTCTCCATCAGGACGGCTTACGCTGCGAGGCGGACTTCGCCTCGCTCTCGGCCGCGGCGCTGGCGGAGGCCGGAAGCTTCGCCGCGGCGGCGGCCGGCCTCGCATGCGGGCGGAGAGGCTGCGATCCGCCGCGCCTCGACGAGGTCGAGGCGGCGCTCGGCAAGGGGGCCGGCTGATGCGCCTGCCGACGCCGCGCGCGGCTGCCGAAGATGCTCCGGAGAATCACTGAAGGGAGTGTTAGATGCTGGTCGGCGTTCCGAAGGAGACCAAGGTCCGGGAGTACCGGGTGGGGCTCGTCCCGGCGAGCGTGCGCGAGCTGACCGCGCACGGACATTCGGTCCTCGTGGAAACCGGGGCCGGCGCCGGGATCGGCATGACAGACGAAGCCTATCAGGCCGCCGGCGCAGCCATCGCCCCCTCGGCCGAGGAGGTCTTCTCGTCGGCCGAACTCATCGTGAAGGTGAAGGAGCCGCTCGCATTCGAGCGCAAGCGCCTGAAGCCTGGCCAGGTGCTCTTCACCTATCTCCATCTCGCGCCGGATCCGGAGCAGGCCGAGGACCTGCTCGCGAGCGGCGCGACCTGCATCGCCTACGAGACGGTGACCTCGCCCTCTGGCGGCCTGCCGCTGCTCGCCCCGATGTCCGAAGTGGCGGGCCGGATGTCGATCCAGGCCGGCGCCTATTTCCTCGAGAAGGCGCATGGCGGGCTCGGCGTGCTGCTCGGCGGCGTGCCGGGCGTCGATCCGGGGAAGATCGTGGTCCTCGGCGGCGGCGTGGTCGGCACCCACGCCATCCATATCGGCCTCGGCATGGGCGCCGACGTCATCGTCCTCGACCGCAGCGTCGACCAGCTGCGGGCGCTCTGGCGCCAGTTCGGCCGGCCTCTCAACACGATCTTCTCGACCCGCGACGCCGTCGAGCGCCACGTGCGGGAGGCGGACCTCGTCATCGGCGCGGTGCTGGTGCCCGGCGCGGCGGCGCCGAAGCTCGTGAGCGCGGAGCTGATCCGGCAGATGAAGCCGGGCGCCGTCGTCGTCGACGTCGCCATCGACCAGGGCGGCTGCTTCGAGACATCGCGGCCGACCACTCATGACGATCCGACCTATGTCGTCGACGACGTCATCCATTATTGCGTGACCAACATGCCGGGCGGCGTGCCGCGCACCTCCGCCCAGGCGCTCAACAACGCCACCCTGCCCTTCGTAACGGCGATCGCCGACAAGGGCTGGCGGCGGGCTCTCGAGGACGACCCGCACCTGAGGCGCGGGCTCAACGTCCATGCCGGACGAATCACCCACCGCGCCGTGGCCGAGTCGCTGGGCGCGGCCTATGTCAGCCCGGAGGAGTTCCTCGAAGCCTGAACCGAGCGATGACGGACATTCCAGCGGCCTCCGCGGCGGCGCTCTGCGAGAGGCTCGGGCTAGCGCCCGGCATGCGCGGCACCGTGATCGCGCTTCCCGAGCACGCGCCGCAATATCTCGGCCTGCCCGAGGCGTACATCTCCACCGCCACCGCGGGCCTCGACTTCGTCGTCGTGTTCTGCCGGACCGGCGAGGATGTCCGCACCCGCGCCCCGTCCGCCGCCAAGATGGCCGCCGCGGACGGCCGCGTCTGGGTGTTCTATCCCGCGGCCGGCGAGCTCGCCGGGGACCCCGACCGCTGGGAAGACCTCGCCGCGCTCGGCTACTCCGCCGAGGCGGAATTCGCGCTCGATCCGACGTGGTCGGCGATCGCCTTCCGCCGGTCCTGAGCGCCGCCGCGGCCGCGGCGGGCGCGGCCCGGATCCGCCCCGGGTACTTGCCGGAGCGAGGGCGCGCATCATTTGCCCGGGCAACCGAATTTGCGTCGACGGATCAGGTCCGGTACTCCTTCGGCATCCAACCCCTTCGGAACAGCAGCGAGGCAGGCCCGGCGTTTCATGTGTGGATTATGCGGTGAGATAACCTTCGACGGCAGCCAGGCGGATCCGGCCGCCGTGGCCAGGATGGGCGAGGCGCTCGCGCCGCGCGGGCCGGACGGGACCGGGCTCGTCCTCCACGGGCGGGCCTGCTTCGGCCACCGGCGCCTCAAGATCATCGATCTGTCGAACAGGTCCGAGCAGCCGATGGTCGACCCGCATCTCGGCCTGACCGGCGTGTTCAACGGCTGCATCTACAACTATCCGGCGCTCCGCAGCGAGCTCGAGGCGAAGGGCTACCGCTTCTTCTCCACCGGCGACACCGAGGTGATCCTGAAGGCCTGGCACGCCTGGGGCACGGAATGCGTCGACCGCTTCCATGGCATGTTCGCCTTCGTGCTCCACGAGCGCGAGACCGGCCGCGTCGTCATGGCCCGCGACCGGTTCGGCATCAAGCCGCTCTATTATTCGGAGGGGAACGGGAGGCTGCGCTTCGCCTCCACGCTCCCCGCCCTCCTCGCCGCGGGCGGAATCGACACCGCGATCGACCGCGTCGCGCTCCACCATTACATGACGTTCCATGCGGTCGTGCCGGCGCCGCGCACGATCCTCGCCGGCGTGCGCAAGCTGCCGCCCGCCACGATCCGCATCGTCGAGCCGGACGGGCGCACCAAGGACCGGCTCTATTGGTCCGTCGCCTACGAGAGGACGGCGGAGGAGATCGCCCGCCCGGCCGATGAATGGCGCGACATGACCCTCGCCGCGCTGCGCACGGCCGTAGAGCGGCGGATGGTCGCCGACGTGGCGGTCGGCGTGCTCCTCTCCGGCGGCGTCGATTCGAGCGTGATCGTCGGGCTCCTCGCGGAAGGTGGCCAGAGCGGGCTCATGACCTTCTCGGTCGGGTTCGAGGAGGCGCATGGCGAGAAGGGGGACGAATTCGTCTATTCCGACCTGATCGCGGAGCGCTTCCGCACCGACCACCACAAGATCTTCGTGCCGTCGGACCGGCTGCTCTCGGCGCTCCCCGGCACGATCCGGGCGATGTCGGAGCCGATGGTCTCCTACGACAATGTCGGCTTCTACCTGCTCTCCCAGGAGGTCTCCAGGCATGTGAAGGTCGTGCAGTCGGGCCAGGGCGCGGACGAGATCTTCGGCGGCTACCACTGGTATCCGCCGCTCGCCAGCTCGAACGACCCGGTCGCCGACTACGCGGGCGCCTTCTTCGACCGCGACCACGCCACGCTCGCCCGCCAGCTCTCCCCGGACTGGCTGGTCGAGGAGGACGTCAGCCGCGACTTCGTGGCCGGGCACTTCGCCGGCGCGGGCGCGGCGGACGCCGTCGACCGGGCCCTCCGGCTCGACAGCCAGGTCATGCTCGCGGAGGACCCGGTGAAGCGGGTCGACAACATGACGATGGCCTGGGGGCTGGAGGCGCGCGTGCCCTTCCTCGACCACGAGCTGGTCGAGCTCGCCGCGCGCGTCCCGCCGGAGCTGAAGCTCGCGCAGGGCGGCAAGGGCATCCTGAAGGACGTGGCGCGGATGATCGTCCCGAACGAGGTGATCGACCGGAAGAAGGGCTACTTCCCCGTCCCCGCGCTGAAATACATCCAGGGGCCCTATCTCGAGCTCGTCCGGGACGCGCTCGGATCCCAGGCCGCGCGCGAACGCGCGCTCTTTCGCGGCGACTATCTGGAGACCCTCTTCGCCGCGCCGACCGAGCACATCACCCCGCTTCGCGGCTCCGAGCTCTGGCAGGTCGCCCTCCTCGAGCTCTGGCTGCAGGCGCAGGGGGTCTGACCGCGACATGACAGACCCGACGCGATCCCGCTCCGGCAGGGCCGTTCCCGAACATCGCCTGCGACGGATGCGGGCGAGCGGGCTGAAGCCGCCGATCCCGGACCATGCCGAGGGGCGCCGGCAGGACGAGAACGCGATCGTCGATTGCGGCTGGGGGCGGCTCCTCTTCGCGCAGACCTTCTCCGATCCGCAGACCCTCATCGAGGCGATCCGCGCGGAGGCGGTCGACCGCCGCGACATCGCCTTCTACGTGCGCGATCCGCACGTCCTTCTCGGCCTCGCCCCGCAGGACCTCTTCCTCGATCCGTCCCACACCTACCGGCTGGAGCTCGCGACCTACCGGCCGAGCCGGCGCACCCGGCGCGGCTTCTCGGTGCGGCGGCTTTCCTCGGCGGCCGATGCGGAGGCCGTGAACCGCATCTACGCGACGCGCAACATGGTGCCGGTGCCGCCCGAATTCTTCTGGACGCGGCACGACAACCGCTCCCTGCTCTACCTCGTCGCCGAGGACGCGGTGAGCGGCGAGGTCATCGGCACGGTGACCGGGATCGACCATTCCCACGCCTTCGGGGACCGCGAGCGCGGTTCCTCGCTCTGGTGCCTCGCGGTCGATCCGCAGGCGAGCCATCCCGGGATCGGAGAGGCGCTCGTCCGCCGCCTCGCCGAACAGCTCGCGACACGCGGCGTGGCCTACATGGACCTCTCGGTCCTCCACGACAACGAGCACGCCATCGCGCTCTACGAGAAGCTCGGCTTCCACCGCGTCCCGTTCTTCGCGGTGAAGCGCAAGAACCCCATCAACGAGCGCCTGTTCGTCGGCCCCGAGCGCGACGAGGGGCTCAATCCCTATGCGAAGATCATCGTCGACGAGGCACGGCGGCGGGGCATCCATGTCGAGATCACCGACCCGGAAGGCGGCTTCTTCCGCCTCACCTATGGCGGCCGCTCGATCCGCTGCCGCGAGAGCCTTTCCGACCTCACCTCGGCGGTCGCAATGTCGATCTGCGACGACAAGGCGGTCACCCGCCGGATCGTGTCCGGGGCCGGCGTAAAGGTGCCCGAGCAGGTCGAGGCCGGCGGCGGCGACGATCTCGCCGGCTTCCTCGAGAGGCACGGCAAGGTGGTGGTGAAGCCGGCCCGCGGCGAGCAGGGCCGCGGCGTCGCCGTCGGGCTTGAAACGATGGAGGAGATCGAGGACGCGGTCGCCGCCGCGCGCGCGATTTCGGACCGCGTGGTGGTCGAATCCTACGTCGAGGGCCTCGATCTCCGCCTCGTCGTGATCGACTACCGGCTGGTCGCCGCCGCGATCCGGCGCCCGGCGCGGATCGTCGGCGACGGGCGCTCGACGGTCCGCACCCTGATCGAGCACCAGAGCCGGCGGCGCGCGGCGGCGACCGGCGGGGAATCGCGCATCCCGCTCGACCAAGAGACCGAGCGGGCGGTCAGGAGCGCCGGCTACGGCCTCGACGACGTGCCGCCCCCGGAAACCGAGATCACCGTCCGGAAGGCTGCCAACCTCCATACCGGCGGCACCATTCACGACGTGACCGACGAGGTCCATCCGGAACTCGTGGCGGCAGCGGTGAAGGCCGCCCGCGCCATCGAGATCCCCGTGGTCGGCATCGACCTCCTCGTCACCTCGCCGCGCGGGCCGGCCTACGTCTTCATCGAGGCGAACGAGCGGCCCGGCCTCGCCAACCACGAGCCGCAGCCGACCGCGGAGCGCTTCGTCGACCTGCTCTTCCCGCTCGCCATTCCGCAGGCCGCCCGGATGGCCAGCGCCGGCTTCGACCAGCGCCGCTGATGCCCCGTCTCGCCATCGACACCGACTATCTGCGGGACCAGCTCGCGGCGTTCCTCGAGATACCGAGCCCGACCGGCTTCACCGACACCATCGTGCGCGCCTGCTGCGAGGAGCTGCAGCGCCTCGGCGTCCAGTTCGAGCTCACCCGGCGCGGCGCCATCCGCGCGACCATGCGCGGGCGCCAAAGGGGCCCCGGCCGGGCGATCGTGGCGCATGTCGACACGCTCGGCGCGCAGGTGAAGCGGCTGAAGGAGAACGGCAGGCTGGAGCTCGTCCCGGTCGGGCACTGGTCGGCGCGCTTCGCCGAGGGCGCGCGCTGCACGATCTTCTCGGAGCACGGCAGTTACCGCGGCACCATATTGCCGCTCCTCGCCTCCGGCCACACCTTCAACGAAAAGGTCGATACGCAGCCGACGGGATGGGAATTCGTCGAGCTGAGGGTCGATGCGCTCGCCCGGTCGAAGAGCGACCTGGAGCGGCTCGGGATCGATACCGGCGACATGATCGCGATCGACCCGCAGCCCGAATTCCTCGCCAACGGCTTCATCGTCTCGCGCCATCTCGACGACAAGGCCGGGGTCGCCGTGATGTTCGCCGCGATGGAGGCCCTCATGCGCGAGCAGGCCACGATCGAGGTCGATACGCACTGGCTCATCACGATCGCGGAGGAGGTCGGCATCGGGGCGTCCTCCGTGCTCGTCCCCGACATCGCCTCGATGGTGACCGTCGACAACGGCACGAGCGCGCCCGGCCAGAACTCGTCGGAGTTCGGCGTCACCATCGCGATGGCCGACCAGACCGGCCCGTTCGACTACCACCTCACGCGCCACCTCGCCCAGATCTGCAAGGACGAGGACATCCGCTTCTCGAAGGACATCTTCCGCTACTACCGCTCCGATTCGGCCTCCGCCCTCGAATCGGGCGCCGATGTCCGCACCGCCCTCGTGACGTTCGGCGTCGACGCCTCCCACGGCTACGAGCGCATCCACATGCACGCGCTCCGCTCGCTCTCCGAGCTGCTGACGGCCTATGTCGCCAGCCCGGTCGAGATTCCCCGCGACGCCAGGCTGCTCGCCGGGCTCAAGGGCTTCCCGACGCTTTCCATGGAGGAAGCCGAACAGACGCTGACCGGAGAGAGCAGCGTCGCCGACCCTCAGACGGAGGACGACTGACCGCCCGCCCCGCAGGACCGGAGATCGAGCCGCACCATGACCAGAGCGGGATCGTCGGGATCGGTCTCGGTGCGGAACCCGAGTTCCCTCGCCATCTGGAGCATGTTCGAGTTTTCCTTTAGAACATGCCCGTAGAGCTCTGGAATTTCCTCGCTCTTCGCATAGTCTATCAGCTTGCGCATGAGGAGCCAGCCGAGGCCCTTGCCCTTCAGGTCGCTCCGCACGACGACCGCATATTCGGCCCGCTCGGCATCGGCATCGAGGACGAGGCGCGAGACCCCGAGAATGTGCTGCTCGTCGGGCGTGAAGGCGACGAAGGCGATCTCCCGGGCATAGTCCACCTGCGTGAAGCGGGCGAAGAACTCCTCGGTGAACTGACGGCGCACCGATAGCAGCCGCAGCCTTATGTCCTCCGGCTCGAGCCGGTCGAAGAAATCCTGGTAGAGCCAGGCGTCCGCCGGCCTCACCGGCCGGACGAACACGTCGGTGCCGTCGAGGAGCCGCATCGATTCGGAGAGCTCCTCCGGATAGGGCCGGATCGCGAAGCGCGCGATCCCGGCACGCGCGCCGCCGGAGACCGGCCTGACCGTCATGCGGGCGTCGATGGCGACGACCCCCGTCTCGTCGGCGACGAGCGGGTTGATGTCGAGCTCCCTGATCTCCGGAAAGTCGATGGCAAGCTGGGAGATCTTGACGAGCGTCGCGGCGATCTCCTCGATGTTGGCTGCCGGCACGTCACGATAGCCGCGCAGGAGCCGGATGATGCGCGTGCGGCTCATGAGCTGGAGCGCCAGCTGCCGGTCGAGCGGCGGCAGCGCGATGGCCTTGTCCGCGATCACTTCCACTGCCGTTCCGCCGGCGCCGAAAAGGAGAATCGGGCCGAAGGTCGGATCGTCCGCCAGCCCGACGATGAGCTCCGTCCCATGCCGGCGCTCGACCATCTCCTCGATCATGAAGCCGTCGATCACGGCCCCGGGCACGGCGCGGCGGACCGCCTCGCCCATCGCCGCGGCCGCCTGGCGCGCCTCCTCCACGCTCGCGATATTGAGGCGGACGCCGCCCACATCCGATTTGTGCACGACCTGCGGCGAGACGATCTTCATCGCGCACATCCTGCCGCCTTCCAGGATGCCGGCCGCGACCGCGGCCGCTTCGTCCGGCGTGCGGGCGAGGCCGGCGCGGACGACCGGGATGTCATAGGCGGCGAGCACCTCCCGCGCCTCGGGCCATTTCATGAAGCCCGTCTCCGACGCCGCCGACTTCGCGACGATCTGCGCGACCAGGTTCCTGTTTCTGGGGAATGCGGTAGCCTCGCGCGGCGGGATGCTGAGGAGGCCGCGCTTGAGCCGCGCATAGGCGACGATCTGGCGGTAGGATTCGACCGCCGCCCGCGGCGTGTCGAATGTCGGAATGGCAGCGGCGGCGAACGCGTCCCGCGCATCCTGCACCCAGCCCGAGCCGAGCCACACGGTGAGCACGGGCTTCGGGCGGGCCGAGCGGCGGCGATGCGCCTCGACCACCTCGATTACCGCGCGCGCCGCGTCGATCCCTTTCGTCACGGAAGTCGGGCAGTAGAGGACGAGCACGGCGTCGACCCCTTCGTCGCCGAGAATTCCCTCGAGCGCGACACGATACCGCCCGGGATCGGAATCGCCGATGATGTCGACCGGATTGGCGTGCGACCAGGTCGGCGGCAGCGCGGCGTCGAGGTGCGCCTGCGTCTCCGGGGAAAGGGTCGCCAGCACGCCTCCAGCGGCTTCCATGCTGTCCACCGCCAGGATGCCCGCTCCCCCGCCATTCGTCAGGATCGCCAGCCGCTCGCCGTCGAACGGCCGGAGATGGGTAAGGGTCTCGGCCATGTCGAAGAGCTCGCCGAGATCCGTCACGCGCAGGATTCCCGCCCGCTCGAAGACGGCATCGTAGACGGCGTCGGAGCCCGCCATCGCGCCCGTATGCGTGTGGGCGGCCTGCGCCCCGGCCTTGGCCCGCGCGGACTTGATGGCGACCACGGGCTTGATCCGCGCGGCGGCGCGGCCGGCGGAGACGAACGGCCCGGCATCGACGATGCCCTCCAGATAGAGGAGGATCGCCCGGCAATTCGGATCGGCCGCGAAATAGTCGATCAGATCGTCGGCATCGACGTCCGCCATATTCCCGACCGAGACAAGATGCGAAAAGCCGATCTCGTGAGAGGTCGCCCAGTCGAGAATCGCCGTCAGTATGGCGCCCGACTGCGACACCAGTGCGAGCCGGCCGGGCAGCGGATTGCGGTGGACGAAGCTCGCATTGAGCCCGACATGCGGGGACAGGATGCCGATGCAGTTCGGCCCCACGAGCCGGATTCCGTGCCGGTGCACGGCCGCCATCATTGCCGCGTGAAGCGACCTGCCGGCCTCGTCGGCCGGGAACGCCGTCAGCACGACCGCCGCCTCGGTACCCTTCGAACCGGCCGTTTCCAGGATTTCCGGTATCGCGGCGGGGGGAGCCGCGACGACCGCGAGATCGACCCCTGCGGGCAGCTCACGCCCATCCGCGACGGATTGCACGCCCTCCACCACGGGCCGGCGCGGATTGACGAAGAACAATTCCCCCGAGAACCCCGCCTGCAGGAGGTTGCGCGCGACAGTGTTCCCAACCGTACCGGGCCTGTCGCTCGCCCCGAAAAGCGCCACGGATCGCGGATTGAAGACCCTGTCGAGGCGTCTCGTCGTCATCTCGTGACCTTTCCTGTTGCACTGCAGCAAGTCGCCGGCAAGCAGCCGACCGTGCCGGCCATCCCCATGCGAAATTTAGTGTTATCGCCCTCTTGCGCGGCGCGCGGCACTCGCCCAATTTCACCCCGCTTCACGCCGATCACCAGATGGCCTCTTCGCAGATGCGCAAAATGCGGGCACGCGCAACCGGGCCGGTGTTTGCTCGTTGTTCATGCTCGCGGCGATCTTTCGGCGGCAATGAAATCGCCTCCTCCATGACCGAATAGGGACTTCATGAACAGACGAACATTCGTCTCAGGCTTGCCGGCGCTGATTGCGGTCGCCGCGACGGATTTCGCTCGTTCCGATGCCCTTGCCCAGGCCGCTTTGCCCCATCTCGACGATCCCGTGCCGTTCAGTCCCGACTGGCTCATCCAGCAGGCGAAGGATCTCGCGTCGAAAGACTACACCGAGCCGGATTTCCCCCTCCCCGGCGATCTCGCCAAGCTGAGCTACGATCGCTACAGGGACATCCGCTACCGCTCCGAAGCGCGCGTGTGGGCCGGCAGCGGCCGCCCCTTCATGCTCGACCTCTTCCACCGCGGCTTCATCTACAACGACCACGTCACGATCTCGCTCCTGGAGAACGGCCAGGCCCGCCGCATCCGGTACACGAAGGATCTTTTCGATTTCGGGGCTTCGCCGCAGCCGCCCGAGGATGCGGACCTGGGCTTCTCCGGGTTCCGCGTGCGCTATCCCATCAATACGCCGGACGTCTGGGACGAGTTCCTCGTGTTCCAGGGGGCGACCTATTTCAGGGCCGTCGCGCAGAACCAGCTCTACGGGATCTCGGCGCGCGGCCTCGCCATCAACACGGCGACCCCCGAGGGAGAGGAATTCCCGGTCTTCACGAATTTCTGGATCGAGACCCCCGCCCCGGAGACCCGCCTCCTCAACGTCTACGCCCTGCTCGACAGCCCCTCGACGACGGGCGCCTACCGGTTCTCCATCCAGCCCGGCGCCGAAACCGTCATGGACGTGCAGGCGACGCTCTTCCCGCGCGTCGACATCGACCATATCGGCCTGGCGCCGCTCAGCTCGATGTTCCTGTTCGACGCCATGAACCGCGGCCTTTTCGACGATTTTCGCCCCTCCGTCCACGATTCGAACGGCCTGCTGATGCTGACCGGCCGCGGCGAGTGGGTCTGGCGGCCGCTCGCCAACCCGGCCGAGCTGCAGCTCTCCGCATTCGCCGACCAGTCGCCGCGCGGTTTCGGGCTCATGCAGCGCACGCGCTCGTTCGACGACTTCAAGGATCTCGAGGCCCGCTACGAGCGCCGGCCGAGCCTCTGGATCGAGCCGCTCGGCGACTGGGGCAAGGGACAGGTGGTGCTCCTCGAGATCCCGGTCGAGATGGAGATCCACGACAATATCAGCGTGTTCTGGCGGCCGGCGGAGCCGATTCCCGCCGAGAAGCCCTGGACCTTCCAGTACCGGATGCGCTGGAGCCAGAACATCGAGCACGAGCTTCTCGCGACCGTCGATTCCCGCGCCGGCCTCACCTCGAACGAGCAGCGGCGGGTCTTCGTCGTCGACTTCCGCAGCGCCAAGATGCCGCCGCTCGACCAGCTCGCGATGGAGGTGAACGCCTCCGCCGGCGAGGTCGTGCATCCGGTCCTCCAGGCGAACGCGCCGGACGGCACCATCCGGGCGTCGTTCCAGCTCGATCCCGGCAGTGCCGCCCTCTCGGAACTGCGGCTGCGGCTGACCGCCAACGGACAGCCGGCAAGCGAAACCTGGCTCTACAGATGGACAAAGCGATGAGCGCAGAGAAATCCGTCCTGCCCCTCGTCACCGGTTCGGGCATGCCGGCGCGCGAGCCGCTCGCGATGCCGACGCAGGATCTGAGGGCCTGGTGCGCCCAGCTGCCGCCGGACGGCACCGACCTGCGCGTCGTCTGGGCACGGCTCGTGACCTTCGGCGGCGGCTTCGCGCTCACCGCGTTCGGCCTCTACGAGATGATCCGCGTCGTGTCCCTCGGCGGCATCACGATCCTGGAAGGGATCATGACGGTGCTCTTCACCGTCACCTTCAGCTGGATCGCCCTGGCGGCGACCACGGCGCTCGCCGGCGTGATCGCCGGGCCGCGGATGCGGACCCTTGCGAGCGCGCGCACGCCGCTCACCACGCGCACCGCGCTCGTCATGCCGATCTACCACGAGGATGCGCGCAGGACGACGGCCTGCCTGCAGGCCATGGCCGAGGACCTCGCCCGCGTCGGCGCCGGAGGCGCGTTCGAGATCGTCGTGCTCAGCGATTCGACGAACCCGGACGCCTGGGTCCGCGAGACGCTCGCGATCAACCGCCTCGCCCGCGACCTGGCCGGCGTGATGCCGGTCTGGTACCGCCGCCGCTGGCACAACACCGCCAAGAAGGCGGGCAACGTCAAGGATTTCGTCGAGCATTGGGGCGGCCGCTACGACCACATGGTGGTGCTCGACGCCGACAGCCTGATGAGCGCGGAGACGCTGGTCTGCCTGGTCCAGGCGATGCAGGCCGATCCGAAGCTCGGCATTCTGCAGACCGTCCCGGTGCTCGCGAACGGGCGCACGCTGTTCGCCCGCCTCCAGCAATTCGCCGGCCGCGTCCACGGTCCGATCGTCGCCCGTGGCCTTGCGGCATGGCAGGGCTTCGACGGCAATTACTGGGGCCACAACGCCATCATCCGCACGGCCGCCTTCGCCGGCGCGTGCGGCCTGCCCGACCTGCCCGGCCGCAAGCCCTTCGGCGGGCACATCCTGTCCCACGATTTCGTGGAGGCGGCGCTCATCCGCCGCGCCGGCTGGCGGGTCGAGATGGCGTCCGAGCTCACCGGGTCGTGGGAGGAGAGCCCGCCATCGCTGATCGACGTGGCGATCCGCGACCGCCGCTGGGCCCAGGGCAATCTCCAGCACAGCAAGGTGATCGGCGCGCGCGGCCTGGCCTGGCCGAGCCGCATCCATTTCGCGACCGGCATCATGAGCTACGCCGCCTCCCCGCTCTGGCTGCTCCTGATCGTCGCGGGCCTCGCGCTCTCCGCCCAGGCCCACTTCATCAGGCCGGAATATTTCGCGAAGGACTTCCAGCTCTTCCCGACCTGGCCGCGCTTCGATTCGGAGCGGATGATCCAGCTCTTCATCCTGACCATGGGCGTGCTGTTCTTTCCGAAGATGCTCGGCCTCATCCGCGGCCTTCTCGAGCCCGAACTTCGGCGCGGCTGCGGCGGCGCCCTCGCGCTCGTCGGCAGCACCCTTCTCGAGATCGTGCTGACCTCGCTCTATGCGCCGATCATGATGCTCGTCCACAGCCGGCACGTGTTCGAGATCCTCACCGGCAACGACGCCGGCTGGTCGAAGCAGCGCCGGGGCCAAGGCGGCTCCGACTGGTACGAGCCGATGGTCCGCCACCGCTGGCACACCGGGTTCGGCGTCGGCATCGTGATCCTGGCGACCTTCATCTCCCCGGCGATGATCGGCTGGCTGTCGCCCATCATCCTCGGCCTCGTCTTCGCGATCCCGCTGTCCTGGATGAGCGGCAATGCCCGGATCGGGACCGACCTCGCGCATGCGGGCCTGCTCCTCACGCCGGAGGAGACCGCGCCGCACCCCATCCTGCGCCGGGCCGACGCCATCGAGGCCGGGCTCCCGGACCTGCCGGAGGACGGCATCGCGATCATCATTGCCGACCCGGCCGCGCGCGCCGAGCATTTCGACCGCGTCGGCGAGCCGCCGGCGGCGCATCGCGGCCATCCCGAACCCGAGCTCCTGACCGCCGCGACCAAGATCCGCGAGGCGACCACGCGCCGTGAGGCGCTGGCCTGGCTGAAGGGCCGCGAGCGGCTGTTCGTGGCCTCCCACCGCACGCTTGCCGAAGCGCTCGCCCAGCTCCCCATCGAGCCGGACGATCACCAGCAGGAGGCGGCGCTGGCCCGGCGGGCCTGAGGCCCGCGGCCGCGCCTCCCGCCGCGTCCCTCTCCCGAGCGGAAGCAAAAGCCCCGCCGAGCGGAAGCAAAAGCCCCGCGGGGCTCTTCGCTCCGCGGGGCCGGTCTGCGTTACGGCGCGATCCGGATCAGTGCGCCAGCACCGCCAGGAGCAGCAGGGCGACGATGTTCGTGATCTTGATCATTGGATTGACGGCGGGGCCGGCGGTATCCTTGTACGGATCGCCGACGGTGTCGCCCGTCACGGCCGCCTTGTGGGCGTCGGAGCCCTTGCCGCCGTAATTGCCGTCCTCGATGTACTTCTTCGCATTGTCCCAGGCGCCGCCGCCCGCCGTCATGGAGATCGCGACGAAGAGCCCCGTGACGATGACGCCGAGCAGCATCGCGCCGAGCGCGGCGAAGCCGTCGTTCTTGCCGGCGATCAGGTAGACGACGAAGAAGCAGACGATGGGCGAGAGCACCGGCAGCAGCGAGGGAACGATCATCTCCCGGATCGCCGCGCGCGTCAGCATGTCGACGGCGCGCCCGTAATCGGGCTTGTCCTGGCCGGTCATGATGCCCGGCTTCTCGCGGAACTGGCGGCGGACCTCCTCCACGACGGCGCCGCCCGCGCGCCCGACCGCCGTCATCGCGATGCCGCCGAAGAGGAAGGGCAGCAGACCGCCGAAGAGCAGCCCGGCGACGACATAGGGGTTCGTGAGCGCGAAATCGACCGACACGCCCTCGAAGAAGGAGCCGGGCGCGGCATTGGCCGAGAAGAACCGGAGATCCTCGGTATAGGCGGCGAAGAGGACCAGCGCGCCGAGGCCGGCCGAGCCGATCGCATAGCCCTTGGTGACGGCCTTCGTGGTGTTGCCGACCGCATCGAGGGCGTCCGTCGTGTGCCGGACCTCCGACGGCAGGTCGCTCATCTCGGCGATGCCGCCGGCATTGTCGGTGACCGGGCCGAAGGCGTCGAGCGCAACCACCATGCCGGCAAGGGCAAGCATCGTGGTGACCGCGATGGCGATGCCGAACAGGCCGGCGAGCGAATAGGCCGCGATGATGCCGCCGATGATGACGAGCGCCGGCAGCGCCGTCGCCTCGAGCGAGACAGCTAGGCCCTGGATGACGTTGGTGCCGTGGCCGGTGACGGAGGAGGCCGCGATCGACTTGACGGGGCGGAAGCCCGTGCCCGTGTAATATTCCGTGATCCAGATGATGAGGCCGGTCACCGCCAGCCCGACCAGGCCGCAATAGAACAGGTAGCGGCCGGTGAAGGCGAGCCCGCTGCTGGTCGTGAACTCGGTCCCGGCGCCGACCCAGCCCCAGACGATGATGCCGAGCGCTACGGCGGACAGGATCGCGGTCGCGAGGAAGCCCTTGTAGAGCGCGCCCATGATCGAATTGTTCGCGCCGAGGCGCACGAAGAAGGTGCCGATGATCGAGGTGACGACGCAGCTCGCCCCGATGAGGAGCGGGAACAGCATCATCTCGACGGCCTGTTCTCCGGTGAAGAAGATCGAGGCGAGCACCATCGTGGCGACGATGGTCACCGCATAGGTCTCGAAGAGGTCGGCCGCCATGCCCGCGCAGTCGCCGACATTGTCGCCGACATTGTCGGCAATCGTGGCCGGGTTGCGCGGATCGTCCTCGGGAATGCCGGCCTCGACCTTGCCCACGAGGTCGCCGCCGACATCGGCGCCCTTGGTGAAGATGCCGCCGCCGAGACGGGCGAAGATGGAGATGAGCGAGGCGCCGAAGCCGAGCGCGACCAGCGCGTCGATCACCGTGCGGTCCTCGGCGGCGTAGCCGAGGCCCGCCGTCAGCACCGCGAAGTAGACCGCGACGCCGAGGAGCGCGAGGCCCGCGACGAGGAGGCCCGTGATCGCGCCGGACTTGAAGGCGATCTCGAGGCCGGCGCCGAGCGACTGCGACGACGCCTGGGCGGTACGGACATTGGCGCGCACCGAGACCAGCATGCCGATGAAGCCGGCGAGGCCGGACAGGATGGCGCCGATCGCGAAACCGAACGCGGCCGTGGCGGAGAGAAGCAGCCAGGCAGCAATGAAGACGATGACGCCGACGATCGCGATGGTCGTGTACTGACGGGTGAGATAGGCCGTCGCGCCTTCGCGGATCGCCCCCGCGATCTCCTGCATGCGCATGTTGCCGGCATCCGCCGCCATAACGGACTGGATTGCCCAGCCGGCATAGACAAGCGACAGGATTCCGCAGGCGATCACAAGATAAAGCATCACCATCGACTATCCCCCCGAACCGAGCCGCCGTGCACGGCCGACTCGCAAAACCCGCTTCTTTCGCGGCTGCTCATTCCGCGGCGCGGTATCGACGAAAGCTTTATCTACGTCAAGGTGTACCGGCCCCGGGGCCGACCGCCTTGCCGCGGTGCACATTGAACCAGGCGAGCGCGACGAGGCAGGTGACCGCGGTCGGCAGCACGACCATGTTCACGGCGTCCCAGCCGCCGCGCACCAGCACGCCGCCCGAGACGAGCGAGGCCACGGCGACGAAGCCGAAGACGAGGAGATCGTTGAAGGACTGCACCCTCTCCTTCTCCTCGGGATGATAGGTCTCGCCGACCATGCTGCTCGCGCCGATGAAGCCGAGGTTCCAGCCGAGCCCGAGGAGGACGAGCGCACCCCAGAAGTGCATGAGGTCGACGCCGCCGAGCGCGACGAGCGCGCAGCCGATCAGGAGCAGGAGACCGGCCGCGACCACCCGGTCCGCCCCGAAGCGCGTGATCAGCCCGCCCGTCACGAAGCTCGGGGCGAACATGGCGAGCACGTGCCACTGGATGCCGAGCGCCGCCGCATCCGCCGGGTGCCCGCAATAGACCATCGCGAGCGGCGCGGCCGTCATCACGAGGTTCATCATCGCATAGGTGACGATGCCGCAGCCGACCGCGAGGATGAAGCGCGGCTGCACCGCGATTTCCCGGAGCGGCCGGCCGACGGCGCGGTCGCGCCGGACCGAGGGCGGCGGCGCGTCGAGCGGCACGAGGAGGACGCCCCCGAGAAGAAGGAGAGCGGCCGCGGCCAGATAGGCGCCGGCGAACGGGGCCGCGCCGACCGCGCCGCCGAAGTGGATGGCGGCCTGCGGGCCTATCACGGCGGAGACCATGCCGCCGGCGAGAACCCACGAGATCGCCTTCGGCCGGAATGCCGGCGTGGCGGCGTCGGCGGCGGCGAAGCGGAACTGCTGGACGAAGGCGGATGCCGATCCCATCAGGAAGCAGCCGAGGACGAGCGCAGCAAAGGAGCCCCACGCCATAGCGGCGGCGGCGATGAGGCCGCCGGCAACGCCGGAGAGCATCCCCGACATGAGCCCGATCCGGCGGCCGAAACGGCGCATCAGGAGCCCAGCCGGAATGGTGCCGCAGGCGGTCCCGACGACGAAGGCGGTCACGGGGGCCGTCGCAAGCTCCTTGTGCTCGGTCAGGAGCGCGGCGCCCGCCAGCGAGGAGACGGCGATGTTGATCGGCGAGGAGGCGCCGGCAATCGCCTGCGCGGCCGCAAGGACGACGGCGTTCCGCCGCGCCTTCGCATTGTCGAACCCCGATCCGGCGGCTGCGGCTTCGGTCATCACACGTGGCGCTCGCCCTGCCCGCCATGCACATAGGCCCGCGCGCGCAGGTCGAGAATGCGGCCGTTCCGCTCGATCGTGACCGGCCCCGCGCCTTCGACGAGCGCGCCGATCCGGCTGACGGCGATGCCGGCCTCTCCCGCCGCCGCCACGAAGGCGGGCACGGCGTCGGGAGGCACCGCGGCGAGGATCTCGTAGTCGTCGCCGCCGCTCACGAGCGCGGCGAAGACCCGGTCGTCCTCCGCCAGCCCGGCGAGAGCGGCGTCGACCGGCACCCGGTCGCCGTCGAGGCGGGCGGAACAGCCCGTCGAAGCCACCATCTTGTCGCAATCGCCGACAAGGCCGTCCGAGACGTCCATGGCCGCGCTGGCATGGCTCCTCACCGCCTCCGCGAGACCGAGCCGCGGCTCGGGAACGCGATAGCGCGCGACCAGCCCGTCACGCGCTCCGGCCGGGATCGAGTCCCAGGGGCCGCGCTCGCCGGTGAGCAGCGCGAGCCCCGCCCGCGCCGCGCCGATCGCCCCGGAAACGAAGAGCACGTCGCCCGGCCGGCCGCCGAAGCGATGCACCATGCCGCCGGCCGGCACGGCGCCGATCGCCGTGATGGAGACGACCGGTCCCTGCCGGATCGAGATCGTGTCGCCGCCGAGAAGGTCGATCCCGAATGCAGCCTGGTCGGCGGCAAGTCCCAGGCAGAACGCCTCGAGCCAGCCGGAATCGAGATCGGGGCTGAGCGCGAGGCTCATGAGATAGCCGACCGGGTCGGCGCCCTTCGCCGCAAGGTCGGAAATGTTCACCCGCAGTGCCTTCTGCGCGATCGTGAAGGGCGGATCGTCGGGCAGGAAATGGATGCCGGCCGCGATCATGTCCGTGGTCAGCACCAGCTCGGTGCCGGGCGAAGGCGTGAGCCGGGCCGCATCGTCGAAAAGCCCGAACGCACCCTCGCCCGCCAGCGGCCTGAGAAAGCGGTCGATGACGTCGAGCTCGTTGAGCGCCAAGGCCTGCCCCTTCAGCGGGCCGCGGCGGACTTGAACTCGTCCGGCCGCAGCGCCCGGGCGACGTGATCGAGCACGGCGTTGACGAGGCCCGGCTCCTCCGCCGCGAAGAAGGCGCGCGCCACGTCGACATATTCGGTGATGACCACCTTGGCCGGGATGTCGCGCCGCTCGAGGAGCTCGAAGACGCCGCAGCGCAGGACCGCCCGGAGCGTGAAATCGATGCGCTTCAGAGGCCAGTCCGGCGGCAGCGCGCCGTGAATGATCGGATCGATGCGGCGCTGCATGTCCACGACGCCGCCGACGATGCCGCGGAAGAAGCCGGCATCGGCGGGGCGGAGCTCCTCGCCTTCGAGCTCCCGCCCGAGACGATGGGCCTCGAACTCGGCCACGACCGCAGGCAGCGTCGTCCCGCCGACATCCATCTGATAGAGCGCCTGCACGGCGGCGAGCCGCGCGGCGCCCCGCTGGTTCGCCGGCCGCATCGATCCGGAAGGATGCGCGTCAGTCATCGGTCAGACCGAACTTTCTTCGCAGCAAGGCCATCTCGAACGCGGCCGCGGCGGCCGTGCCGCCCTTGTTCCTGCCGGCGACCCGCGCCCGCACCCAGGCCTGCTCGCCGGTCTCGCAGGTCAGGATGCCGTTTCCGACGGCGATCGCCTCGTCGATGGCGAGCATCATGACGGCGCGCGCCGACTCGTTCGCCACGATGTCGTAATGGGACGTCTCGCCCCGGATGACGCAGCCGAGCAGCACGTAGCCGTCATAGCGCGGCCGGTCCTCCTGCGACAGGATCGCCATGGCGAGCGCCGACGGGATCTCGAGGACGCCCGGAACGGAGATCCGCTCGAAGGTCGCACCGCGCGCCTCCAGCTCGGCCGTCGCGCCCGCCACGAGCTCGTCGGCGAGATCGACGTAGAACCGGGCGTCGATGATGAGGAAATGCGGCGTGTTGGGAGAGGTTGCCATCGGAAATGCACCGGTTTCGGGAGGGGCCGCGACAATGGCGAGGGGGCTCGGCCTTGTCCAGAGGACGGACTACGCCTTCGCGACGAGCCGGTCGAGATAGCGCGCGAAGACGTCGACCTCGAGGTTGACCCTGTCGCCGGCATGACGGTCCCCCCAGGTGGTCGCCGCCAGCGTGTGCGGGATGATCATGACCGTGAAGGTGTTGTGGACCACGTCGTTGACCGTGAGCGAGGTGCCGTCGAGCGTGACCGAGCCCTTGCCCGCGACGAAGCGGGAGAGGCTCTCCGGCACTTCGAGGGAGAAGCGCACGGCGTCGCCCATCGGCTCGCGCTCGAGCACCCGCGCCACGCCGTCGACATGGCCGCTCACGATATGGCCGCCAAGTTCGTCGCCGGCCCGCAGCGCCCGTTCGAGATTGATGCGCGTGCCGGCGGCCCAGGTTCCGAGCGTCGTCCGCTGGAGCGTTTCGGTCGAGGCCTCGGCCTCGAACCAGCCGGTCGCGTCCCGCCCCTTCGCCACGACGGTCAGGCAGATGCCGGCGCAGGCGATCGAGGCGCCGATCGCGATCGTGTCGGGATCGTAGGAGGTCGCGACGCGGAGCCGGCAGCCGCCCTCGGTCGGGCGGAGGTCCGCCACGGTTCCGACATCGGTGACGATGCCCGTGAACATCAGCGTCTCCTCTCGTAGCGGGTCAGGCGGTCGGGTCCGAACATGCGGCGCTCCTTCCGCACGAAGGCGGGCGACGATTCCACGGCCGACAGCGGCAGGCCGGCGAGCGCCGGAACGGCTCCGTCCCCGAGCGCGACCGGGCTGCGGAAGAGAAGCACCTCGTCGACGAGATCGCCGAGAAGGAAGGATCGCGCCACCGCGGCGCCGCCCTCCACCATGAGGCGCCCGATGCCCGCCTCCGCCAGCCGCCGGAGGGCGTCGGAGAGGTCGACCCCGCCCTCCCCGCGGCGGACGTGAAGGGTGCGGAGCAGCCCCTCCTCGCTCGCCTCGCCGGTGGCCGAACCGTCCGGACCGGCAACGATCCGCCAGCTCGGGACGCGGGACTTCGCGGCGAAGACGGTCCAGTCCCGGCCGAGCCGGCCATCGGTATCGAGCACGATCCGCACCGGCGAACGGTGCTCGAGCCCGGGCAGCCGGCAGGTGAGCTCCGGATCGTCCGCCGTGACGGTTCCGCTCCCGACGAGGATGGCATCGACGCGGGCACGCAAGGCGTGGACGTGCCGCCGCGCGATCTCGCCCGTGACCGCGACCCGCGTCTCCCCCGCCCGGCCGATCGCGTCGTCGGCGGAGACCGCGAGCTTCAGCACGACATGGGGGCGGTTGCGCGTCGTCCGCGAGATGTGCCCGGCATGGGCCCGTTCGGCCGCCGCGCGCAGCACGTCCGCCGACACCGAGATGCCGGCATCGCGCATCCGCGCGAAGCCGCGGCCGGACACCCGCGGGTCCGGATCGCTCGCGCAGGCGACGACCCGGGCAATGCCGGCGGCGATCACCGCGTCGGCACAAGGCGGCGTCCGCCCGTGATGCGCGCAGGGCTCGAGCGAGACGTAGAGCGTGCCGCCGGCGGCGCGTTCGCCCGCCTCCCGGAGCGCGATCGTCTCGGCATGAGGACGGCCGCCGCTGGCGGTGCGCCCGCGGCCCACCACGCGCCCGTCCTTCACCACGATCGCGCCGACCGCGGGATTCGGCCAGGTCTCCCCGTTGGCACCGGCGCCGAGCCGGATCGCCGCCGCCAGGAACCGGCGGTCGGTCTCCGTGACGATGTCAGACATCCTCGTCGGCGGCCGCTATCCGCGGCGGCTCCTCGCTCGCCAGTTCGCCGAGGAAGGTCCGGAAGTCCTTCGCTTCGCGGAAGTCGCGGTAGACCGACGCGAAGCGAACATAGGCGACGTCGTCGAGGCCCTTCAGCGCCTCCATCACGAGGAGACCGATCTCCTCGGACGGTATGTCCTGCTCGCCCCGGCTCTCGAGCTGGCGGACGATGCCGGAGACCATCCGCTCGACGCGTTCCGGATCGACCGGCCGCTTCCGCAGCGCGACCTGCACCGAGCGCATCAGCTTGTCGCGATCGAACGGCACGCGCCGCCCGTTGCGCTTCAGGACCCAGAGCTCCCGAAGCTGCACGCGCTCGAAGGTGGTGAACCGGCCGCCGCAATCGACGCAGACGCGGCGGCGGCGGATCGCCGAGGAATCCTCGCTCGGCCGCGAATCCTTCACCTGCGTGTTGTCGGCGCCGCAATAGGGACAGCGCATGCGCGCTCCGTCAGGTCTCGTAGATCGGAAACCGGCCCGTCAGCGCCAGCACCCGCTCCTTCACCGACGCCTCGATGCCGGAATTGCCCGCCTCGCCCGACGATGCGAGCCCGTCGAGCACCTCGATGATGAGGCGGCCGATCTCCTGGAACTCGGCGACGCCGAACCCGCGCGTCGTCCCGGCCGGCGTGCCGAGCCGCACGCCGGAAGTCACCGTCGGCTTCTCCGGGTCGAACGGGACGCCGTTCTTGTTGCAGGTGATGTTGGCGCGTCCGAGCGCCGCCTCGGCCGCCTTGCCGGTCAGGTGCTTCGGACGGAGATCGACCAGCATGAGATGGTTGTCGGTCCCGCCGGAGACGATGTCGCAGCCGCCACGTTCAAGCGTTTCGGCAAGCGCCTTCGCATTTTCGACGATGTTCTTCGCGTAGAGCTTGAACTCGGGGCGGAGCGCCTCGCCGAACGCGACCGCCTTGGCGGCGATGACGTGCATGAGCGGCCCGCCCTGCAGGCCGGGAAACACCGCCGAGTTGATCTTCCGTGCAATCGCCTCGTCGTCGGTCAGCACGAGGCCGCCGCGCGGGCCGCGCAGGGTCTTGTGCGTGGTCGAGGTGACGACATGGGCGTGCGGGAACGGGCTCGGATGCTGGCCGCCCGCCACGAGCCCGGCGAAATGGGCCATGTCGACCATGAAATAGGCGCCGACCTCGTCCGCGATCGCGCGGAAGCGCTCGAAATCCCACACCCGGCTGTAGGCGGAGCCGCCCGCGATGATGATCTTCGGCCGGTGCTCGGCGGCGAGTTCCGCCACCTGGTCGATATCGACCCGGCCGTCCTGCTTGCGGACCCCGTATTGGACGGCCCTGAACCACTTGCCGGAGAGGTTCGGCGCAGCGCCGTGCGTCAGATGGCCGCCGGCATCGAGGCTCATGCCCAGGATGGTGTCGCCCGGCTCCGCGAGCGCGAGAAGCACCGCCTGGTTCGCCTGGCTGCCGGAATTCGGCTGCACGTTGGCGAAGCCGCAGCCGAACAGCCGGGTCACGCGGTCGATCGCCAGCCGCTCGGCGATGTCGACGAACTCGCAGCCGCCATAATAGCGCCGGCCCGGATAGCCCTCGGCATATTTGTTGGTGAGGACCGAGCCCTGCGCCTCGAGCACGGCCCGGGAGACGATGTTCTCGGACGCGATCAGCTCGATCTCGTGCTGCTGCCGACCGAGCTCGCCGGCGACCGCCTCCGCGATTTCCGGATCCGCCTCGGCAAGCCCGGCGGAAAAGAAGGCCTGCTCGCCCTCCTGGCTCCGGGCGCTCTCGATCATCGACATGGGCAATCACCTGGTCTCGGTCGGACAGCCGGCCGTCTGCGCTCGTCGGGCGCGTCGGCGGACGAGCGGGCCGATAACATAGCGGACCGCCCCCGCCAAGCGGAGGCGCCCCGCCCTACTGGGCGAGCGCCTCGAGCGGCGAGCCGATCAGGTCGCTGTTCTGGTTGAGCGCCACCGCGTTCGGCGCATCCAGATTGTAGATGTCCTCGCGGAAATGCACGATCCCGTCGCCGGTGGTCCAGGCCGTGAAATAGACGGTGAAGAGCAGCGGCGGGTTCTGCACCTTCACGTCGACCCGCTCTCCCGACCGCACCGCCTGGTCGACCGTGGCGAGGTTGTAGCCGTTGTCCCGCAGGATCCAGGCGACGAGCTCCCGCACGTTGTGGACGCGCACGCAGCCGGACGATTCGAAGCGATAATCGGAGCCGAACAGGTTCTTCGACGGCGTGTCGTGCAGGTAGACCTGGAACGGGTTGCTGAAATTGATCTTCATCGAGCCGAGCGAATTCTGGTCGCCCGGATCCTGCCTGAACATGTAGTGGGTGGCCTCGTCGGAGTGCCAGTTCACCTGCTCCGGCTGCAGCTCCTGCCCGGTCTGGGTGTAGATCCTGATCTTGTTGTTGGTCAGGTAGTCCGGCTCCTTCTGCATCTTCGGAATGAGATCCTTCCGGATGATGGAGGCCGGCACGGTCCAGAACGGATTGAAGTTGATCTCCGTGATGCGGCTCGAGAGAAGCGGCGTCTGCCGGTCCACCTTGCCGACCACGGCGGTGTGGCGGGACACGACCCGGCCGTTCTCCACGACCTCGATCTGCGCGCCCGGAATGTTCACCATCACGTAGCGCTCGGTCGGCACGCCCATCGCGCGGATGCGCTCGACATTGGCCTGGAGCTGGGAGAGCCGCGCCTCGGCCGGCACGTTCAGCGCATTGATGGTGCCGCTGCCGGCGACGCCGTCGGCCGGAATTCCGTGCCGCTCCTGAAAGCGGCGGACAGCGGCCTGAACGTAGGAATCGAAGGCCTCCGGATCGCCGGTGGTCTGCCTCAGGTCGCCGCTGGCGATGAGACGAATCCGCAGCGCCCGGACGTTCGGGTCACGCATGCCGAGCTTCAGGGCCTTGTCGGCAGGCACGCGGCTCCAGCCGCCGCGCGCCACGAGATCCTGATAGGCGTAGATCACCTGCTCCATGGCGGGGATCGTCTGCGGCGACAGGATCGGCGTGGTGGTCGAGACGGGCTGAGACATGCGGGACTGGCTGTCGAAGCCCTCGGCCCACTCCGAAGCCCTGATCTGGGTGGACCCAAAGCCGGCTCCCTGGGCGTGCGCGAGCGAGGCGCTCGCCAGGAGCCCGGCGGTCCCGAGTGCAAAGGTCCTGCGCGTGATCGTGGTCATCGGTGGAAGAGAGCCCCGCATCAGATCGTCGCCCCGAATCGGGACGGCCATAGCGTCCCGACCCTGCACGACCGGAATTTCCTCATTGTAAACGAAATGCGGACAGCACGACGAGCGAGCCGGGAAACCTTCGCCGCTCTCCGCCAGCAACCGCACCGCCGGCATGGCCGGCCCTGCCGTGCTGGCACCGCTTTGTGGCCAATCCGTGTCCCGGGACGGGACATCCGGACGGACGGACGCGGCGGGCCCGGCCGAAAAGGAAAGGGCGGGCTCGCGCCCGCCCCGCCTCCGCATGCGCGCCGGCTCAGAGCCGGTAGAGAATCTGGTCCGTCCAGAACCGCTCGAGGCGGTGCAGGCACTTGTTCATCTGCCTGAAGTCGTCGTTGGAAATGCCGCCAACCTTCTCGATCGACTGGATGTGGCGGTCATAGAGATCGCCCACCACGCGTGCGATCTCGAGCCCCTTCTCCGTCAGCGAGACCCGCACCGACCGGCGATCGACGCGCGAGCGCTGATGGTGGATGAAGCCGCCATCGACCAGCTTCTTCAGGTTGTAGGACACATTGGAACCCAGGTAGTAGCCGCGCGTGCGCAGTTCCCCTGCGGTCAGCTCGGCATCACCGATATTGAAGAGCAGCAGCGCCTGGACACTGTTCACGTCCGACCGGCCCATCCGGTCGAATTCGTCCTTGATGACGTCGAGCAGGCGACGGTGCAGGCGCTCGACCAGGGTCAAGGCGTCCAGGTAAAGGGATTTGGTGTCTTCCGCGGCTTCCATCAGCTCGTATCTAACCGCTGCCTGTTCGGCCATCAGCATCACTCTACCTCGTACTCGTTCGGATTCTCGCCGGACGCTTATCGAAGTCGCATACCAGTCTCGCCTAAAGGACAATTTAAGCGAGACCCTTAATCAATTCCTACAAAGCACCGACGCAACCGGCACGACAAGAGGCTGCAACGCCCCGCCGGACGCTCTCTGTCCCGAGGATCATAGCAACTCATGAGCGCGCAGGGATAGCAATTGATAAGCGAGTTGCGCGTTCGCACGAAGCCGGCTTCCTTCGGCATCGCCCGGAGGGCGCCGGGCGCGGGCCGGGCCGCTCACTCGGCCGCGGCGCGCCGCCAGTCGAGCAGCAGGAGGACGAGGAAGATTGCGTAGAGGGCGGCATGCATCGCCACCCGCAACGGTTCGGTTCCGAACAATTCCTTGAAGATCGTGTGCATCGCGATCTCGACCACCAGCGCGACGGTCCACATGACGGCGCCCCATCCCGCTCCGATCCAGAGCCCCACTCCGGCGAAGAGGTCGAGGAGCAGAAGCGTCACGCTGCCTGCGCGCGCCGCCCTGTCGAGGGTGACGAAGCTCGTTCCGTCGAGCGTGATGCCCAGGACGATGGCGGCGCGCGCGAGGCCCGCGGCGATGAGCAGGAGCGCCACGACGCGCACATAGACCCGCGTCAGGCCGAACCGCCGCTCGTCTTTCGCCAACGGGGATTGCGCTTCGGCCCTCACGATAATGTGAGCTCCCGGTCGAGCGGCGCGAAATAGCGGTCGATCGTGCCGGGATCCACCTGCGCCAGCGATGCCGGCCGCCAGGCCGGATTGCGGTCCTTGTCGACGATCTGGGCGCGCACCCCTTCATAGAAATCGTGCTCGCCGAGGAGGCGGGCGACGATCCGGTATTCCATGCGAAGGCAGTCCGCGTGCGAAAGCATGCGCCCCTCGCGCATCTGCCGCAGCGTGATCAGAAGGCTCGTGGGCGAGGCGCGCGACATCGCCTGCACCGCCTCCCCGGCCAGGCTCCAGCCCTCGAATCCGGCAAATTCGAGATGGGACAGGATCGAGGCGAGGTCATCATGGGCGAACGCGGTGTCGATGCGGTCGCGCTCCGCCGCGAGCGGCGCCGGCTCGGCCTCTCCCTCTGACGTGTCCGCGTGGCGCGCCAGGACCGCCTCCGCGGCCTCGCCGCCGGCAAGCGCATCCAGGATGGCGTCGAAGCGCGCCGGATCGGCTGCATGGGTCGACAATCCGCAATAGAGGCAGTCCGCCCGCCCGATCCGGGTGCCGGTCAGCGCGAGATAGGTTCCGATCTCGCCGGGAAGGCGCGGCAGGAAATGGCTCGACCCGATATCGGGCACGAGGCCGATCGCGACCTCCGGCATGGCGAACCGGATGTTCGGCCCGGCGACGCGGTAGCGGCCGTTGATCGATATCCCCGCTCCGCCTCCCATCGCGATGCCGTCGACGAGGGCGAGATAGGGCTTCGGATAGGTGCGGATCCGGTGGTTGAGGCGGTACTCGGCTTCGAAAAGGGAAAGCGGCAAGGGCCCCTCCCCGCGCTTCGCCGCAAGTCCCTCGTTGTAGAGCATGCGGATGTCCCCGCCCGAGCAGAACGCCTTCGGCGAGGAAGAGCGGACCGCCACGTGCAGCACTCGCTCGTCCCGCTCCCACGCCCCGAGCGTCTGCGAGAAGGCGTCGAACATCGTCCGGGTGAGCGCGTTGAGGGCCTCCGGACGATCCAAGGTGACGAGTCCCAGCCGGCCGACGCGGTCGAATCGGATACCGGGCGTCGTCATCCGGTCGCGGCCGATCCGTCCGTCTGCCGACATTTACGCATACCCGTTCTCCTCGCGCCGCGGACGAGCCTCGCCAGGTCGGTCGCCGCGGGAGACTAGCCGCTGTCTCCGCGGCATCGCAACGTGTCTTTGCCGGCGCGCGGCGGCGCAACGATTCCGGCCGGCAGGCATTCTCCCGGCCAGAGCAGCCGGTACATCGATGATCCCGACGACCGATCCTTCCGCAGCGCGCGAGCCCCCGGAACGCCACGCCCCGACCGGAAGCGCTGCGCCGGCCGCCTGCAATCTGAGCTGGATCACGCAATCCCTTGCGATCGGCGGAAGCTTCGCTCCCGGTCTCGTGCCCCATCTCGGCCGGTCCCTCGGCATTGACGCGGTCGTCGACCTGCGTTCGGAGGCCTGCGACGACGCCGCCCTGCTCGGCGCGCACGGCATCGCGTTCCTTCACCTGCCGACCTGCGACCTGCGCGCCGTGTCGCAGCCGATGCTCGACCTCGGCGTCGCATTCGCGTCGGAGCGGCTCGGGGCCGGCGGACGGGTTCTCCTCCATTGCGAACACGGGATCGGCCGGTCCGCCCTCCTCGCGCTCTGCGTTCTGGTCGAGCGTGGCATGTCGCCGCTCGGCGCGCTCAGGCTCGCCAAGGAACGGCGCCCCGTCCTCTCGCCGAGCCCCGAGCAGTACGAGGCATGGGCGGCGTGGACGCGGCGCCACGGAATGGCGGCTCCCGACTTCGACGCGTTCCGCGCGGTCGCGTACCGGCACCTCGCGGCCTGAGCATGCTCGTCTATGGCGACCACGTCCGGACGGCCGAAACGCGAAGCGCGATCGCCGGGCTTGATGGCGCGATCCGGGCAATTCCAGCGACGCCTCCGGGTATCCGCCGGCACGCGGCGATCGCGTCGGCCTTCCTGGATGCGAGCGCGCTCGCCCAGGGGATCGGCGATGCGGAATTCGCGATGCGCGGCTGCGACGGCGACTCGCCGGCCCAGCACGCCGCGATGGAGCTCCTGCTGGCGCTCGCGCGGGCGCTCGGCCGGTCCTGGGAGACCACGTTCCGCAGCCCGGTCCCGCTGCCGTTCGATGCGCTCCGCACGCTCGCCGCGCTTCCCCTTCCCGAGGCGATCGCCGGACGGCTCGCCGAAGGCTACGCGTTCTACGCCCTCTATCCCGAGGCCTACTGGCTCGCCGCGCGGCCGCTGCGGCGGGTGCCGCTCCGGGTGATCGGGATCCGCAGCATCGGCACCGGGCTCGCGGCGGCGGTCTCGGCGGCCGCAGGCGCGGGCCGGCCGGCCACGGTGCGGCCGATCGGCCATCCCTACCGGCGCGCGCTCGCCCTCGACCCGGCCTTTTCCAGGATGCTCACGGCCGACGGCGCCGCGTCCTTCGCGATCGTGGACGAAGGGCCGGGGCTGTCGGGGAGCTCGTTCGGAGCCGTCGCCGACATGCTGGAGACCGCCGGCGTGCCCGCCGAGCGGCTCCGCTTCTTTCCAAGCCATCCCGGCGAGCCGGGCCCGGAGGCCGAGCCCCGCCAGCGGGACCGCTGGCGCCGGTCGGCCCGGCACTTCCTGGCGCCGGAGGACCTGCTTCTGAGAAGCGGTCCGGAGCGCTCGCTTCCGGCATGGTTCCGCGACGTCCTGGGCGACCCGGCCGGACCGATCGAGGACATTTCGGGCGGTGCGTGGCGCCGGCTGCATTTCGGCCGCGCGTCCGACTGGCCGGCGGCGAACGTCACGCAGGAGCGGCGCAAGTTCCTCCTGCGGACGGAACGCGGCCGGTTCCTGCTGAAATTCGTGGGGCTCGGGCGCGAGGGCGAGCGGAAGGCCGGCCGGGCGCGTGCGCTTGCGGAGGCCGGCCTCGGCCCGGGCTTCGCGGGGTTCCGGCACGGCTTTCTCGCCGAGCACTGGATGGAGGGCTGGCGACCCCTCGCGCAGCTTGCCGTCGATCGCCGGCGCCTTGTGGAGGCCGTCGGCGGCTATATCGGGTTCCGGATCCGGGCCTTCCCGGCGGAGGACTGGCGCGGCGCAACCCTTCAGGCGCTGCTCGAGATGGCCCGGCACAATGTCGGCGAAGCGCTCGGCGCCGGCGCGGCGGCATCGCTTGCCGGCGCGATCCCGCGGCGCGTCCGGCTCCGCCGCATCGAGACCGACAACCGGATGCACGCGCAGGAATGGCTCGTCGGGCCGGACGGCGGAATCCTCAAGGCCGACGGAAGCGACCACCATGCGGCGCACGACCTCGTCGGGTGCCAGGACCCGGCTTGGGACGTCGCGGGCGCGGTTTTCGAGCTCGCTTTTTCAGCGCGCGAGGAGGCGGACCTCCTGGCGATCGTGGCCCGGCGCTCCGGCCACGAGATCGACCCGCCGCTGCTCGACTTCCTGAAGCCCTGCTACCTCGCTTTCCAGCTCGGGGCCGCGACCATGGCGCGCGACGTTCTCGCCGCCGGCTGCCCCGAGGAGGCGGCCCGCCTCGAGCAGGCGCGCGCACGCTACGAGCGCCTCCTCGCCGGCCTGCTTTCCGCAGGCGCCGCGGGCGGGCCCGTGAAGGCCGGGCAAGCCGCCGCGGGCCCGAGCCTTTGACGGCCCCCGCCGGACTGCTAAGATCGGGGCATCCCCGACACCTTTCCCGGACGGAACCATGACGGCGCTCTTCAACGCGGCTGATATCGACATCGATCGAATCACGGGCCGCCGCCGGATGCGGCGAAACAGGAAGGCGGACTGGGCCCGCCGCCTCGTCCGCGAGACGACGCTCGGGGTCGACGATCTGATCTGGCCGATCTTCATCATCGACGGCGACCGCCGCACCGAGCCGGTCGCGTCCATGCCGGGCGTGGAACGCCATTCGGTCGATCTCGCGGTCGCGCAGGCGGAACGCGCCGCGAAGCTCGGGATACCGGCGATCGCCCTCTTTCCGTTCACCGATCCGGCGAAGCGCGACCCCATGGGCTCGGAGGCGCTCAACGGCGACAATCTCGTCTGCCGGGCCTGCCGGGCGATCAAGTCGGCCGTGCCGGAAGTCGGGCTCGTCACCGACGTGGCGCTCGATCCCTATACGAGTCACGGCCATGACGGGCTGCTCGACGGCAGCGAGATCGTGAACGACGCCACGGTCGCCCAGCTTGTCCGCCAGGCGCTCGTCCAGGCCGATGCCGGCGCCGACGTGATCGCGCCCTCCGACATGATGGACGGCCGCGTCGGCGCGATCCGCGAAGGGCTCGACGCGGCCGGGTTCCGCCGCGTCCAGATCATGGCCTATTCCGCGAAATACGCCTCCGCGTTCTACGGTCCGTTCCGCGACGCGATCGGGACCAGCGCCACGCTGGTCGGCGATAAGCGCACCTACCAGATGGATCCGGCGAACACCGACGAGGCGCTGCACGAGGCGGAGATGGACCTCGCGGAAGGCGCCGACATGATCATGGTTAAGCCGGGCATGCCCTATCTCGACGTGCTCTGGCGGCTCAAGCAGGAGTTCAAGGTCCCGACCTATGCCTATCAGGTGTCAGGCGAATACGCGATGATCATGGCCGCCGTGCGAAACGGCTGGCTGGACGGGGACCGCGCGATGATGGAGAGCCTTTCGGCATTCAAGCGTGCCGGCGCCGACGGCATCCTGACCTATTTCGCACCGGCGGTCGCCGAGCGCCTCGCCGCCGCCTGACGCGGGCGCCACGAGATCGCCGCAGACATGCGTCATTGACCGAATCGCAACGGTCAACCATCTCTTGGCGATGAACACCGCGACTCATTCCGTAGCGACGGCCCCGGGTCCGGCCCGGGTGGCCTTCGACCCGGTTCTCGACCCCGCCCTCTATGACGGCGTGAGGACCCGGCGGCTCCTGGCGTTCATGATCGACGCGGCCTTCGTGCTCGTGCTGATGGTGCTTGCGACGATCATGGTGGCGGTCCTCGGGATCCTGACGCTCGGCCTCGGCTGGCTGCTCTTCCCGCTGATCTGGCCGTTCGTCGCCATCGTCTACACGATGTTCACGCTCGGCGGCCCGGCTTCGGCGACACCGGGCATGCGCTTCGCAGGGCTCGAGATGCGCACCTGGCTGGGCGAGCGGATCGACCCGCTGCTCGCGCTGTTCCATTCGATCCTGTTCTGGCTCAGCGTGACGCTAGCGACGCCGCTCGTCCTTTTGGTTTCGCTCGCCACGCCGCGCAAGCGCCTGCTCCACGACTTCCTCGCCGGAACGATCGTGATCCGTTCCGATCGCTTCGGCCGTCGCTGACCGGCGCGTTGTAGCGGAGGAGAGCCGCCGCTACTCTCCGCCGCGGAGGCGGGCTTGGCGGCGATCGAGATCCAGATGTGGCTGACATTCGCGGTCGCCGCCTTGGCGATCGCGGCGTTCTCGTTCGACCGCCTCCCGATCGAGGTCTCGGGGCTCGCCATCGTGGTCGCGCTCCTGCTCATCTTCGTCGTCGGGCCGGAGGCCTGCGGGCTCGGGTCCCCCCTGTCGCTGACGGACATTCTGGCCGGCTTCGCGAACCCGGCGCTCGCCGCGGTCCTCGCCCTCGTCGTCGTCGGGCAGGCGGTGTTCCAGACCGGTGCGCTCGACAGGGCGACGCGCAGCCTCGCCCGCTCGCCACGATTGACGGGCCCCTCGACCGTCCTGCTCCTGCTCGTTGCCGCCGGCGCGCTCTCCGCCTTCCTCAACAACACGCCCGTCGTCGTCATGCTGGTTCCGGTCGTCCTCACGCTTGCGCGCGAGCGCCGGATCGCGGCCCCCAAGCTGCTGATGCCGATGAACGTCGCCACGATCGTCGGCGGCTCCACGACGCTCATCGGCTCGTCCACCAACCTGCTGGTGGCGGAGGTCGCGAACCGTTCGGCCGGCCTCGAGCTCAGCCTCTTCTCGATCACCGTGCCGGGCCTCGTCATCGCCGCCGCGGCCTCCGGCTATATCGCCTTCGTCATGCCGCGCGTGCTCTCCGACCGGGAGACGAACGACGACGCCCGCATCAGCGGCAAGCAGTTCCTGGCGGAGATCACGATCCCGGAAGGTCACCCGCTGATCGGCAAGCGCGCGGTCGCGGGCCTCTTTCCGGGCCTCCAGCACGTCGTCGTGCGGCTCATTGAACGCGGCGACGGGCTCCACCTGCCCCCGTTCGAGGACATCGCCCTCGAGGCCGGCGACCGGGTCGTCTTTGCCGGCATCAGGCGCGAGCTTGCGGAGCTCGGGATCGTGCAGCCGGGCCTGCGCGAGGAGAAGGCCGCGGAAGCCGGCCGCGGGCTCTCGGTCGCCGAGTGCCTCGTCCCGCCGGGCTCGCGGTGGATCAACCGGGCGCCGGAGACTGCGGCGTTCGACGGGATTTCCGGGCTTCACGTGGCGGCGATCGAACGGCGCGGGCGCATGGGCCGGATGGCCTTCTCCGACATCCGGCTCGAGGCCGGCGACGTGCTGCTCGTCGCCGGCCGGGAATCGGCCTTCGACCGGATCAGGGGCAGCCGGGACCTCATCGTTCTCGAGCGGTCGATCAGTCCCCTGCCCGCCCGCGCCGAAGCGAAGACGGCGCTCACGATCTTCGCGCTCATGGTCGCCGCGGCGGCCACCGGCCTCGTGCCGATCGCGGTGGCGGCGCTCGTCGCCGCGCTCGCCATGATCGCGACCGGCTGCCTCAACGTCCGCCAGGCGCGCCGCGCCTTCGACGGACGCATCTTCATGCTGGTGGGAGCCTCGATCGCGCTCGCCGCCGCCATGGAGAGGACCGGCGGCGCCGAATTCCTGGCGAGGAACCTGGTCGGCCTCATGCGCGAGGAGAGCGCGGCTCTGACGCTCTCGGCCCTCTTCGCGCTGATCGCGCTCATGACGAACGTCCTCTCCAACAATGCGACGGCGGTGCTCTTCACGCCGATCGCGATCTCGGCGGCGGCCGCGCTTCACGCACCGGCCGAGCCGTTCGTCGTCGCCGTCATCTTCGCGGCCAACGCCTCCTTCGCCACGCCGATCGGCTACCAAACGAACCTGCTGGTGATGGGCCCTGGCGGCTACCGATTCAGTGACTACGTGATGGCGGGCGGCCCCCTGGTCGTCCTGGTGTGGGCCGTGTTCTCGCTACTGGCGCCCTGGTATTATGGCCTCTAGAATCGACGTCGATGACCAAGCCGCTCGCCGATACCCACCAGTTCTTCCTGACGGCACCGAGCCCGTGTCCGTATCTGGCAGGCCGCAAGGAGCGGAAGGTCTTCACCCACCTCGTGGGGCCGCAGGCGTCGCACCTGAACGAGATCCTGACCCAGGGCGGCTTCCGGCGCAGCCAGGCGATCGCCTACCGGCCGGCCTGCGAGCTGTGCGGCGCGTGCGTGTCGGTCCGGGTCTGCGTCGACGGGTTCAGGAACTCGGCATCCTTTCGCCGGGTGACGAAGCGCAACCGGGACCTCGTCGGCCGCATGAAGGAGCCGGAGGCGACGAGCGACCAGTACAGCCTGTTCCGGCGCTATCTCGACCGCAGGCACCCTGATGGCGGAATGGTCAACATGACCGTCCTCGACTATGCGCTGATGGTCGAGGACAGCCATGTCGAGACGGCCCTCATCGAATACCGGTTTCGCGGCCCGGACAGCAGCTTCAGCGACCGTACCGACGGCGAGCTCGTCGCCTGCGCCCTGACAGACGTGCTCGGGGACGGCCTGTCGATGGTCTATTCCTTCTTCAATCCCGATTTCGACGATCGCTCGCTCGGCACCATGATGATCCTCGATCATGTCGAGCGCGCGCGGAAGATGGGGAAGCCCTATGTCTATCTGGGCTACTGGGTCGAGGGCTCCGACAAGATGGGCTACAAGGCCCGCTTCCGCCCGCAGGAGCGGCTGACGCCGCAAGGCTGGAAGCGCTTCGAATAGGTGCGGTCGCTTCCGGGCCGCTCTCCGCACGGCCCGCTGGAACGCCGCTCCCACCGCCCGCGTTGACCGGAATTCCGGGCGATGGAGCTTCGATGAGGGTGGAAGACGTGATGAGCCGAGGGCTCGACCCGGTCTCCCCGACCGCGACCGTACAGGCCGCCGCGCTGCAGATGGCGGAGGACGATGTCGGCGCAGTGCTGGTCGGCAGCGGAGAGCGCCTCGAAGGAATCCTGACGGATCGCGACATCATTCTGCGCCTGGTGGTCGAGGGCCGCAGCCCGGCCGAGGTCTCGGTGCGGGAGGTGATGTCCTCGACGCTCTTCACCTGCCGGCCGGAGGACCCGCTCGAATTGGTGTTCGACCAGATGCTGGAACGCCAGGTGCGGCGGATCCCGGTCCTCGGGCCCGACGACAAGCCGGTCGGGATCGTGACATTGCGCGATCTGGTGCGGCTCGCCCCGGATTCCCCGCGCAGCGCGGAGATGCTCCGCGCCTATGCCGGCGCACGGCGGGCGGAACCGGCTGCCGAAGCCCCGGACCGACCGGCGGACGAGGACTAGCGGCCCCGGTCGCAGCATGACGCTCCCTCAGATCTTCGCCTTCGCCATCGTGCTCGGCATGATGGCGCTCTTCGCATGGGGACGGATCCGCTACGATCTCGTCGCTCTGCTTGCGCTCCTCGCCGGTCTTCTCACCGGCATCGTTCCGGCCGAGAAGGCCTTCACCGGCTTCGGCGACGACATCGTGATCATCGTCGCCTCCGCCTTGCTCGTGAGCGCCGCCGTCGCGCGCTCGGGCGTCATCGAGGATCTCCTTCGAAAGGTCAGCCCCTATCTCACGTCGACGCGCATGATGGTGGTCGTGCTCGCCGGGACCGTGACGGCCCTTTCCGGCTTCGTGAAGAACATCGGCGCCCTGGCGATGCTGATGCCGGTGGCGTTCCAGCTCGCCCGGCGGCGGGACACCTCGCCCTCCTACCTGCTGATGCCGATGGCGTTCGGCTCGCTTCTCGGCGGGCTCGTCACGCTCGTCGGGACGTCGCCCAACATCATCGTCGCGCGGATGCGCGGCGACATTCTCGGCGAGCCGTTCCACATGTTCGACTTCGCGCCGGTCGGCATCGGGCTCTCGGTCGCGGGCCTCGTCTTCCTCGCCTTCGGCTACCGCCTGCTGCCGGCCAACCGGAAGGGCGCAGCCTCGCTCGATTCGGCGATCAACCTCGAAGGCTACATCACCGAGGTGCGCGTTCCCGAGGATTCTCCCATCGTCGGGCAGACGGTCGGCGATCTCGAGACGCTGGCGGACAAGGAAGTGGAAGTCTCGACGATCATCCGCGAGCGCTTCCGGCGCTATGCGCCGAGCGCCAACTGGACGCTCCATGCCGGCGACCTGCTGCTGCTGCAGGGCGAGCCGGACGCGCTGGAGCGCGCCGTGGCGCAGGCCAAGCTCAGGCTCGCCGCGGCCGACGAGGAGCCCGACCTCCTCGACAGCGACGCCGACAATATCGGGGTGGTCGAAGCGGTCGTCACCGGCGATTCGGAGCTGGTCGACCGCTCGCCGGCGGGGACCGCCCTCACCGCGCGGTACCAGGTCCGCCTTCTCGCCGTCAGCCGCAGCGGCGAGCGGATCACGAGCCGGCTGCGGACGGTGCGCTTCCGCCCCGGCGACGTGATCGTGCTGCAGGGCGACCTCGGGACGCTGCCCGACGTTCTCGCCGAGCTCCGCTGCCTGCCGCTCGCGGAACGCGAGATCAGGCTCGGCAAGACGCGGAAGGGCTACGTGCCGATCAGCATCCTGGCGGTCGCCATGCTGCTCGTGGCTTTCGGGCTGGTGCCGGTCGCGAGCGCCTTCTTCGGTGCCTCCGTGATCATCCTCCTGGTGCGCGCGCTTTCGCTCAAGGAAGCCTACGAGGTCATAGACTGGCCGATCCTCGTGCTGATCGGCGCGCTCATCCCGGTGAGCGATGCGATGCGTACCACCGGCGCGACGGATCTCATCGCCGGCTGGCTCTCGATCGCGGCGGGCGCGCTGCCGCCGCACGGAGCGCTCGCCCTCATTCTCGTCACGGCGATGGCCGTGACGCCGTTCCTCAACAACGCGGCCACGGTGCTCGTCATGGCGCCGATCGGCGCACAGCTCGCCCATCAGCTCGGCTACCGGCCGGACGCCTTCCTGATGGCCGTCGCGATCGGCGCGGGCTGCGATTTCCTCACCCCGATCGGGCACCAGTGCAACACGCTGGTGATGGGCGCCGGCGGCTACCGCTTCGGCGACTACTGGAAGCTCGGCCTGCCGCTCTCGATCATGGTGGTGATCATCGGCGTGCCGCTGATCGCGTTCTTCTGGCCGCTCGCGCCGCGGTGAGGCCCGACCCGTTCGCCCGCCTGGAAGTGCCCGCTTCGCCGGGCCGGAAAGATCCGTCCCGCGGCAGCCGGCGCGCCTGCCGCCCCGTCACAGCCCCGGCGTGCCGAACCGGTTGGACTTCGGGAAGCCCTGCGGCGCGATGCGTCCGGCCTGCGCGCGATCTCCGGTCCAGTCCAGCAGCTCGGCGAGCGAGCGCGTATGGACCCGGCCCGCGCTGTCGACCCAGGAAAGCCCCTGGGCGCCGGCGAAGGTGCGGACATCCGCGATCTCGCCGTCCTTGAAGCGCTGCAGCCGCACGCCCTTGCCGCGCGTCATCTCCATCACCTGCGAGCGGGGGAAGACGAGCATCTTCCGGTTCGTGCCGATCGTGGCGACATGGTCACCCTCCGCCGCGACGCAGAGCTTCGCCTCGTCCGGAGCGGTGACGTTGAGCACCTGCTTGCCCTTTCGGGTGTTCGCAACGACCTCCTTCTCCGGCACGAGGAAACCGTAGCCCGCGGCGGAGACGACGAGGAGCTGGCGCTCCGGATCGTGGACGAAGGCGGTGACCACGTCCTGGTCCTTCTCCATGTCGACCATCAGCCGGACCGGCTCGCCCTGGCTGCGGCCGCCCGGAAACTTCGATGGATCGAGCGTGAAGAACCGCCCGCCGGTCGTGAACAGCAGGATCTTGTCGGTCGTCTGCGCATGGAAGGCGCGCTTCAGGTGGTCGCCTTCCTTGAAGGTGAGGCCGGCAAGGTCCTGGATGTGGCCCTTGAGGGCGCGGATCCAGCCCCGCTCGGAGAGGACGATGGTGATCGGCTCCCGCTCGATCATCGCCTGCTGGATGTCGTCCAGATCGATCGCCGGCGCGTCGGCAAAGCCGGTCCGCCGCCTGCCGAGCGGCGTTTCCGGGCCGAACGCCTTCCGGACCTCGGAAATCTCGTAGCCGACGCACTTCCACTGGCGCTCGTCTGATCCGACGAGATCGCGGAGATCCGCCTGCTCCTCGACGAGCCGGTCGTGCTCGGTGCGGATCTCGATCTCCTCGAGCTTCCGGAGCGCGCGAAGCCTCATGTTGAGGATCGCCTCCACCTGCACGTCGGTGAGCCCGAACTTCGCGATCATGAACGCCTTCGGATCGTCCTCCTCCCGGATGATCCGTATCACCTCGTCGAGGTTGAGATAGGCGACGAGATAGCCGCCGAGCACCTCGAGCCGGTGCGCGATCTTGCCCAGCCGGAAATGCGAGCGCCGGACGAGCACGACCTTCCGGTGGGCGAGCCATTCCCGCAGCACCTGGCCGAGCGGCATGACCTTCGGCACCTGGCCATGCGAGAGCACGTTGACGTTCATCGAGAACCGCGCCTCGAGATCCGTCAGCCTGAAGAGCGATTCCATCATCAGGCCGGGGTCGACCGCCCGGCTCTTCGGCTCGATGACGATCCGCACATCCTGCGCACTCTCGTCGCGGATGTTGCCGACGAGCGGCAGCTTGCGCGCCTCGATGAGGTTCGCGATCTGCTCGATCAGGCGGCTCTTCGGGACCTGGTAGGGAATCTCCGTGACGACCACCTCGTAGGCGCCCCGGCTCCCCTCCTCCTTCGTCCAGCGGGCGCGGATCCGGAACGAGCCGCGGCCGGTCCGGTAGGCCTCCGCGATCTCCGAGCGCGCGGAGACGATGATGCCGCCGGTCGGGAAATCCGGGCCCGGCACCAGCTCGCAGAGCGTCGCGTCGCTCGCGTTCGGATGCTTGATGAGGTGGAGCGCGGCCGTGCAAAGCTCCGCCACGTTGTGCGGCGGGATGTTGGTCGCCATGCCGACGGCGATCCCGGCCGAGCCGTTGGCGAGGAGATTGGGAAACGCCCCCGGCAGGACGACCGGCTCCCTGCCCTCGCCGTCATAGGTGGCGCGGAAATCGACCGCGTCCTCGTCGATGCCCTCGAGGAGAAGGTCGGCGACGACGGTCATGCGCGCCTCGGTGTAGCGCATGGCCGCAGCATTATCGCCGTCGATGTTGCCGAAATTGCCCTGCCCGTCGACGAGCGGATAGCGGACGGCAAAATCCTGCGCCAGGCGGACGAGCGCGTCGTAGATCGCCTGGTCGCCGTGCGGGTGGAAGTTGCCCATCACCTCGCCGACCACCTTGGCGCATTTCTTGTAGCCGCCGTCGGGATTGAGCCGCATTTCGCGCATCGCGTAGACGATGCGGCGATGGACCGGCTTCAGCCCGTCGCGGACGTCCGGCAGCGCGCGGTTCATGATGGTGGAGAGCGCGTAGGCGAGATACCGCTCCTCGAGCGCCTCGCGCAGATTGACCGGGAGGATCGTCCCGTCCGGCCCCGGGCCGTCGCCCGGCAGATTCGGCTTCTGTCCCATGGTTCACCGGTTTACGCGCCGCGCTCCGGCGCGACAACCGCAAGCCGCTCGTGCTAGAGGCCGGCGATGCCGCCCTCCCCCGGACCCGCCATCGCGATCGAGCGCCTTCCCGCCATGCTGGCGCCGGGAAGGCGCCTCCTCGGTCTCGATCTCGGGACGAAGACGATCGGGCTCGCCCTCTCCGACCTCGGCCTCCGGATCGCCACGGCCTTCCACACCATACGCCGCACCAAGTTCACCAAGGATGCCGAGGAACTGCTCGCGATCTGCGCCAAAGAGAATGTCGGCGCCCTCGTCATCGGGCTGCCGATCAACATGAACGGCACGGAAGGACCGCGCGCGCAGGCGACCCGCGCCTTCGTCCGCAGCCTCGCGGAGAAGACCGATCTTCCGATGGTGCTCTGGGACGAGCGGCTTTCGACGGCGGCCGCGGAACGCGCCATGATCGAGGCGGACCTCTCGCGCCGGAAGCGGGCGGAGCGGATCGACGCCGCGGCCGCAAGCTTCATCCTGCAGGGCGCGCTCGACCGGCTGGCGCGCCTGCGCCAGACATGATCGCCGCGCTCCAGGCGCTGCTGCCGATCCTCATCGTCACCGCGGTCGGCTGGGTGCTCGCGCGGAGCGAAATCGTGACTCCGGCGGGCTGGATCGGCTTCGAGGCGGTGACCTACCATGTCTTCTTCCCGAGCATCGTCGTGCTCAACCTCGCCGAGGCCGATTTCGGCGCGCTGCCCTTCGCGACGCTCGGAGCCTCGCTCGCCGCCTCGGTGCTGACCATGACCGCGCTCTGCTTCGGCCTGAAGCGCTGGTTCTCCGGGCCGCTGAGGCTCGACGGGCCGCGGTTCACGTCCGTGCTCCAGGGCGCGACGCGCTGGAACACCTTCATCGCGCTCGCGATGGCCGCGAGCCTCTACGGGCCCGAGGGCGTGGCGCTCACGGCCGTCGCCATCGTGGCGATGATCCCGCTCCTCAACTTCATCAACGTGTCCGCGCTCTCCGCCTATGCGTCCGGCGCGCCCCTCTCGGCCCGCCGCTTCGCGCGCGACCTCGCCCTCAACCCCTACATCTGGTCCTCCGCTCTGGGGGTCGCGATCAACCTGGTCGGGCTGGAACTGCCGGTGGCGGTCTCGGCGGCGCTCCGGATGATGGGCGAGGCCGCGCTCGCGGCCGGCATCCTCGCCGTCGGCGCGGGCCTCGACCTCTCCTCGCTCCGGCGGCCGGGTCCGGCCCTCACAATGTCGTCCGTCCTCAGACTTGCGGGCATGCCGCTTCTCGCCGCGCTCTATTGCCGGCTCTTCGACGTCGGCGGGACCGCCCTCGGCGTTGCGATCGTCGCGACCGCGGTGCCGACCGCCAGCGGGGCCTATCTCCTCGCCCGCCGCATGGGCGGCGACGCCAGGCTGATGGCGGAGATCATCACGCTCCAGACCGTGCTGTGCGCCGTCACCCTGCCGATGGCGATGGCGGTCCTCGCCTGATCAGCCTACGTCGGGCGCCACGTAGTCGATGAGCGCACGGCTGTCGAAGCGGCCGTCGATCATGCCGTAGGTCGCGCGCCAGGGCCTGCCGAGCCGGGTCTCGATGAAGGCGTCCGCGAAGGCCGGCGGAAAGTCGCGCCTCAGGGCTGCGGCCGCGGCCGTGAGCGCAAGCTGCTCGGTCAGGATCCGTGCGGAGCCCTCGTCCTCGGTCGCGACCCGGGCGGCAGCCGAAAGCACGCCGAGAGCGGCCTTCGAGCCCGTACCGAGCTCGTCGCCGAGCGTCTCGAGGACCGCCTCGAGCGTCTGGTCGTCCCTGCGGATCGCCCGCAGCACGTCGAGCGCCATCACATTGCCCGAGCCTTCCCAGATCGCGTTGACCGGCGCCTCGCGATAGAGCCGCGGAAGCGCGCTCTCCTCGACGTAGCCATTGCCGCCGAGGCACTCCATCGCCTCGTACAGGAAGGCCGGCGCGGCCTTGCAGACGAAATACTTGACCGCCGGCGTCATCAGCCGCGCATAGGCGGCCTCGGCCGGACTGTCCGGGGCCATGTCGAAGGCTTCGCAGAGGCGCATCGAGAGCGCGAGCGCGGCGGCGAGATCGAGCGCCATGTCGGAAAGCACGCGAAGCATGAGCGGCTGATCGACGAGCGCGCGGCCGGACACGGCACGGTAGCGGGCGTGATGGGCGGCCTCGGCGAAGCCGGCGCGCATCATCCCCGCCGAGGCGGTGGCGCAGTCGACGCGGGTCAGCGTCACCATGTCGAGTATAATCGGGATGCCCCGTCCCTCCTCGCCGATCCGCCAGGCGCGCGCGCCCGGCAATTCGACCTCCGCCGACCCGTTCGAGCGGTTGCCGAGCTTGTCCTTGAGCCGCTCGAGGCGGATCGCGTTGACGGTCCCGTCCGGCAGGATGCGGGGCATCAGGAAGCAGGTGAGGCCGCCGCGCGCCTGCGCGAGAACCAGGAAGGCGTCGGACATGGGCGCCGACATGAACCATTTGTGGCCGGTGAGCACATAGAGGCCGTCGCTCGCACGCTCCGCCCGCGTCGTGTTGGCCCGCAGGTCCGTCCCGCCCTGCTTCTCCGTCATGGCCATGCCGATCGTGACGCCCCGCTTCTCCTCCGGAGCGCGGAAGGCGCGGTCGTAGGTGCGCGAGAGAATGCGGGGCGCCCACACCGGAAAGAGCTCCGGCGCGTGACGCAGCGCGGCGAGAGACGCATTCGTCATCGTCATCGGGCAGATGTGGCCGCATTCGGCCTGCGCGGTCATGTAGAGGCGGGCGGCCCTGGCGCGATGGCGCAACCCCGCTTCGGTATCGCCGGTCTCCCAGGCCGAGGCATGGAGGCCGCTCGCGATCGAGCGCCTCATCAGGGCATGATAGGCCGGGTGGAACAGGACCTGGTCGGCCCGGTTGCCCTTCGCGTCGTAGCGCTGCAGCTCCGGGACATGGCTGTTGGCGAGCCGCGCGAACTCGCGCATCTCGAGGGATCCCCACACCGCGCCAATCTCGAACAGGTCGTGCCGCACGGCGTCCGGGAAGCCAGCCGTCGCGCTGTTGATGAGCGGGTCGGCATCGAACAGATTGATGCCGCCATAGACGGGCGACTGGTTGAACACGCGGTGAGTCGCGGCTGTCTCGACCATCGAATCCCTTCCCCTGTGGGAAGAGCGTAGCACGTGGCCGATGCTGTTGCTGCAAGGCCGCCTTGAGCCTATAGGCGACGCTTTGATGACGTCCGGTTTCGCGCACAAGCACCTCCTCGGCATCGAGGGGCTCTCCCAGCAGGAGATCACTCACCTGCTCGACCTCGCCGAATCGGCGATCGACGTCAGCAGGCAGATCGAGAAGAAGAAGGCGACGCTCCGCGGCCGGACGCAGATCAACCTCTTCTTCGAGGCCTCGACCCGCACCCAGTCCTCGTTCGAGCTCGCCGGCAAGCGGCTCGGGGCGGACGTGATGAACATGGCGGTCGCGGCCTCCTCGGTGTCGAAGGGCGAGACGCTGATCGACACCGCCATGACGCTCAACGCGATGCGGCCGGATCTCCTCGTGGTGCGCCATCATGCGGCGGGGGCCGTGGCGCTGCTCGCCCAGAAGGTCGAATGCTCCGTGATCAATGCCGGCGACGGGGCGCACGAGCATCCGACCCAGGCGCTCCTCGACGCGCTCACGATCCGCCGCCACAAGGGCCGGCTCCAGGGTCTCACCGTCGCCATCTGCGGCGACGTCCTCCATTCGCGCGTCGCACGCTCGAACATCCTGCTCCTCGGGGCGATGGGCGCCAAGATCCGCGTCGTCGCGCCGTCCACTTTGCTGCCGCGCGCGGTCGAACGGCTCGGCGTGACGGCCTTCACGACCATGAAGGAGGGGCTCGCGGACGCCGACGTGGTGATGATGCTGCGGCTCCAGCGCGAGCGCATGCATGCGGCCTATGTGCCAAGCGTGCGGGAATATTTCCGCTTCTTCGGCCTCGACCAGGAGAAGCTGTCCCGCGCCAGGCCGGACGCCATTGTCATGCATCCGGGCCCGATGAACCGGGGCGTCGAGATCGACCCGATGATCGCCGACGGCGTCCAGAGCGTCATCCGCGAGCAGGTCGAAATGGGTGTCGCCGTCCGCATGGCGGTCCTCGAAGCGCTCAGCCGAAACCTGCCGAATGCCTGACACGCTCCCGCCGCCCCTCGTCGTCGAAGCCGCCCGGATCGTCGACCCCTCGCGCGGCCTCGACGCCGTGGGCAGCGTCGTCGCCCTCGGAGGCCGCATCGCTGCCGCCGGTCCTGAGGCGCTCAACCAGGGGATCCCGGAGGGCGCGATCCGGATCGACGGAGCCGGCCGGACGGTCGTTCCGGGCCTCGTCGACATGCGCGTGTTCGTCGGCGAGCCCGGCGGCGAACATCGCGAGACGCTGGCGACGGCAAGCCGCGCCGCCGCTGCCGGCGGCGTCACGACCTTGATCACCATGCCGGATACCGATCCGGTCATCGACGACCCGGCGCTGGTGGATTTCCTGCTGCGCCGCGCCCGCGACACGGCGCATGTGCACGTCCATCCGATGGCGGCGCTCACACAGGGGCTGAAAGGCGAGGAGCTCTCCGAATTCGGGCTTCTCAAGGAGGCCGGCGCCGTCGCCTTCACCGAAGGGCGGCGATCGCTGAGAAGCGCGCAGGTGATGCGGAACGCCCTCACCTATGCGCGCGACTTCGACGCCCTTGTGGTGCATCATACCGAGGACTCGGATCTCGCCGCCGCGGGTGTCATGAACGAGGGGGAGACAGCGACACGTCTCGGCTTGCCCGGAATCCCGCGCGAGGCGGAGACGATCGTGCTCGACCGCGACCTCAAGCTCGCCCGGCTCACGGGTGCGCGCTACCACGCCGCCCAGCTCTCCTGCGCCCAGTCGCTCTGGTCCGTCCGGCGCGCCAAGGAGGCGGGCCTCGCCGTCACGGCCGGCGCCGCGATCGCGCATCTCGCGCTCAACGAGAACGACATCGGCGCCTACCGCACCTTCTTCAAGATGTCGCCGCCGCTTCGCAGCGAGGACGATCGCCGCGCCATGGTCGAGGCGCTCGCGGACGGCACGCTCGACGTGGTCTGCTCGGCGCATGACCCGCAGGACGTGGAAGGCAAGCGCCGCCCCTTCGCCGAAGCCGCACCCGGCGCGGTCGGGCTGGAGACGCTCCTCGCGGTGGGCCTTCGCCTCGTTCACGACGGCGATGTCGGCCTGGCGCGCCTCGTCGACGCGATGAGCACGCGCCCGGCCAGGCTTCTGGGGCTCGACGCCGGAACGCTCGCGCCCGGGGCGCCCGCGGATCTCGCGATCATCGACCTCGACCGACCCTGGGTCGTCGCCGAGGAGGCGCTCAACTCGAAGGCGCGGAACACGGCGTTCGAAGGCGCGCGCCTGACCGGCCAGGTGATCCGCACCGTTCTCGGCGGCCGCCTGGTATTCGACCTCGACGAACGACGCGGAGGCGCCGGTGCCTGAGGCGGACGGCGCGGCCTGGGCCGTCCTCGCCGGCGCGCTCGCGCTCGGCTATCTGCTCGGCTCGATCCCCTTCGGCCTGCTCCTCACGCGCATGGCGGGCCTCGGCGACGTCCGCGCGATCGGATCGGGGAATATCGGCGCCACCAACGTGCTGCGCACCGGCCGCAAGGGGCTCGCAGCGCTCACGCTCCTCGGCGACGCCCTGAAGGGTACGGCGGCCGTGCTCGCCGCCGGCGCGTGGAGCCAGGACGCCGCGATGGCGGCCGGCCTCGGGGCGTTCCTGGGCCATTGCTTCCCGGTCTGGCTGCGGTTCAAGGGCGGCAAGGGCGTGGCGACCTATCTCGGCATCCTGCTCGGGCTGCACTGGCCGACCCTCCTCGCGACCGGCCTGATCTGGATCGCGACCGCCGCCGCGACGCGCTATTCCTCGCTTTCCGCACTGGTGGCGACCGCGCTCGCCCCGGTCATCCTCCACTTCGCGGGGCAGGACCGCCTCGCGCTGTTCTTCGTCCTTCTCGCCGCCCTCCTGTGGATGCGGCATCGGGCCAATATCGTCCGGCTCGCAACCGGCCGGGAAGGCCGGATCGGCTCGAAATGAACGCCGGGGCGGCCGCCGGCGTCCGTCTCACGGACGCGCAGCGGGTCGCCTGGCTCCGGCTGATCCGGAGCGAGAATGTCGGGCCGGCCACCTTCCGCTCCCTCATCAACCATTTCGGATCGGCGCAGGCGGCGCTCGGGGGCCTGCCGGAGCTTTCGCGGCGCGGCGGCAGGACGGGCCTCAAGGTAGCGTCCGCCGCGGAGGCGGAGGAGGAGATCGCCGCCGCCGAGCGGCTCGGAGCGCGGTTTGTGGGGATGGGAGAGCCCGACTACCCGCCCTGGCTCCGGCACGCCGACGCGCCGCCGCCTCTCCTCGCGCTGCGGGGTGACGCGGCCGTGCTCGTGCGGCCCTCGGTGGCGCTGGTCGGCGCGCGGAACGCATCTGTCGCGGGCCGGAAGATGGCCGCGATCCTCGCCCGCGATCTCGGACGCGCAGGCTTCGTGATCGTTTCCGGATTTGCGCGGGGGATCGACGCCGCGGCCCATGAGGCGGCGCTTTCCGCGGGAACGGTGGCCGTCTTCGCCGGCGGCGTGGACGTCCTCTATCCGCGCGAGCACGAGCGCCTGCTCGAGAGCGTGCTTGCCGCGAACGGGGCGGTGGTGAGCGAGATGCCGATCGGATGGGAGCCGCGCGCACGCGACTTCCCGCGCCGGAACCGCGTGATCGCCGGCATGACGCTCGGCACGATCGTCGTGGAGGCGGCCGAGCGGTCGGGTTCGCTCATCACCGCCCGGCTGGCGCTCGAGCAGAACCGGGAAGTGATGGCGGTGCCGGGCTCGCCGCTCGACCCGCGCGCTGCCGGCGCGAACCGGCTGATCAAGCAGGGCGCCCGGCTGGTCACGGAGGCCGCCGACGCCATCGACGCCGTCTCGCCGATGCTCGGCCGCGACATTTCGATCCCGCCGCAGATCGCGGCGCTGAGGGCGCCGGCCACCGGCGACGATTCGCAGGAGCCCGCGGAGGACGAGCGCGCGCGTGTCGTGGAAGCGCTCGGTCCGACCCCGGTCGCGGTGGACGACATCGTCCGCTTCACGGGCGTCTCGGCCAGGACCGTCAGCGTCATCCTGCTCGAACTCGATCTCGCCGGACGCATCGAGCGGCATCCGGGCAATCGCGTATCGCTGCGCTGACGGCCGGAACGAAGGTCAACCCGGCCCGGGCCGATCGGGCGGCTCGTTCGCGATCCTGCGCGCTTCCACCGCGGCCATATCGATGAGATAGGCGAGGAACGCCAGCTTGTGCGCATCCGCGAGGTCGCGCAGGCGGCCGGCGGCCGCCGCGATATGTTCCGCCGCACCCCGCGCCGTCCCGATGCTTTCGTCCGGACGTGTCTGCGCCGGCATGCCGCCCCCTTCCATACTCTGAGCCAGCTTATCGTCGCGCCCGGCGAAATCAACTACCAGAGCGATAGTAAGACAGCAATGCTCCTGATAGTTGCATACGGCCGGATCGGCCCGCACTTGACCCGGCTCGTCCGGCAATCCAATTGACCGGCTCGACCGGTTGGAGCCGGCACACGAGCGGAGCGCTGAATGGACGTGGTCATCGTCGAGTCGCCGGCGAAGGCGAAGACGATCAACAAGTATCTCGGGCCGGGCTACCAGGTCCTCGCCTCCTACGGCCACGTGCGCGATCTGCCCTCGAAGGACGGCTCGGTCCGCCCGGACGAGGACTTCGAGATGAGCTGGGACGTCGACGCGAAGTCGCGGAAGCGTCTCTCCGACATCGCGGACGCCGTGAAATCCGCCGACCGCCTGATCCTCGCCACCGACCCGGACCGCGAGGGCGAGGCGATCTCCTGGCACGTGCTGCAGGTTCTGCAGTCGAAGAAGGTCCTGCGCGACAAGCCCGTGTCGCGGGTGGTGTTCAATGCGATCACCAAGCAGGCCGTCCAGGACGCGATGAAGAATCCGCGAACGATCGACGAACCGCTCGTCGACGCCTATCTGGCACGCCGCGCGCTCGATTATCTCGTCGGGTTCACGCTCTCGCCCGTGCTCTGGCGGAAGCTCCCGGGCGCCCGCTCCGCCGGCCGCGTCCAGTCGGTGGCGCTCCGCCTCGTCTGCGACCGCGAGGCGGAGATCGAGCGCTTCAAGCCGCAGGAATACTGGTCGATCACCGCCTTTCTGAAGTCGGCACAGAGAGAGCCCGTCACCGCGCGCCTCGTCGAGATCGACGGGCGCAAGCTGAACCGTCTCTCGATCGGCGAAGGCGGCGAGGCGAACCGGATCAAGGCGCGCCTCGAAGCGGCGCAGTTCACGGTCGCCAGCGTCGAATCGAAGCCGCACAAGCGGCATCCGCAGCCGCCCTTCACCACGTCCACGCTGCAGCAGGAGGCGCAGCGGAAGCTCGGCTTCGATGCCAGCCGGACCATGCAGATCGCGCAGCGCCTCTACGAGGGCGTGGAGATCCGCGGCGAACCCGTCGGGCTCATCACCTATATGCGGACCGACGGCGTCGACGTGGCGCCCGAGGCGCTCGCCGCCACGCGCCGGCTGATCGGCAGCGAGTACGGCGAGCGCTATCTTCCGGCGGCACCCCGCCGCTACCACGCCAAGGCCAAGAACGCGCAGGAGGCGCACGAGGCGATCCGGCCGACCGACCTCCAGCGCCTGCCCGCCGACGTGGAGCGCTTTCTCGACCGCGATCAGGCCCGGCTCTACGAGCTCATCTGGAAGCGCATGATGGCGAGCCAGATGGAATCGGCCGAGATCGAGCGCACCACGATCGACATCGACGCGCGGGATCCGCACGGACGCGGCACCGTGCGCGCGACCGGCAGCGTCATCCGCTTCGACGGCTTCCTCACGCTCTACCAGGAGGGGCGCGACGACGAGGAGGACGAGGAAGGCGGACGCCTGCCGAGACTGGCGGCCGGCGAGACCATGTCGCGGGACCGGATCGAGGCGGAGCAGCATTTCACGGAGCCGCCGCCGCGCTACACCGAAGCCTCGCTCATCAAGAAGATGGAGGAGCTCGGCATCGGCCGGCCGTCGACCTACGCGCAGACGATGACGGTGCTCCGCGACCGCGATTATGTCCGGCTCGACAAGAAGCGGCTCGTGCCGGAGGACAAGGGCCGGCTGGTCACCTCGTTCCTGGAGGCGTTCTTCCGGCGCTACGTCGAGTACGACTTCACCGCCGATCTCGAGGAACAGCTCGACCGCATATCCGCCGGCGAGCTCTCCTGGAAGGACGTGCTCCGGGATTTCTGGCGCGACTTCCAGGCCGCGGTCGAGGAGACGCGCGAGCTGCGGGTCTCGGACGTTCTCGAGGCGCTGAACGAACTCCTCGGCGAGCACGTGTTTCCGCCGCGCGAGGACGGCGGCGACCCCCGCGCCTGCCCGGTCTGCGGCTCCGGGCGGCTTTCCCTGAAGCTCGGCAAGTTCGGCGCCTTCATCGGCTGTTCCAACTACCCGGAATGCCGCTATACGCGCCAGCTCGGGGACGGCAACGGAGAACCCGGCGGCGCGGAGGGCGCGCTGGCCGCGAACGGCACCGTCGATCTCGGCGAGGATCCGGTGAGCGGCCTGCACGTCTTCCTGAAGAGCGGGCGTTTCGGCCCGTACGTGCAGCTCGGAGAGAACGAGAAGCCGAAGCGGTCGAGCCTGCCCAAGGGCTGGTCGCCGGACGAGCTCACGCTCGAGAAGGCGCTGATGCTCCTCTCGCTGCCGCGCGAGGTGGGGCTTCACCCCGAGACCGGCAAGCCGATCTCGGCCGGGCTCGGACGCTACGGCCCGTTCGTGGAGCATGCCGGCACCTACGCCAATCTCGACAGCATCGACGAGGTCTTCACCGTCGGGGCGAACCGCGCCGTCTCGCTGCTCGCCGAGAAGCAGGCCCGCGGCGGACGAAACCGCTCCGCGCCGGCTGCGTTGAAGGAGCTGGGCGAGCATCCGGACGGCGGTCCGGTCACCGTCCGGAGCGGACGCTACGGCCCCTATGTCAGCCACGGCAAGGTGAACGCGACGCTGCCGAAGGGAACGGACCCCGAGGCGATCACGCTCGAACAGGCGCTCGCGCTCATCGCCGAGAAGGAGAGCAAGGGCGGCGGCAAGAAACCGGCCCGAAAGCCGGCGGCCGGGGCGGCCGGCCGCACGAAATCCCGCAGCGCCAAGCCGGCGCCTGCAAAAGCGGCGAAACCGAAGAGCAAGGCGAAGGCCTGAAGGCGGGACATTGGCCAAGAGCTCCAAGACGCCGCGAGCCGAACTGCCGACCCGCGAGGAGATCCTGGCCTTCATCGGCGAGCATCCCGGAAAGGCCGGCAAGCGCGAGATCGCGCGCGCGTTCAACCTGACCGGGAGCGCGAAGATCGGCCTGAAGCGCGTGATCCGGGAACTCGCGGACGAGGGACTGATCGAGGGCAAGCGCTCGCGCCTGCACCGGCCGGGCGACCTTCCCTCGGTCACGGTGCTCCTGCTCGAAGGCGTCGACGAACTCGGCGAGCTGATCGGCGTGCCGGTCGAATGGGACGAGGAGGCAGGCGAGGCGCCGCGCATCCGCATCCGGCCCGAAGCGCGCCGGCGCGGCGTCCGCGAGAAGGCGCCCGGCATCGGCGACCGCGTCCTCGCCCGGATCGTTGCCGACGCCGAGGCGGAAGGCTTTACCGGGAAGGTGATCAAGGTGCTCGGCCGCGGGCCGCGCACCACCCTCGGCGTCCTGCGGATCGAGGGCGAGGAGCACCGGATCGTCCCGATCGACCGCAAGGGCAGCGAGTACCGTGTGCCGCCCGGCGCGACCCGGGATGCCGAGGACGGGGAGCTGGTGCGCGTCGAGGTGCAGCCCGGATCGCGCTACGGCATCCCGGTGGCGCGGATCGTCGAGCGGGTCGGGAGCGTGCGGAGCGAGAGGGCGATCAGCCTGATCGCGCTCGAAGAGCACGGCATTCCGTATGTCTTTTCCGATGCCGCCATCGAGCAGGCGGAAGCCGCCGAGCCCGTCGGCATGGCGCACCGGGAGGACTGGCGCGACCTGCCCCTCGTCACGATCGACCCCCGGGACGCGCGCGACCACGACGACGCCGTGCACGCTATGCCCGATCCGGAAAATCCGGACGGACATATCGTCACCGTGGCGATCGCCGACGTGGCGGCCTACGTCCACCCGGGCTCGCCGCTCGACCGGGAGGCGCTCCGGCGCGGCAACTCGGTCTATTTCCCCGGCCGGGTCGTTCCGATGCTGCCGGAGCGCATCTCGAACGACCTCTGCTCGCTGCGCGAGGGGGAGGACCGGCCCGCCATCGCCGTCAGGATGCTCTTCGATTCGAACGGGCGGAAGACGAAGCACAGCTTCCACCGCATCATGATGCGCTCGGCCGCGAAGCTCGCCTACGAGGAGGCCCAGGCGGCGATCGACGGGGAACCGACGGAAAAGACGGCACCCCTCCTCGACCAGGTGCTGAGGCCGCTCTGGGACGCCTATGCCGCGCTGAAGCGCGGCCGCGAGAACCGGGAGCCGCTCGCGATCGACCTGCCGGAGCGGAAGGTCGTCCTCGCGGCGGACGGGTCGGTCGACCGCATCTACGTGCCGCCGCGGCTCGATGCGCACAAGCTCATCGAGGAATACATGATCCAGGCGAACGTCTCCGCGGCGGAGACGCTCGAGCGACGGAAGGCCCCGGTCGTCTACCGCATCCACGACGAGCCCTCCTTCGAGAAGCTGGAGGCGCTGCGCGACTTCCTGGGCACGCTCGACATGCGGTTCCCGAAGGCGGGCAACCTCCGTCCGAGCCACTTCAACCGGGTGCTGGAGCGGTTCGAGAACTCGCCGAACGAGCTCCTCGTCAACGAGGTCGTGCTGCGGTCGCAGAGCCAGGCGGAATACGCGATCGAGAATATCGGGCATTTCGGGCTGAATCTCAGGCGCTACGCCCATTTCACGTCGCCGATCCGCCGCTATGCCGACCTCCTCGTCCACCGCGCGCTGATCCATGCGCTGGAGCTCGGGCCGGGCGGTCTGCGGACGACGGACATTCCGAATCTCGAGCGCATCGCTGGCGAGATCTCGATCGCGGAGCGCCGGGCGATGGCGGCCGAGCGCGATACGATCGACCGGGTCGTCGCGGCCTGGCTTGCCGACCGGGTCGGCGCGCGCTTCGCCGGCCATGTTCGCGGCGTCACGCGCGCCGGCCTCTTCGTCGAGCTCGACGACAGCGGCGCCGACGGCTTCATCCCGATCTCCACGCTCGGGCGCGACTTCTACGAATATGACGAGCCCAAGCACCGGCTCGTCGGACGGACAGAGGGCGAGGTCTTCCGCCTCGGCGATGCCGTCGAGGTGCGGCTCGCGGAAGCCCTCCCCTTCGCCGGCAGCCTGCGATTCGAGCTGGTCGGCGGCGACCGCGAGGGCGCGGAGCGCGGCCTTACCCGAAAGGGCAAGCGGCCGGCCCGCCGCACCCGCGGCAAGGAGCACTCGGGCCGCGAAGCCGGCGGGAAAGAGGGCCGCCGGGCCCGGAAGAGCCGGTGAGGACCTGGCACCAGGCCCCGCCGGCCAAGCGCATGCTCTGGCGCGCGATCGGACGCGGGCTGGCATCGCGGTGCCCGAACTGCGGGCGCGGCGCGATCTTCACCGGCTTCACCCGCATCGTGGATTTCTGTCCGGTCTGCGCGGAGCCGCTCCACCACCACAGGGCCGACGACGCGCCGCCCTACATCGTCATCACCATCGTCGGGCATATCGTGATCGGACTCCTGCTCTGGACCGAGATGAGATTCTCCCCGCCGATCTGGCTCCACATGGCGGTCTGGCTGCCGCTCGCGCTCGCGCTCTCCTTCGTGCTGATGCGGCCCGTCAAGGGCGGCGTCGTCGGCCTGCAATGGGCGCTCGGCATGCACGGCTTCGGTCCGGAGCCCGATTCGGACCGGGACGGCGCCCTGCCGCCGGAGCGCTATCCGTGAGCTCCGTGACCACGAATGCCGAGCGCGGGCAGCCCTCCCCGCAGCGGGAACGGGCGCTCAGGCCCAAGGACGCCGGTGCCCTGATCGTGCTCGATCGATCCGGCGCCGACCTGCGGGTGCTGATGGGAAGACGCTCGCACCGGCACGTCTTCATGCCCGGCTACCTGGTCTTTCCGGGCGGGCGGATCGAGGCGGCCGACCGCCATGCGCCCGCGGCGAGCGAGCTCGATCCGATCGTCGAGGCCAAGCTCCTGCTCGAAATGCGCGAGAGGCCGAGCCGTGCGCGCGCCCGCGCGATCGCGCTCGCGGCGCTGCGGGAGACGTATGAGGAGGCGGGGCTCGTCATCGGCGAGCGCGGCAGCCCGGCGCGCCCGGTCAGGAACGGCGCCTGGCGGCCCTATGTCGCGACGGGCGTCGTGCCCGCGCTCGGGCGGCTCGCCCTGGTGGCGCGCGCGATCACGCCGCCGAACCGCATCCGGCGGTTCGACGCGCGCTTCTTCGCCGTCTTCGCGGACGCGGTGGCCGCGACGGTCGAGCCGCCGCAGGACGAGCTCGTCGAGCCCGCCTGGCTCACCTTCGCGGAGGCCCGGGCGCACCCGCTCGCCGAGATCACGCGCCTCATCTTCGACGATCTCGAGGCGCGGCTCGCCGCCGACCCGGATCTCGGCCCGGACGGACCGGTGCCGCTCCATTCCATGCGGCGGGGCCGGCGTGTCCGAGAATGGCTGTGAGCAGGACGGCGATCGCGCGGCGCCCCACGCTCCGGGAGCGCACCGGCCTGACGCCGGGAGCGGTGGCGGCGATCGCGACCACGGTCGCGGTCGGGACGGCGGCGAGCCTGCTCCCGCCGCTCCTCTCGCTCACGCTCACCGGCCGCGGCGTGTCGGAGCGCACGGTCGGCATGCTCATCTCCGTGATCGCACTCGCCTCGCTGACAATCGCGCCCTTCGCGGCGCGGATCGCGGCCCGGTTCGGCACGGCGCCGACCATCGCCGTCGCCACCCTCGTCATGGCGAGCCTCGTCGCCGTGACCCATTTCATCGGCGACGTGCGGCTGCTCTTCCCGGTCGCCTACGCCTACGGGATCGCCACCTCGCTCTGCTTCACCCTCTCGGAATACTGGATCAACGCGGCGACGCCGGAGAACCGGCGCGGCATGGTGATCGGCATCTATGCGAGCATGCTCTCGATCGGATTCGCGGTCGGTCCCGCCATCATCGCGGTGCTCGGCATCGGATCGGTCGTCCCCTACCTGGTCGGCGCCCTGATCCTGGTCGGCGCGAGCGTCCCGGTGCTCCTCGCGCGCCGGCACTCGCCGGATTTTCACGAGGTGCCGCGCGCGCGCTTCGTCTCCTTCATCCTCGCGGTCCCCGTCGCCACGATCGGCGCGTTCGTCTTCGCGATGGGCGAAGGCGGCGGCTTCGCCTTCCTGCCGGTCTGGGGCGCGAAGCTCGGCTTCAGCGAGCACATCGTGCCGCTCCTCGCCTCCGCGATGACGCTCGGCAACGTCATCTTCCAGGTTCCGATCGGCATGCTCGCCGACCGCGTCGACCGCCGCCTCGTGCTGTTCGTGCTCGGTGTCGTCGGATGCGTCGGGATGGTGCTCGCCTGGGCCGTCTCCGGCTCGCCTTCCCTCCTGATGCTCGTCCTCTTCCTGTGGGGCGGCTCGACCGCCGGCATCTACACGGTCGGGCTGTCGCATCTCGCCGGCCGGTTCCGCGGCGGCGCGCTCGCAAGCGCGAACGCGGCCTTCATCTTCTGCTATGCGCTCGGCATGTTCGTAGGGCCCGTGATCATAGGAGACGGCCTCGCGCGGGCGCCGGTGGCGGGCTTCCCGCTCGTGCTCGGCACGGTCTTCCTGCTCTATGCCGTGCTCGTCGCGTTCCGCCTCTGGCAGAGACCTTGACTTCCCGCCCGTCACGCTTCATCTGACGGGCAATCCAGCGTTTCCACCGTCAAGGACTGTCCGATGGCCAAGGCCACAACGATCAAGATTCGCCTCGTCAGCGAGGAAGGCACCGGGTACTTCTACGTCACGAAGAAGAACTCCCGCACCATGACCGAGAAGCTCTCGATGCGGAAGTACGACCCGAAGGCCAAGAAGCACGTGCTGTTCAAGGAAGCGAAGATCAAGTAGCCGCGACCGACCGGCGTTTTCGGAAGGCGCCGACGGGCGCCTTTTTCTGTTTGTGCCCCTGCGGGAACGGCACATCGGCCTCGGCAAAAAAGAGGCCGGCCGAACCGTGGCTGTACGAGGAGGCCAATCACCACGGCCGGCCGGCCGACCCCACGGACCCAGGAGATGCGGCGGACCTGAGCAAATCCATGGGGTATCCAAAGCCGAAAAAAGCGTGTCTTCAGCTTCGCTTAACGATAGGAGCGCCTTTTCCGGACTAATTCCACCGCATAAGTTGAAGATGGTAAATTTGTTCGAATTTTAGCGGTTTTTGGGCGAATGTTAAGCGGCATCTGCGACGACGCGATTTCGTCCCTGCCGTTTTGCCGCATAGAGCGCCTGATCCGCCCGCCGCACCAGCGAGTCCACGCTTTCGGTCCCGCCGTGGAACTCGGCCACCCCGATGCTCACCGTCACCGGCAGCGATATCCCGCCGCGCGCGGCGAAGGCGAGCTGTTCGACGTCGCGCCGCAGCCGGTCGGCGATCCCGATCGCCGTGACGGAATCGGTATCGGGCATGACGACGACGAATTCCTCCCCGCCGAAGCGGGCGATGAGATCGATGCCGCGCACGCCCCGCCTCAGCCTCTGGGCAAACTCGCGCAGCACGTCGTCGCCGACATCGTGGCCGTAGCTGTCGTTGATCCCCTTGAAATAATCGATGTCGAAGATCAGCAGCGACATCATCCCGCCTTCGCGGGCGCGATCGGCGAGCGTCTTCAGATGGCTCTCGAGGTAGCGGCGGTTGTGGAGCCCCGTCAGCGGATCGGTGATGGCGAGCTCGACCGCGTTCGACACCATGTCGCGAAGCCGGTCCTGGTAGCGCTTGCGCCGGAGCTGCGTGCGGACGCGGGCGCGCAGCTCGTTGAGATCGACCGGCCGGATGATGTAGTCGTTGACCCCGAGCTCGAGCCCGCGCAGCAGCCGGCTCGTCTCGTCCGGGTCCGTGATCAGCAGCACCGGCGTCTGCCGCGAGCGGTCGATCGCCTTGACCTGCGAACAGATCCTGAGGCCGTCGGCGGCTCCGAGCGAGAGGCTGACGAGCAGGAGGTCGAAATCGCGGGCGGACGCCCGTTCGAGCGCGTCCAGCGGATCGGCGGTGATCTCGAGGTCGTGGGCCGCGCAGAGCCCCTGCTCGATCCGCCGCAGCGACGAGGGGCGGTCATCGATCACGAGGATCCGGGCCCTGCCCGATTCGGCCTCCGAGAAGATCTGCGCCGAATTGATCCCGACCGACTGCATCGCCGCGGCGCGCAGGTTGAGCTCGTCGGACATCATCTTGAGGCGGACGAGGCTGCGCACCCGCGTGATGAGCGCGATCTCGCTGACGGGCTTCGTGAGGAAGTCGTCGGCGCCGCATTCGAGCCCCCTCACCCGGTCCTGGGTGTCGTCGAGGGCCGTGACCATGACGACCGGCAGATGCGCGGTCTCCGGAGCGGTCTTGAGCGCCCTGCAGACGTCGAAGCCGGTGAGGCCGGGCATCATCACGTCGAGGAGCACGAGGTCGACGCGCTCGCGCTTGGCGATCTCGAGCGCATCGTAGCCGTTCAGCGCCGTGCGGACCTCGAAATACTCGCTCTGGAGGCGCGCCTCCAGCAGCTTGACGTTCGCCTGGACGTCATCGACGACGAGGATGCGGGCGGTCACGTGGCTCTCCGACCTCAGGCATCGCCCACGTAGGATTTCACCGCCTGGATGAAGGTCGCGACGGAGATGGGCTTCGACAGATAGCCCTCGCAGCCGCCCTGCCTGATCCGCTCTTCGTCCCCCTTCATCGCAAATGCGGTGACCGCGATGACGGGGATGTGCTTCAGGCTCTCGTCCTGCTTGACCTTGCGGGTGACCTCGAGCCCGGAGATTTCCGGCAGCTGCACGTCCATGATGATGAGGTCCGGCTGACGCTGCTTGAGCATGTCGAGGGCCTCGTAGCCGTTCCGCATCGGGAGCGTGTCGTAGCCGTTGGCGCGCAGCAGATCGTTGAAGAGCTTCATGTTGAGCTCGTTGTCCTCAACGATCATGACGGTCTTCGGCATCAGAACCCTTCCCGTGACGGCGGCAAGCCCGAGCGTGCCGCCAGGCCGGATGTTGTGCAGATTTGGCTTAAAGAAAGGAAAATGCGAATGAGTTCGAAACCGCCCCGCATGTCCCGTGCGCTTGCGGAGGAGATCGCGGTCGCGGCGCTCGGATATATAGCGTCGGATCCGCGCCTGCTCGAACGCTTTCTGTCGCTGAGCGGGATCGACCCGGCGGAAATCCGCTCGGCGGCATCGGACGAGGGCTTCCTCGGCGGCGTCCTCGCCTTCGTCATGGAGCACGAGGCAGTGCTCGTCGCCCTTGCCAGCGGGACCGGCTCCGATCCCGCGGAGATCGCCGCCGCGGCCGCCCTGCTCGCCCCGCCGGAACCGCGCGGCTAGAGCGCTTGTCGGCGCCCCCGCGCGGCGCGACAATCCGACATGAACCGCGACTCGACCGGCGTACCGACGCTTTGCCGGAGCTGCTTCGCCGCAGCCGCCTCGGCTTCGGGCCGCTGTCCGGACTGCGGCAGCCCCCGCCTGGCGCGCCATCCCGAGCTCCTCGATCTGGCCATCGCCCATGTCGACTGCGACGCCTTCTACGCCGCCATCGAGAAGCGCGACGATCCGAGCCTCGTCGACAGGCCGGTGATCGTGGGCGGCGGCAGGCGCGGCGTCGTCTCCACCGCCTGCTACGTCGCCCGGACCTACGGCGTCCGCTCGGCCATGCCGATGTTCAAGGCGCTCGAGCTCTGTCCGGACGCGACCGTCATTCGCCCGGACATGGCGAAGTACGTGCGCGTCGCGCGCCTGGTCCGCACCCTGATGGAGACGCTGACGCCCGCCGTCGAGCCGCTCTCGATCGACGAGGCCTTCCTCGACCTCCGGGGCACCGAGACGCTGCACAAAGCCAGCCCGGCGGAAACGCTGATGCGCCTTCAGAGACGGATCGAGAGCGAGATCGGGATCACCGTCTCCGTCGGGCTCAGCCACAACAAGTTCCTGGCCAAGATCGCCTCGGACCTCGACAAGCCCCGCGGCTTCTCCGTGCTCGGCCGCGCCGAGACCCGGAGCTTCCTCGCGGCGTGTCCGGTCTCCATCATTTGGGGCGTGGGTGCGGCCATGCAGCGCAGGCTCGCGGCGGACGGCATCCGCACGGTCGGCCATCTTCAGGCGCTCGATGCGGCCACGCTCGCCCGCCGCTACGGCACCATGGGCCTTCGCCTCGCCCGCCTCTCGCAGGGCGAGGACGCGCGGCCCGTGACGCCGGAGAGCCAGGCCAGAAGCATCTCCTCCGAGACGACCTTCGAAACCGATCTCGGCCGGCGCGAGGATCTCGTCCCGATCCTGCGCCATCTCGCCGAGAAGGTCGCCGCGCGGATGAAGGCCAAGCAGCTTGCCGGCTACACCGTCGTCCTCAAGCTCAAGACCACCGACTTCCGGCAGCGGACCCGTCAGCAGCGCCTGCCGGCCGCCACCAACCTCGCCGATGTCATCTACCGCGCGGGGGTGCTCCTGCTCGGTCCCGAGCTCGACGGCACACGGTTCCGCCTCATCGGCATCGGCGTGACGGAGCTCGGCCCGCCGGGCGGCGAGTTCGCGCTCGACCTCGGCGACCCGCAATCGGCCAAGCGCATGCGCGCCGAGCAGGCCATGGACGATCTCCGCTCCCGCTTCGGCGAGGACGCGCTGAAACTCGGAATCACCTTCCGGCCCGACAGAACGGGGCCGCGCCGCCAGGCATGATCATTCGCATCTCGGACGTTCGAGCGCCTCGAGCTTCTCGATCGTGCCGGAGAGCGCGTAATCGCCGTAATCCATCACGAGATTCTGGGTGACCCCGTTCTCGAAGAGCTTGAAGCTGATCTGGTAGGCAGGCGTTTCCTCGCCGCCATCCTGCGGCTCCTTCTCGGCCTCGCTGAAATAGGCGACCGACACCGGCCAGGATCGCAGACCGCCGATCAGCGCCTCCCCGCTTTTCTCCTCGTGCGCCGCGCCGATGACCGCCGTCGCGGTGTCGGAGGTCTCGTCGGCGCCGCCGCCTTCATAGATCTCGGCGCTCAGGAAGCGCTCGTTGCGGCGCGCCGCCGCCAGGATCGCGTTCAGGTGCTGGCTCGGAAAGAGGGTGCGCCCCGCGAGCGTCAGCGTCTTGCCGGGCGGGCTCTGCAGCTTCACCTGGATGCCCGGTCCGTTGCGCTTCGCGACGCCGTCTATGTCTTCGACGAGGTCGTCGTCGACATAGGTCCGCGACAGGAACCGGAACGTGTCGCCGGTCCCGGCCTCGAAGGTCGAGACGCGGAAGTCCAGGAGCTTCTCCCCGCCCTCGCTGTCGCCGAGACGCACGACCAGCCGCTGGCCCATCGTGAAGCCGTCGCAGGACGAGCCGTTGATCTCGAAGACCATGCGCCCTTCGGCACTGATGATCCCGGAGGATTCGGTCGCGTGGGCGAGCCCGATCCTGTAGATCGCGCGGTGCGGCACCGGCGCGTCCGTCAGGTGCGGCACCGGCATCGGCGCCGCGGCGCCGAGCAGTATCGCGGCACCCAGACCGGCGGCGGCCTGTTGGAAGCGGATCGACCTCATGACCGACATCTCCGTCCGGACTGCGGCGAAAGCGCGGCGGATGCCATCCGGCCGGCGTGCCGGCAAGGACGCCCGCCGGCATTGCTGAAACATCTTTTCCCCAATAATTGTGCCTTGCGTCAAAGGAGAAGTCTGATGGTCGAAGGGATCGCGGATCGGCTAGCGCAGAGAGGGCTGGTTCTCCCGAAGCTCGCCGCGCCGCTGGCGAACTACCTGCCCTACTGCATGCATCAGGGGCTGCTCTTCGTCTCCGGCCAGCTTCCGCTCGTCGACGGCAAGCTGACACGGACCGGCAAGCTTGGCGAGAGCGTTTCGATCGAGGACGGCAAACGGGCCGCCGAAATCTGCGCCCTCAACATCCTCGCGCAGGCGGAGGCGGCGACCGGCGACCTGGAGCGGATCCTCAGGGTCGTGCGGGTGACCGTCTTCGTCGCCTCCGCGCCCGATTTCGTCGACCAGCCGGCCGTGGCGAACGGCGCCTCGGACCTGCTCGTCGACCTTCTCGGCGATCGCGGCCGGCATGCCCGCGCCGCCGTCGGCATGGCCTCCCTGCCGATGAACGCCCCGGTCGAGGTCGACGCGATCATCGCCTGCGAGCCATGAGGCGCTCGCGCCTTCGCTGGCTGACCGGCCGCCCGATCGCCCATCGCGGGTTCCACGACATCGGCGCCGGCCGGCCCGAGAATACGATCGCCGCTTTCCGGGCCGCGATCGCCCGCGACTATGCGATCGAATGCGACGTGCACCCGGCGGCCGACGGCGTTCCCGTCGTGTTCCACGACGACACGCTCGACCGGCTCACGCGCGAAAGCGGGCCGGTCCGCGACCGCAGCGCGGCCGAACTCGCGGCAATCACGATCCTGCGGACGCAGGAGACGATCCCGACCCTCGACCGGCTCCTCGCCTGCGTCGGCGGACGCGTGCCGCTCCTGGTGGAACTCAAGAGCGTGCCCGGCCGCGACGCCGGCTTCGCGGCCGCGGTCGCCGAACGGCTGAAGCACTACGAAGGTCCCGTGGCGGTGATGTCGTTCGATCCCGGCCTGATCGCGGATCTGCGCGGCGCCGCACCCCTGCTGCCGCGCGGCCTGACGGCGGAGGGCGACTACCGGAAGGCGCTTTCGCACCTCGCCACCATCCTGCGCGAGCACGTGCACTTCGTCTCCTACTCCCTCGAGGACCTACCGACGGCCGCGCCGCTTCTCGCCCGCCGGATGCTCGGGCTGCCGCTCATCTCCTGGACGGTCAGGAGCCCGGCGGAGCGCGAAAGGGCGGAGCGCTGGACCGACCAGATCACCTTCGAGGGCTTCGCGGCATAGCCATGCGGCCGCTTTTCGCATTGCACATACCCGGCGCAGGGCTACCTTTTCCGGGATGACCGGATGCGGCGGCGCAGATGCAGGGGTGACGATCCGCGTGGCGGGCGCGCTGAAGGATGTCGCGCGCGCCGCGTGGGACGCCTGCGCCAACCCGCCGGCATCCTCGACCGCAGCGGCACCGGCGGACCCCGACCGGCAGCGCTTCAATCCGTTCCTCACCTGGGACTTCCTGCAGGCGCTCGAGGAAGCCGGCTGCGTCTCGCCCCGCACCGGCTGGACGCCGCGCCATCTCGTCCTCGAAGGCGAAGCGGGCGGGATCGCCGCCGTCATGCCGTGCTACGTCAAGACCCATTCCCAGGGCGAATACGTCTTCGACTACGGCTGGGCGGACGCCTTCGAGCGCGCCGGCGGGCGCTACTATCCGAAGCTGCAGGTGAGCGTGCCGTTCACACCGGTGCCCGGACGGCGCTTCCTCGTGCGCTCGGGCGAGGACGAGGCGGCGCGGCAGGCGCAGCTCGCCGCCGCCATGGCCGAGCTCGTCCGGCGGAACGATCTCTCCTCGGCGCATCTCACCTTCCTGACGGAAGCGGAATGGAAGCTCGCCGGCTCGCTCGGCTTCCTGCAGCGGATCGACCAGCAGTTCCACTGGAGCGACGAGGGCTACGGCGACTTCGAAGGCTTCCTCGCTGCGCTCGCCTCGCGCAAGCGCAAGGCGCTCAGGAAGGAGCGGCGCGAGGCGCTCTGCGACGGCATCACGGTCGAATGGGTGACCGGGAGCGCGATCACCGAGGCCCACTGGGACGCCTTCTTCGCGTTCTACATGGACACCGGCTCGCGGAAATGGGGGCGGCCCTATCTCAACCGCCGCTTCTTCTCGCTCGTCGGCGAGCGCATGGCGGACCGGATCCTCCTGGTGCTCGCGCGGCGGAACGGCCGCTACGTCGCCGGCGCGCTGAACTTCATCGGCTCGGACACGCTCTACGGCCGCTACTGGGGATGCACCGAGGAGCACCCCTTCCTCCACTTCGAGCTCTGCTACTACCAGGCCATCGACTACGCCCTCGCCCACGGGCTGCAGCGGGTGGAGGCGGGCGCGCAGGGCGCCCACAAGCTCGCGCGCGGCTACCTGCCGGCCACCACCTATTCCGCCCATTACATCGCCCATGCCGGGCTCCGGCGGGCGGTTGCGAACTATCTCGAATCGGAGCGCCAGGAGGTCGCGGTGCATGGCGAGATCCTGGCGGAGCACGCCCCGTTCCGGCGCGGGGAGCGCCTTGACGCAGGCGAGCCGACCTGAAAGCGTGCCGCCCGCCAGGAGGACGGAAGAGAATGACGACGAGCCCCGCCTACGACGATCAGAACGTCTTCGCGAAGATCCTGAGAGGGGAGCTGCCGTCCTACCGCGTCTACGAGGACGCGCACGCGATCGCCATCATGGACATCATGCCGCGCGGAGACGGCCACGTCCTCGTGCTTCCGAAGGCGCCGTCGCGGAACGTCCTGGACATCGCCGTCCACGACCTGGAGAACCTCGTCCTCGCGGTCCAGAGGGTCGCCCGGGCGGTGAAGAAGGCCTTCGATGCCGACGGCGTCACGATCCAGCAGTTCAACGAATCGGCCGGCGGCCAGGTGATCTTCCACACCCATTTCCACGTGATCCCGCGCTTCGAGGGCATCGCCCTGAAGCCGCATACGGGCCAGATGGCCGACCAGGAGCTGCTCGCTGATCAGGCCGACCGCATCAAGGGCGCGCTCGCCGGGCTAGGCTGAGCCCTGTCGCGCGCCCGGCCTCTCCCCTGCCGGTCGCCGCGCCCGCTTCCCGTCGCACGCGATGCGGCTCCGCCGCGCGGGCCGCCTCCTCCGTCAACGCTCCCCTGACGGAGAATACGAAGAGCGCCGCCATGACGATCAGGCCGATCGGCAGGTCGAGATGCTGCGCCACCGGCCGGGCGAGGAGCGGTACGACCCAGGCCGCCAGCATCAGGCTCTTCTCGTAGGGCCGGAAGCCGCGCGCCAGCCCGCGGGCGGCGAGGAAGGCAAGCGCCGGCCCGAGCACCGCCATGTCGTAATCGAGGACGTAGGGCGTCACCAGGAGCGCGCCCGTGCAGGCGGCCGCCTTAGCGTACCGGCCGCTGCCGAGGAACCACACCCAGGCGAGCGCGCCGAGGACCGCGGCGGAGACGAGCGCCTGCGCGCCGTAGGCGAGCGCGAGCGGGCCGCCGAGACCGCGCACGGCGGAGAAGACGCTCTGGATCTTGAACCAGCCGGTTGAGAGTTCTTCCAGGATGAATCTGCGGGTGTCGTCCCCGCTCGCGAAGAAGGCGTACCACGGTTCGAGCCCGAACGCGGCGACGGACAGCGCGGAGAGGCCGACCACCGAGACGGCGGCGCCGCAGAATGCCTTCCAGTGGCCGCCGGCGGCGAGGACCAGGGGAAGGACCAGCCCGAGATGCGGCTTGTAGGCGAGGCAGCCGAGAAGCAGCCCGGCGAGCCACGGATTGCGTTCGAGCTTCGCAAGGCCGAGCCCGAGAAGGCCCGCCGTGAGGAAGGCGTTGTGGCCGTGGCTGACCGTCACGAAGACGGCCGGAAAGGCGCTCGCGGCAAGAAAAGCGAGGCGCTGCGGAAGGATCGTCCGGATCGCAGCCAAATAGAGCGCGAAGGTCGCGGCGAGCCAGGCGACGAGCGCCGGCATGTAGGGCAGCAGCGCGAACGGCGTCGCGAAGAGCAGGAAGATCGGCGGATAGGACCACGCGTAGAAGGGCTGATCGTCGCCACCCCCGAAGAGGATCCGCTGCTCCGCATAATGCGTGGAATAGTCGTGGATCGCCCCCGCACGCCCATCGAGCGCCATGCGGCCCGCCGAATAGGGATCCGCGAAGTCGGTGCCGATCGGGCGGCCCCAGGCGTCGAGGAGACCGTGCCCGGTCGTCCAGAGCGCCAGGAGCGCGACGGCGAACATGGCGAGGAGGAGGATCGAATAGCCGCGGATCCGTGCGGGCGAGATCCAGTCGCCGCTCCGCAGCCCTTCGAGAACGGTGCGGTGCCGCCGCATGCCGGCCGAACCCGTCGTCAATGCGGGTCGGGAAGATCGCCGCCGCCGGAGAGCGACGAGACGACCTGGCGCTGCTTGGGCTTCAGCGCGACCCAGCGGACCACTTCGGGCTCGAAGAGGCTCCGTCCGCGCCGGGTCCACGACGGAGGGGCATGGTCGCCCACGAGGAGCACCTCGACCGGCCTGTCGAGACGCAGGAGCGCATCAACCAGGGCCCGGAACGTGCCCGCCCAGATATTGGCAAGAGCGCAGGTCTGGCCGTCCGCGAACGGATCGTCCGGCGTCCCGCAGCCGAATTCGGAGCCCTGCGCGCTCGGAACGACAGGCAGGTGGGAGTTGAGCGTCAGCCAGTAGACGAAGCGCGGCTTGTCGTGGGGGGCGGCCAGGCGCTCGCGGACGTAATCGGCCATCTGCTTGTCGCAGAGGCCGGTGAAGACCGGCCCGCATTCCCGCCAGCCGCGCTCGGGATGATCCCGGACGAGCTCTTCCGCGAATTCGCTCTGCTGCAGCCCGATCTTCGGCCACCATTGCGTCCGTTCGAAGAAGGTGCCGGTGAAGGCGTGCACCCCGATGGTCTCGAACCCGCTCTTCGCGAGCCGCGCCGGCAGGCAACCGGGACCGGCCTCGCCCGACAGGATGGACGAATAGTCGCCCGACAGACCGCAGAGCTCGCGCATCTCGCCCGCTGTCGTGGAACCGCGATAGGGCACTTCGCCCGCCTTGATGTCGTAGCGGCCCGTGAGCCTCGGATCCGCGAAGGCCGCTTCGACGCGGCCGCGCAGCGCCGGATCCCTGAGCGCGCCGTAACCCTCGACGAGGACGAACAGGGCGTCGCTCCGCGTCGCGGCGACGCGGTCCGCGAAGCCCGACACCTCGGTTGCCGGAAGCGGCGTCGACGCGGCCGAGGCGCTGCCGATCGAGCGGGTGGGCGGCAGGTTCACGTCCGCATCGAGCAACGCGACGAGCGCCACCAAAGCGAGCGCGACATAGGGCCGCGCGTTCCGCAGATCCGCGCTCCAGCGCTGCCGGAGCCAGACGATCGCGGCAAATTCCGCGAGAAGCCCAACGAAGGCGGCCAGGAAGATCGGAGAGGCATAGAAGTTGACGCGCCATGCGAAGGAGAGCGATTCCGTCAGCATGGTGATCGAAAGCCCGTAGGCGCTGCCGATGAACCAGAGCACGTCGAAGGCGATGGCCGCTCCGACGGCGATCGCCGCAACGGACGTCGGGAGCGCATTCGTGAGCAGCCCGACGAGGAAGAACATCAGGATCGCGGGCGTGCGGATCGGCGCCGCGAAGAACGACAGCGGCACGAACAGAAGGTTGGGCACGATCACCCAGAGCAGGGCAAAGCGAAGGCTCGGCCGCGACAGGCCGGCCCGGCTCATGAACCGCTTGGAAACAGCATTCAAAGGGGCACCCTCCGTTCGGGCGCCCTGACATTTAGTGGTTTCGGCTTGACGGAGACTTAACTTCCGCTGCCCGGCGAATCAGCCGGCGCGGAATGCGCGCCCTCAGGAGAGCAGCCGCCATCCGCCGAGGAGCACCGCCTCGCCGACCAGCACGCCCGCGACGATCGAGTTCCGTGCGAGCCTGAAGGCGGTCCATCCGATCGCCGCGGCGGCGATCCGCACGCCGATCGGGGCGGCGGCCAGCGCCCCCGACGGGAACAGCAGCAATTGGCCGATGACGCCCGCCACGAGCCCGGTCGCCGTCGTCCGCACCCAGACGAGGAGCAGTGAGTCCTGGGAGAGCCGCGAGCCCGCGAGCACGCCGATCCAGCGCCAGATATCCGTCGCGACCGCGCCGCCGAGGAGGATGAAGAGATAGGGCCACCAGGGCGCATCGACGCCGTCGAACGTCATGCGGCCCGCCGCAGGAGGAGGTGGGCGGCAAAGCCGAGCGCACCGGCGACGAGGCCGGACCAGACGAGGCCGAGCGGCACCTGGTAATAGTGGAAGACCGGGCCGCTCAGCATTCCGGCGAGGAGCGCGATCCGCTCCGCCGCCAGCTTCGAGGCGGCGGTCATCGAGATCAGGAAGTAGACGGGCGTGAGGAAGAACAACGCGCCCGCCAGGACCAGCGGGAGCTGCGCCGAGAGGCTGTAGCTCACGGCCGTCACGATCGTGTTCGCGACCGTAAGGGTGATCCCCATGCCCGCGAAGAACGGCAGGCGGGCCGCGGCGGGCATGTACGGCATCCGCAGCAGCGCCACCACCCAGGAGGTCACCGCGACGAAATGGGAAAGGACGAGGAGCAGCCACCGCGACGTCCGCTCCCGGTCCATCAGCGGCACCCAGGCGGCGACCATCGGCGCAAGCCGGATCGAGGAGAGCGTGACGGCAAGCGCTACGGCAGGGAGCGTCGCCCCGGCCGCCACGGCGCCGACCAGGATGACCTGGCCGGGAAGCGCCCACATGGTCGCCGTGATGAACACGGACTGGGCCAGCGTCAGGCCGGATTCGCGGCAGAGGGCTCCGAAGCCGATGAAGGACGACATGAGGATCAGGCCCGGGATGGAGCCGAGCACGCGCATGCCGCGCAGGAACCAGCCTCGAGCCGACAGTTCGGCACTTCGATCGGAGGACATCCGCCAGCCTCTAGCCCGGTCTCGAAGCAGAAAGAAGGGCCGCGCAGCATGGCAGCCGCGCGGCCCCCGGGGATCGGATCGGGCTCAGGCCTTCAGCGGCACGCGAGGAACCGAGCCGCCGCCGCGCGAGGACGGAGGCGCCTCCGGGCCGCGTTTGGCCGTGCCGGTCGGCCTGGGCCGCGGCTTGGCGCCCTCGTCCGGAATCGCCTCGAGCTTCAGGCCGAGGCTGCCGTCGGCCTTCGTCTCCACGGCCACCTTCACGATGCCGCCCTTCTGGAGCTTCCCGAACAGGACCTCCTCGGCGAGCGGCTTCTTGATCTCCTCCTGGATGAGACGGGCGAGCGGCCGCGCGCCCATCCGCTCGTCGTAGCCCCGTTCCGCCAGATAGGCGATCGCCGCCGGGTCGAGCTCGAAGGTCACGCCGCGATCGGCCAGCTGCGCCTCGAGCTGGAGCACGAATTTCTGCACGACCTCGTGCACCACTTCCGGCGGCAGCGAGCCGAACGGAATGACCGCGTCGAGCCGGTTGCGGAACTCGGGCGAGAACAGGCGGTTGATGGCCTCCTCGTCGTCCCCTTCCCGCTTGCTGCGGCCGAAGCCGATCGCCGGCCGGGCGAGGTCGGCGGCACCGGCATTGGTGGTCATGATCAGGACCACGTTGCGGAAGTCGACCTGCTTGCCGTTGTGGTCGGTCAGCTTCCCGTGATCCATGATCTGCAGGAGGATGTTGAAGAGGTCCGGATGCGCCTTCTCGATCTCGTCGAGGAGGAGGACGCAATGGGGCGTCTGGTCGACCCCGTCGGTCAGCAGACCGCCCTGGTCGAAGCCGACATAGCCCGGCGGCGCGCCGATGAGCCGGGAAACCGTGTGCCGCTCCATGTACTCCGACATGTCGAAGCGCAGGAGCCGGACCCCGAGAAGGCTCGCGAGCTGGCGCGCGACCTCGGTCTTCCCGACGCCGGTCGGGCCGGAGAACAGGTAGTTGCCGATCGGCTTCTCCGGCTCCCGGAGGCCCGCACGCGACAGCTTGATCGCCGAGGCGAGCGCCTCGATCGCCTTGTCCTGGCCGAACACGACCCGCTTCAGGTTGCGGTCGAGATGGGCGAGCACCTCGGCATCGTCCTTCGACATCGCCTTGGGCGGGATTCGCGCCATCGTCGCCACGGTCGCCTCGATGTCCCGCACGCCGATCGTCTTCTTGCGGCGGCTCTCCGGCAGGAGCTTCTGGGAAGCGCCGGTCTCGTCGATCACGTCGATCGCCTTGTCCGGCAGCTTGCGGTCGTGAATGTAGCGGGCCGCGAGCTCGACGGCCGTCCGGATCGCCTCGTTGGTGTAGCGGACCTTGTGGTGGTCCTCGAAATAGGGCTTCAGCCCCTGCAGGATGTCGACCGTGTCGGGAATCGACGGCTCGTTCACGTCGATCTTCTGGAAGCGCCGGACGAGCGCCCGATCCTTCTCGAAGAACTGGCGGTACTCCTTGTACGTCGTCGAGCCGATGCAACGCAGCGAACCGGAGGCGAGCGCCGGCTTCAGGAGGTTCGACGCGTCCATGGCCCCGCCCGAGGTCGCACCGGCGCCGATCACCGTGTGGATCTCGTCGATGAACATGATCGCGCCCTCGTGGGCCTCGATCTCCTTGATCACCTGCTTCAGCCGCTCTTCGAAATCGCCGCGGTAGCGGGTGCCGGCAAGGAGCGCGCCCATGTCGAGCGCGAAGATCGTGCAGCCGCGCAGCACGTCGGGCACATCGCCCTCGACGATCTTCTTGGCGAGACCCTCGGCGATCGCGGTCTTGCCGACGCCCGGGTCCCCCACATAGAGCGGGTTGTTCTTGGAGCGGCGGCAGAGGACCTGGATCGTCCGCCGCAACTCGAGTTCACGGCCGATCAGCGGGTCGATCTTGCCGGCCCGGGCCTTCTGGTTGAGGTTGATGCACCACGCGTCCAGGGCACTCTCCTTGCCCGAGTTGCCTTCGCTCTCTTCCGGCTCCTGCCCCTCCTCGCGGGCGCCTCTTGGCGCTCTCGCCTCTTCGGCCCCCGGTCGCTTGGCGATTCCGTGCGAGATGTAATTTACCGCATCGTAGCGGGTCATGTCCTGCTCTTGCAGGAAGTATGCAGCATGGCTCTCGCGCTCGGCAAATATCGCGACGAGCACGTTGGCGCCGGTCACCTCCTCGCGGCCGGACGATTGCACATGGATGACGGCACGCTGGATGACGCGCTGGAAGCCGGCGGTCGGCTTGGCGTCCTCGCCGTTCTCCACGACCAGGTTGCCGAGCTCGGAATCGATATATTCGGCGACGTCGGTCCTCAGACGCTCCAGGTCCACGTTGCAGGCGCGCAGGACGGCGGCTGCGTCCTTGTCCTCCGTGAGGGCGAGGAGAAGATGCTCCAGCGTGGCGAATTCCTGGTCACGCTCGTTGGCGTAGCTGAGCGCGCGGTGGAGTGCCAGTTCCAGGGAGCGGGAAAAGGAAGGCACGGCCTCTGACCTCTCGGGTTATTTCTTTTCCATAACGCATTGAAGCGGATGCTGATGCTTGCGGGCGAAATCCATCACCTGCGTCACTTTGGTCTCGGCGATCTCGTAGGTGTAGATGCCGCACTCGCCGACGCCGTGATTGTGGACGTGGAGCATGATCCGCGTCGCCTCGTCCTGGCTCTTCTGAAAGAACCGTATCAGCACATGCACGACGAACTCCATGGGCGTGTAGTCGTCGTTGAGCAGGAGAACGCGATAGAGATTGGGCCGCTTGGCCTTGGTTTGCGTCTTGGTGACGACGGCCGTCCCGCTTCCCGTCCTTCCGTCCTGATCCTTACGGACGTCCTTTGCCATCCCACTCCGCCATCGCGATGAAGCGCCTCATGCCCGCGATATGTAGGTGCGCCGCCACAGAATGTCAGGGTTCGGGTTCGAGGGGAATCCCCCCGGCTCGAATTGGCGCGCGGGCAAGAAAAAGGGCGCCCGGCGATGAGCCGGGCGCCCGAGAAGGACCGCTGCGGACGCGTTTCACTTCGCCGCGAAATAGCCTTCGAACGGCTTCATGACGTCCTTGGCGACGCCGAGATAGAGCTCGCTCATCCGGGTCGCCTGGGCGACGGCCGCCTCGTAGGAGGCCTTCAGGTATTCCGACTGCGCCTCGAACGCGCCGTCGAGCGTGCGCGCGCCGAGAAGGCGCTCCAGATGGCCGGCGCCATCCTCGTAGGCCTTCTTCGAATAGTCGGCGGCCTCGACCGCGATCGTCTGAAAGCCCTTCGACGCGGCGCCGAAGCTCTCGAGCGCCTTGGTCATGCCTTCTTTTCCGACCTTCTGAAAATCGTCAAATCCGTTGAGCATCGTTTGCGTCCCTCTTCTCGTGCCGTCGCGATGGAAAGCGAGCCCCAGTCCCGCCGACATCTCCGGATATATGTGCGCCGCACAAAAATGCAAGCAAGATTTTTGCAGTGCAGCATTACGGGCGATCGGTCGCGTTAACCGCGACGCTTTACGGATCGGTAACGACGATCGCCCTAGCCTTCGCAGCTGCAATCGATCCGGGGCCTGTCCGTCCCGAACGCCCGAGCCAAGCCCGACCGAGTGGGGTTCTTTGTGTTCCAGTCGCAGTCCTCTTCCTGTATCCGCCGCCTGCCCTCGATCGCATTCGCTCTCGCCGTCGTCCTGAGCCTGCTTTCGGTCGCCGCGCCGGCTTCGGCCGCCGAACGCTACGCAGCCTTGGTGGTCGACGCGAAGAGCGGAGAGACGCTCTACGAGCGCTACGCCGACGAGCCGAGATATCCCGCCTCGCTCACCAAGATGATGACCCTCTATATCCTCTTCGAGGAGATGAGCGCGGGACGCGTCACGCTCGACACGCAGTTCACCGTCTCGAAATACGCCGCGAGCATGCCGCCTTCGAAGCTTGGCATCCCGGCGGGCCGGACGATCCGGGTCGAGGACGCCATCAAGGCGCTCTGCGTGAAGTCGGCGAACGACATCGCCGTGGTCGTCGCCGAGAACATCGAGGGCTCCGTCGAGGCCTTCGCGCGCCGCATGAACCGCACCGCGCGCGCGATCGGCATGAGCAGAACCACCTTCAACAACCCGAACGGCCTGCCCGATCCGACGCAGAAGACCACGGCGCGCGACATGGCGCGGCTCGGACGCGCGCTCCAGGACCGCTTTCCGCGCTACTTCGCCTTCTTCTCGACCCGGACCTTCACCTGGGGCCGCGCCACCTACCGCAACACCAATCACCTGCTCGGGACCGTGGACGGCGTGGAGGGCATCAAGACCGGCTATACCCGCGCCTCCGGCTTCAACCTCGTCACCTCCGTGAAGCGGGGTGACCGGCGCATCGTCGCGGTCGTTCTCGGCGGCGCGACGAGCGCGAGCCGCAATGCCCACATGAAGCAGCTGATCGCGGACTACCTGCCGGATGCGAGCCGCGGCAAGCGGACGGCCCCGCTCCTCATCGCCGATACCGGCGCCATTTCGGGCACGCCGCTGCCGCGCATCCGGCCGGGCTACGAGCCCCCGGCGCTCCTCGCTTCCGCCGAGATCGGCCGGCCGGCCGCGGACGAGGCAATGGGCGACGCCGTGGTCGCGGTCGCGTCGGCCGTTCCGAATGCGCGGCCGGACGGGATCGGCGGCGACCAGATCGCGGCCCGGATCATGGCCGCCCAGGAGGTGGCGCAGCTCGCCTATGCGCCGGCCGTCAGCAGCAGCCATGACGATCCCATCGCCCGCCTTGCCGAACTCGCCCAGTCGAAGGCCGCGCACATGCAGCCGCGGCCGCGCACCGCCGCGGAAGCGGCCTCGCTTGCGCCCTCCTCCAGGGCGGGCTGGCAGATCCAGATCGCAGCCGTGCCGAGCCGGGAGGATGCCGACGCACTGCTCGAGAAGGTGAGCGGTTCCGCCCGCGCGATCGTGCGCGACCGCGAGCCCTTCACGATGCCGGTGAATGCCGGCGGAACCACGCTCTACCGCGTCAGGTTCGCCGGCTTCGAAGGCAAGGACGAGGCGCGCGCCGCCTGCCGGCAGCTCAAGCGCCAGTCCATCACCTGCCTGGCCGTGCCGAACTGACGGGGTCAGCGATGTTCCCGCAGCAGCCGGTCCTTGGCCTCATTGACCTTGGCGGCGAGCGCGGCGCTCCCGCCGCGGTCCGGATGCACCTGCTTCATGAGGCGGCGGTGGGCATCCCGGATCTCGGCTTCGCCGGCGCCCGGCTCAAGCCCAAGGACCTGATGGGCTTCATGCGCGCTCATCTCGCCCGTGCCCGGCGGCGCGCGAGCCCCCGCCGCTTCGTCCGCCTCGACGTGCTCTCGCCAGGCGGGGTGCGCGCGGTCGAGATAAGCTTCCAGGAGCCGTAGCGACTGCGGATCACCGGCGAGCTCTCCGGCAAATGCGAGCAGCTCGTCCAGGGTGAGCTCCGAAAGCCTCCTGCCCTCGTACCGCCCCGCCAGCACGGTGCCGTCCATCTCGCCGCTGTCGTGGTCGAGCGTCATGTCGAGGCGCGCCGATTTGACGCCGGAGCGTCCGCCAGGCGTGGTGCCGCCGGACCACCCGCGACGTCTCAGGAGCGCGAGCCCGGCCATCCCGACCGGAAGCGCGAGCGCCGGCTGCCTGAGGACCACGAGCCCGAGCGCGCCCGCCACGAGGCCGAGCCCGGCAAGCCGCCTCAGCTGCCGGGCAAGGTCCGCGGGATTGGCCGCAAGGAAATGTCGCACCGCGAGCGCGAGCAGGCCCGCGGCCACGAGGGCGATCAGCAGGTACCGGATCACTTCAGGTGCGCGAGCAGGAGGCGCGCGCCCTCCCCTTGCGACGAACGCAGAGCCGGCAGTCCGCCGGCCGCATAGGTGGCGACGGCGGCAAGAAGGGCCGCGAGCCGGCCGGCGGCGGCCGCGTCGAAGCGCATATGCGCGCCGTTGGTGAGTCTCGCGATCTCCTTGAAGGCGCGCTCGGCCGCGGGATCGCGCCCTTCCTGGAACATGAAGGCGCGCACGCCGAGGAGCCCGAGTTCGCCGGCCGACGCCGCGAGGCGGTCGACATCCTCCTCGATGGCGTCGCCGACATAAGCGAGCGCCGCGACGGGCCGCTTCGCCGCCTCGCGCCGGACATGGGCGAGGACCTTGCCGATCTGAGTGTGGCCGCCGCGGCAATCGATCTGCACCATCAGATCGCGCAGGGCACGCGTATCCGCGACCCAGGACGAGGCCCGGCATTCCCCGCAGCCGCGGAAGTAGACGAGCTGGACGCTGAGGCCGCCCACGGAACCGGCGGCATCGAACATGCCGGCCTGGAGGGCGCAGGCGAGATCCCAGGTCGGCTGGCGGCTCATGGTCGCGTCGAGGGCGAACACCAGGCGGCCGCGCGCGGCGGCGCCGGCGGGCGCGAGCTCCGCCGCCTTCTTCAGGAAGGCTTCCAGTTCGGCATCGGAAGCGGCCTTGCCGGGAACGCCGCCCCGTCCCGGCGCCACGCTGCGCTCGTCGCTCATCACGGATGATAGATGGGACGTTCCCGGGGTCTTGCGCAAGCGGGCGGCGTGAACTAGCCAGCAGCCGTCTGGAGAATGCGATGAACCTCAACGTGGTACGGACGCGGGGCGAGCTGCGGCAGAGGGTGGATGCGTGGCGCCGCGCGGGCGCCTCGACCATCGCCATGGTGCCGACCATGGGCGCGCTTCATGCCGGCCACGTCGCGCTTGTCGAGTCGGCGCGCCGCGCCTGCGACCGCGTCGTCGTGACCCTCTTCGTGAACCCGACCCAGTTCGCGCCGAACGAGGACTTCGCCGCCTATCCCCGCACCGAGGACGCCGACCGCGCGAAGCTCGAGGCGCTCGGCGTCGACGTGCTCTTCGCCCCCTCGACGGAGGAGATGTATCCGCCGGGCTTCGCCACCACCATCAGCGTCGCCGGCCCGTCGGAGGGCCTGGAGAGCGCGTTCCGGCCCCATTTCTTCGCCGGCGTCGCGACGGTCGTCGCCAAGCTCCTCGTCGCCGGCATGCCGGACCAGGCCTATTTCGGGGAGAAGGACTACCAGCAGCTCCTCGTGGTCCGCTGCATGGCGGCTGATCTCGGGCTGCCGACGGAGATCATCGGACGGCCTACGGTCCGCGAGGCGGACGGGCTCGCCCTCTCCTCCCGCAACGCCTATCTGTCGCCGGACGAGCGCGCCCGGGCGCCGCTCCTCCATCGATCGATGTCCGAGGCCGCGCAGCGCATCGCGGCCGGCGGGCCGCCGACGGATGCGCTTGCCGAAGCCGTTGCCGCCATCCGATCGGCCGGCTTCGACCCGGACTATCTCGAGGTCCGCAACGCCGCGTCCCTTGCGCCGGTGGACGACTGGAGGACGGAGCCGCTGCGCATGCTCGCCGCGGCCCGCCTCGGCCGCACCCGACTCATCGACAACATTCCCGTCGCAAATCCGGCCTGAGCAGGACCCATCCCGGCGGCTCAGGTTGCTCCGCGCCGGGCCTCCGGGTATAGCACCGCGCGATAGGCATTCCCTTCCGACACAGGACCCCCTTCATGGCCATCGAGCGCACGTTCTCCATCATCAAGCCGGACGCGACCGAGCGGAATCTCACCGGCAAGATCATCGACAAGCTCGAGAGTGCGGGCCTGCGCGTGATCGCCCAGAAGCGCATCCGGATGACCCGCGAGCAGGCCGAAGGCTTCTATGCGGTCCACAAGGAGCGCCCCTTCTTCGGCGAGCTCGTGGAGACGATGACGGCCGGACCGGTCGTGGTGCAGGTTCTCGAGGGCGAGAACGCCATCGCCAGGAACCGCGAGGTCATGGGCGCCACCAACCCGAAGGACGCCGCGCCGGGAACCATCCGCAAGGAATTCGCGCGCTCGATCGGCGAGAATTCCGTGCATGGCTCCGACGGGCCCGACACGGCCCGGCAGGAGATCGCCTTCTTCTTCACGGAAGACGAGATCGTCGGCTGACGGCCGATGCGGGCGGGCAGCCCGCGCCCGGCGTGCCGGACCGGAGGCCCCTGCCGTCGCAGGGGCCTTTTTCGTTGCGGCGATGCCGCGGCGGCGACCGCCGGAGCCCCACGTGCCGAACGTCATACGAAAAAGCCCCGCCGGCGACCGGCGGGGCTTTTAATTCTCGCGGGCTCACGCCCTGCCGGGAACGGCCGTCAGGCGGCCACTTCCTCGGCCTGCTCCTCCGCCTCGCGGCGGGCACGGTCGCCCGCGCCCTTGGCGGATTCGTCGCGGTCGACGAACTCGATGACGGCGACCGGCGCGTTGTCCCCGTACCGGAACCCGGCCTTCAGCACCCGGGTATAGCCGCCATTCCGCTCGGCGTAGCGCGGCCCGAGCGTCTCGAACAGCTTCCTGACCATCTTCTCGTCACGGATCCTGGACACGGCGAGACGACGGGCATGAAGGTCACCGCGCTTGGCGAGCGTGACCAGCTTCTCGACGATCGGCCGCAGCTCCTTCGCCTTCGGAAGCGTGGTGACGATCTGCTCGTGCTCGATCAGCGAGGCCGCCATGTTGGCGAACATCGCCTGGCGGTGGCTCGAGGTGCGGTTCAGCTTGCGACCGGATTTCCCGTGGCGCATGGCCCTACTCCTTGTTCTGCCGGCGGCTCACGCCGTGGGCGGTGTGCTAGTACTGGTCCTCGAAGCGCTTGGCGAGCTCGTCGATGTTCTCGGGCGGCCAGTTCGGCACTTCCATGCCGAGATGAAGGCCCATCGAGGCAAGCACTTCCTTGATCTCGTTCAGCGACTTCCGCCCGAAATTCGGCGTCCGGAGCATCTCCGCCTCGGTCTTCTGGATGAGATCGCCGATATAGACGATGTTGTCGTTCTTCAGGCAGTTCGCCGAGCGGACGGAGAGCTCGAGCTCGTCCACCTTCTTGAGGAGCGCCGGATTGAACGCGAGCTCCGGGGTCGCCTCCTCGACGACCTCCTTCTTCGGCTCCTCGAAGGAGACGAAGATCGAGAGCTGGTCCTGGAGGATCCGCGCCGCATAGGCGATCGCGTCCTCCGGCTTCACCGAACCGTCGGTCTCGACCGTCAGCGTGAGCTTGTCGTAGTCGAGCACCTGTCCCTCGCGGGTGTTCTCGACCCGGTAGGAGACCTTCTTCACGGGCGAATAGAGGCTGTCGACCGGAATGAGCCCGATCGGCGCATCCTCCGGCCGGTTGCGGTCGGCGGGCACGTAGCCCTTGCCGATGTCGGCCGTAAGCTCCATGCGGATGTCCGCGCCCTCGTCGAGCGTGCAGAGCACGAGCTCGGGATTGAGGACCTCGATATCGCCGATCGTGTTGATGTCGCCCGCGGTGACCTGGCCGGGCCCCTGCTTGCGCAGCGTCATGCGCTTCGGGCCCTCGCCGCTCATCTTGATGGCGATTTCCTTGATGTTGAGGACGATGTCCGTCACGTCCTCGCGCACGCCGGCGATCGACGAGAACTCATGCAGCACGCCGTCGATCTGCACGCTGGTGACAGCCGCGCCCTGAAGCGAGGACAGGAGCACCCGCCGCAGCGCATTGCCGAGCGTCAGGCCGAAGCCGCGCTCGAGCGGCTCGGCGACAACCGTCGCGATCCGGCGCCGGTCCGAGCCGTGCCTCATCTCGAGCTTTTCCGGCTTGATGAGGTCTTGCCAGTTCTTCTGGATCACGAGCTTTACCTCTCGAATGATGCGGCCGCCGGAGGCGGCCGTCGTGTACCCGCCCTAGACGCGGCGCCGCTTCGGCGGCCGGCAGCCATTGTGCGGGATCGGGGTGACGTCCCGAATCGTGGTGATGGTGAAGCCTGCGGCCTGCAGCGCCCGCAGCGCCGATTCGCGCCCGGACCCGGGACCGGAGACCTCGACCTCCAGCGTCCGCATGCCGTGGTCCTGCGCCTTGCGGGCAGCCGTCTCCGCCGCCATCTGGGCGGCATAGGGGGTCGATTTCCGCGATCCCTTGAAGCCCATCGCGCCCGCGGACGACCAGGCGATCGTGTTGCCCTGCACGTCGGTGATGGTCACCATCGTGTTGTTGAACGTGGAGTTCACGTGCGCGATGCCGGAAGTGATGTTCTTCCGCTCGCGCTTCTTGATGCGGGTGGTGTCTTTCGCCATCGGTCCTTGATCCCGGCTCGCGCCTTACTTCTTCTTTCCGGCGATCGGCTTCGCCGGTCCCTTGCGGGTGCGGGCGTTGGTATGGGTCCGCTGGCCGCGCACCGGCAGGCCGCGGCGATGGCGCAGTCCCCGGTAGCAGCCGAGATCCATGAGCCGCTTGATGTTCATCGCCGTCTCGCGCCGAAGATCGCCTTCCACGATGTAGTCGCGGTCGATCGTCTCGCGGATCTGGAGCACCTCGGCGTCCGACAGCTCGTTGACGCGGCGGCTCTCCGGAATGCTCACCTTCTCGATGATCTCGCGGGCCTTGGCCGCGCCGATGCCGTGAATGTACTGCAGCGCGATCAGAACGCGCTTGTTCGTCGGTATGTTGACGCCAGCGATACGTGCCACGTCTCAAGCTCCTCTGCCGCGCCCCGCTCCGGAGCGCCCTGCCTACCGCTTTGGGCCGGAAACGCAAAGAACCGGCCCCGGATACCCTCGGGCTCCGGCACCGATCCCATACTCTTCAGGATTGGTGCCACTTAATGTCTCGGCAGCTGCCCGTCAACCGCCTCGCGCACTCAATACTTCAGATCGGTCCTCCAGAGCGTCCAGCACGGACTCGATCTGCCGGGTCACGTCGTCGATCGCCGCCATTCCGTCGACGACCTTCAGCTTGCCCTTGGCGTAATAGTAGCCGATCAGCGGCGCCGTTTCCTTGTAGTAGGCCTGAAGCCGCTGCCGCATCGTGTCCGGATTGTCGTCCGGCCTGCGCTTGAACTCGGTCGAGCCGCACTTGTCGCAGACGCCTTCCTGCGCGGGCCGCTTGAACGCGTCGTGGTATCCTTCGCCGCAATTGGCGCAGCTGTAGCGCCCTGCGACCCGATCCACGAGAACCTCGTCCTGCACCTCGAGCAGGATCACCGCGTCGAGCGGCGTGCCCTTGCCGGCGAGAAGCGCCTCCAGCGCATCCGCCTGCGCGAGGGTGCGCGGGAACCCGTCCAGGATGAACCCGTTCCTCACGTCCGGCTTTTCGAGCCGCTCCGCGATGATGCCGACCACCACCGAATCGGGAACGAGCCGTCCCGCCTCCATGATCGCCTTCGCCTCGCGCCCGACCGGCGTGCCGGACGCGACCGCGGCCCGCAGCATGTCGCCGGTCGAGAGCTGCACCAGGCCATGCCTGTCCACGAGCCGCTGCGCCTGCGTGCCCTTCCCGGCCCCTGGTGGACCGAGCACTATCAACCTCATCGCCGACGGCCCCTGAGCTTCGCCTTCTTGACCAGTCCTTCATACTGATGGGCGAGCAGATGGCCCTGCACCTGTGCAACGGTATCCATCGTCACGCTGACCACGATCAGGAGCGAGGTGCCGCCGAAATAGAAGGGCAGCCGCGCCTGCGCGATCAGGAACTCGGGAAGCAGACAGACGAGCACCAGATAGATCGCACCGATCACCGTGATCCGCGTCAGGACGTAGTCGATATATTCCGCCGTCCTCTGACCGGGCCGGATCCCGGGAATGAAGCCGCCGTGCTTCTTCAGCTGGTCCGCCGTGTCCTTCGGATTGAAGACGACCGCGGTGTAGAAGAACGCGAAGAAGACGATCAGCGCCGCATAGAACAGCATGTAGAGCGGCTGGCCATGCCCGAGCAGCGCCGTGACCGTGGTCAGCCAGGCGGGGCCCTGGCCCGCCGTGAAGTTCGCGATCGTGATCGGCAGCAGGAGCAGCGAGGACGCGAAGATCGGCGGGATGACCCCGGACGTGTTGAGCTTCAGGGGCAGGTGCGAGGAATCGCCCTGGAACATCCGGTTCCCGACCTGTCGCTTCGGATACTGGATGAGGAGCCGCCGCTGCGCCCGCTCCATGAACACGATGAATGCGATCACCGCGACGCCGAGCACCAGCACAGCGAGGATGAGGGCGGTGGAGAGCGCGCCCTGGCGCCCGAGCTCCAGCGTCCCGGCGATCGCCTGCGGAATCCCTGCGACGATGCCCGAGAAGATGATGAGCGAGATGCCGTTGCCGATGCCGCGCGAGGTGATCTGCTCGCCGAGCCACATCAGGAACATCGTGCCGCCCGTGAGCGTCACCACCGCCGTGAAGCGGAAGAACCAGCCGGGATCGGCCACGATCGCGCTCTGCGAGCCCTCGAGCCCCACGGCGATGCCGTAGGACTGCACGGCCGCCAGCACGACGGTCAGATACCGCGTGTACTGGTTGATCACCTTGCGGCCCTGCTCGCCCTCCTTCTTCAGCTGCTCGAGCGACGGGATCACCGCCGTCATGAGCTGCACGATGATGGAGGCGGAGATGTAGGGCATGATGCCGAGCGCAAAGATCGCCATCCGCCCGACCGCGCCGCCGGCAAACATGTTGAACATGCCCAGGATGCCCTGGGACTGCTGCTGGAACGCCTGCTGCAGGGCCTCGACATTGATGCCCGGCAGCGGGATGTACGTTCCGAGCCGGTACACGAGGAGCGCGCCCAACGTGAACCAGATTCGCTTCTTGAGCTCGGTCGCCTTCGCGAAGGCGCCGAAGTTCAGGTTGGAAGCGAGCTGCTCGGCTGCAGAAGCCATGGATACTCCGATCGCGCCCGTCAGGCGGACGCGCCAGCGTCCGCACCCTCGGGCTTCTTCGCCACCGTGATCGTGCCGCCCGCCTTCTCGATCGCCTCGACGGCCGAGCGGGAGGCGCCGGCGACATCGAGCGCCACCCTGGCGGTGAGCTCGCCGCCGCCGAGAATGCGCACGCCGTCCTTGATGCGCCGGATGACGCCCGCCTGCTCCAGCACCGCGCCGTCGATCGTGCCGGCCGGATCGAGCCGGCCGTCGTCGATGGCCGCCTGCAGGCGTCCGAGCGTGACCTCGGCATAGTCGCGCGCCGACACGTTGTTGAAGCCGCGCTTCGGCAGACGCCGATGGAGCGGCATCTGGCCGCCCTCGAAGCCCTTGATCGCCACGCCCGTGCGCGACTTCTGGCCCTTGACGCCGCGACCCGCGGTCTTGCCCTTGCCCGAACCGATGCCGCGCCCGACCCGCTTGCGGGTCTTCGAAGCACCTTCGTTGTCGATCAGTTCGTTCAGCTTCATTGGGGTGATTCCCTGGCTCTTGAGCCGGTCAGGCCTCGTCCACGACACGGACGAGGTGGCTGACGGACGCGATCATGCCGCGCACTTCCGGCGTGTCCTCGAGCGTCGCGCGACGCCGGATCTTGTTGAGGCCGAGGCCGATCAGCGTCTGCCGCTGCACCGCCGGACGGCGGATCGGGCTGCCGGTCTGCTCGACCACGATGGTCTTTCCCGCGTTCGCCATGTCAGGCCTCCGTCACGGCGGCCTGGTCGGCATCGCGACGGCGCGCCTGCAGGCTCGACACCTTGAGGCCGCGGCGCGCCGCGACCGAGCGCGGGCTGTCCTCGTGCTTCAGCGCGTCGAAGGTCGCCCGCACCATGTTGTAGGGGTTCGAGGTTCCGAGCGACTTCGCCACGACGTCCTGGATGCCGAGCGTCTCGAAGACGGCGCGCATCGGACCGCCGGCGATGATGCCGGTGCCCGCCGGCGCCGCCCGGACCACGACCCGGCCCGCGCCGTGGCGCCCGGCGACGTCGTGATGGAGCGTGCGCCCCTCGCGCAGCGGCACGCGGATCATCGCGCGCTTGGCCGCCTCGGTCGCCTTGCGGATCGCCTCCGGCACCTCGCGCGCCTTACCATGGCCGAAGCCCACCCGGCCGCGCTGGTCGCCGACGACGACGAGAGCAGCGAAGCCGAAGCGCCGGCCGCCCTTCACCACCTTGGCGACGCGGTTGATGTGTACCAGCTTATCGACGAACTCGCTGTCGCGCTCGTCGCCGCGATCCCGGTCGCGTCCCTGCCGTTCCCGTTGCGCCATGAATCCAATCCGTCCTCTGTCTGTCGGCGTGCCGCGCTCAGAACTGCAGGCCGCCCTCGCGCGCGGCATCGGCCAGAGCCTTGACGCGCCCGTGATAGATATAGCTGCCGCGGTCGAACACGACCTCGTCCACCCCGGCCGCCTTCGCCCGTTCGGCGATGAGCTTGCCGACGGCGGTCGCCGCCGCCGTGTCCGCCCCCGTCCCGAGGCCGCCGGCGAGGTCCTTCTCCAGGCTCGAGGCGGCCGCCACGGTATGCCCGCGCACGTCGTCGATGACCTGCGCGTAGATGTGCTTCGACGAGCGGAAGACCGAGAGCCGGGCCCGGCCGTTCGCAGCCTTCCTGATCGCCTTGCGGACGCGGCCCTTCCGGCGCAGCGTGCTCGAATTCTTCGTAGCCATAGCGACCCCGTTACTTCTTCTTGCCTTCCTTGCGGAAGATGAACTCGTCGGCGTACTTCACGCCCTTGCCCTTGTAGGGCTCCGGCGGGCGGTACGCCCGGATCTCGGCGGCCACCTGGCCGACGCGCTGCCTGTCGATGCCGCTTACCACGATCTCCGTCGGCTTCGGGCACTGGATCTGGATGCCCTCCGGGATCGGGTAGTTGACGTCATGGCTGTAGCCGAGCGCGAGGCTCAGCGACTTGCCCTGCACCTGGGCGCGGTAGCCGACGCCGTTGATCTCGAGCCGCTTCTCGAAGCCCCTGGAGACGCCGGTGACGATGTTCTGCACCAGCGTGCGCGACATCCCCCACTGCGAGCGCGCCTCCTTGCTCTCGTCGCGCGGATCGACCTTGATGCCGCCGTCGGCCTGCGCCACGGTCACCCTGTCCGCCAGCACGACCGCGAGCTCGCCCTTCGGCCCCTTGGCCCGGACGGTCTGGCCCTCGACGCTCGCCTGTACGCCGCTCGGCACGGCGACCGGCTTCTTGCCAATTCGAGACATCTCTTCATACCCGTTCGATTGTCCGCGCTCAGAAGACGCGGCAGAGAACCTCGCCGCCCACGTTCTGCGCACGCGCCTCGTGATCCGGCATGACGCCCTTCGGCGTCGACAGGATCGAGACGCCGAGACCGTCGGCGACGCGGGGAATGTTGCGGACCGAGGCGTACACCCGGCGGCCGGGCTTGGACACCCGCTGGATTTCCCGGATCACCGGCTCGCCGTCATAGTACTTCAGCTCGATCTGAAACTCGGCCTTGCCGCCGTCCGTCGTCGTCTCCGAGTAGCCGCGGATGAAGCCCTCCGCCTGCAGCACCTTGAGGACGCGCGCCCGCAGCGACGAAGCCGGGGTCGTCACGCTGGTCCGGCCCCGCAGCTGCGCGTTGCGGATGCGGGTCAGCATGTCGCCGAGCGGATCGTTGATCATCATCGCCCGATCTCCTTACCAGCTCGACTTCACGAGGCCGGGGATCTTGCCTTCCCCGCCCAGCTCGCGCAGCGCGATCCGGCTCATCTTCAGCTTCCTGTAGAACGCCCGCGGACGCCCCGTCACCTCGCACCGGTTGCGGATGCGGGTCGGCGAGGAATTCCTCGGCAGCTCCGCGAGCTTCAGGCGCGCCGCGAAGCGCTCCTGGTCGCTCAGGCTCTCGTCCGCCGAGCGGGCCTTCAGCTCCTCGCGCTTCGCACGATACTGCTCGGCCATCCGCGCCCGGCGCCTGTTCTTCTCGATCGCGCTCTTCTTCGCCATCGTATCGACCTCTCAATCCGCCCGGTTCACTGCCGGAACGGGAAGTTCATCGCCTTGAGAAGGGCGCGCGCCTCCTCGTCCGTCCGCGCCGTGGTGCAGACAATGATGTCCATGCCCCAGATCTGATCGACCTTGTCGTAGTTGATCTCCGGGAACACGATGTGCTCCTTGATGCCCAGGGCGTAATTGCCCCGGCCGTCGAAGCTCTTCGGGTTGAGGCCGCGGAAGTCGCGCACGCGCGGCAGCGCGACGGTGACCAGGCGGTCGAGGAACTCGAACATGCGGTCCTTGCGCAGTGTGGCCTTGGCGCCGATCGCCATGCCCGCGCGCAACTTGAACGTCGCGATCGACTTCCGCGCCCGGGTGATCACCGGCTTCTGGCCCGCGATCATCGCGAGATCCTCTGCCGCCGACTGCACCTTCTTGGAATCGCCGACGGCCTCGCCGACGCCCATGTTGAGCACGATCTTGTCGAGCCGCGGCACCATCATCGGGTTCGCATAGCCGAAGTCCTTCATGAGCTTCGGGGCGACCTCGTCGCGATAGAAGGTCTTCAGCCGCGGGCTCTCGGCCTGCGCCTGCGTGGTCGTCTCAGCCATCGATCGTCTCTCCCGAACGCTTGGCGACGCGCACCTTGCGTCCGTCTTCCAAAATCTTGAAGCCGACCCTGGTCGGCTTGCCGCTCTCCCGGTCGACCAGCGCGATGTTGGAGAGATGGATCGGCGCCTCCTTGCGCACGAGCCCGCCCTCCTGGCCGGCGCTCTGGCGCTCATGCCGGGTCACCACGTTGACGCCGCGGACGAGCGCGCGGCTCTCCTTCGGCATCACCTGGATGACCTCACCCGAACGGCCCTTGTCGCGCCCGGTGATGACGACCACCCGGTCGCCCTTGCGGATCTTCGCCGCCATCACAGCACCTCCGGCGCAAGCGAGATGATCTTCATGTGGTTCTTCGCACGCAGCTCGCGCGGGACCGGTCCGAAGATGCGCGTCCCGACCGGCTCCTTCTTGTTGTCGATCAGGACCGCCGCATTGCGGTCGAAGCGGATCACGCTGCCGTCGGCGCGGCGGATGTCCTTGGCGGTGCGCACGACCACCGCCTTCATCACGTCGCCCTTCTTCACGCGGCCGCGCGGGATCGCCTCCTTCACGGAGACGACGATGACGTCGCCCACCTGGGCGTACTTCCGCTTGGAGCCGCCGAGCACCTTGATGCACTGGACCCGCCGGGCCCCGGAATTGTCAGCGACGTCCAGGTTCGTCTGCATCTGGATCATGGCGCGACGTCCTTCTTTCCTGCACGCACAGGCCGCTGCCTGCCGTATGCTTCAGCTTCTTGTTCGTACCGGTCGTCAGGCCGGGAAATCGTGTCCGACCACCACCCAGGACTTGGTCCTGGAGATCGGCCGGCTCTCCTCGATCACCACCGTGTCGCCAGTCTTGTACTGGTTCTCCGGATCGTGAGCGTGGTAGTTCTTCGTCCGCCGGACCGTCTTCTTCAGGACCGGATGGGTGAAGCGCCGCTCGACCTTGACCACGACGGTCTTGTCGGTCTTGTCGCTGACCACGATGCCCTGCAGCAATCTCTTCGGCATCGCTCTCTCCTATGCTCTCGCTTCGGCCGTGCGCTTCTGGGCGACGATCGTCTTGATCCGCGCGATATCCCGGCGCACCTCGCGGATGCGCGCCGTCTTCTCCAGCTGGCCCGTCGCCCGCTGGAAGCGGAGGTTGAACTGTTCCTTCTTGAGCCGGGCGAGCTCGTCGCCAAGCTCGTCCATGCTCTTCGTGCGGAAGTCGCTGGCCTTCATCGTCCGCTCCGTTACTCGGCGATCCGGGTGACGACCCGGGTGCGGATGGGAAGCTTCGCGGCGCCGAGACGCAGCGCCTCGCGCGCAACGTCCTCGCCCACGCCGTCGATCTCAAACATGATCCGGCCGGGATGAACCCGAGCCGCCCAATATTCCGGCGAGCCCTTGCCCTTGCCCATGCGGACCTCGGTCGGCTTGGCGGAAACCGGGACGTCCGGGAACACGCGGATCCAGACGCGGCCGGCGCGCTTCATGTGGCGCGTGATGGCGCGCCGCGCAGCCTCGATCTGGCGCGCGGTCACCCGCTCCGGCTCCAGCGCCTTCAGCCCGAACGAGCCGAAATTGAGCAGCGTGCCGCCCTTCGCGGTGCCGTGGATGCGGCCCTTGAACGCCTTGCGGAACTTCGTGCGCTTCGGTTGCAGCATTGTTCTTCTCTCTTACTCGTCGCCGCGACCTAGGCCGCATGGCTCCGGCGCTGGCCCTCGCCGCCGCCCTCCGACTGCCGCCGCTCGGAAGCCATCGGGTCGTGCTCGAGGATCTCGCCCTTGAAGATCCACACCTTGATGCCGATCGTGCCGTAGGCGGTGTGCGCCGTGGCCGTACCGAAGTCGATGTCGGCGCGGAGCGTGTGCAGCGGCACGCGCCCCTCGCGGTACCATTCCGTCCGCGCGATCTCGGCGCCGCCGAGACGGCCGCCGCAATTGATGCGGATGCCCTGCGCGCCGAGCCGCATGGCCGACTGCACCGCGCGCTTCATCGCCCGGCGGAACGCCACGCGGCGCTCGAGCTGCTGGGCGATCGACTGCGCGACCAGGTTGGCGTCGATCTCGGGCTTGCGCACCTCGACGATGTTGAGGTGGACCTCCGACTTCGTCAGGCGCGCCACCTTGCGGCGGAGCTTCTCGATATCGGCACCCTTCTTGCCGATGACAATCCCCGGACGGGCCGTATGGATGGTCACCCGGCACTTCTTGTGCGGACGCTCGATCACGATCTTGGAGACCGCCGCCTGCTTCAGGTCCTGCATCAGCGCCTGGCGGATGCGGATGTCCTCGTGCAGCAGCTTGCCGTACTCGGCATCGTCCGCGAACCAGCGCGAATCCCAGACCTTGTTGACGCCGAGGCGAAGCCCGATCGGATTGACCTTCTGTCCCATCTCTCTCGTCCTCAGGCGGTTTCTTCGACTTCGCGAACCACGACGGTGAGGTTCGAGAAGGGCTTCATGATCCGGCCGACGCGGCCGCGGGCGCGCGGACGGAACCGCTTCATCACCAGCGCCTTGCCGACATGGGCCTCGGCCACGATCAGGCTGTCCACGTCGAGATCGTGGTTGTTCTCGGCGTTCGCAACCGCGCTCTCGAGCGTCTTCTTCACCTGAACGGCGATCCGCTTGCGCGAGAACTCGAGATCGGCGAGCGCCGTCGACACCTTCTTGCCGCGGATGAGCTCGGCGACGAGGTTCAGCTTCTGCGGGCTGACGCGCATCATGCGCGCCACCGCCTGCGCCTCGTTGTCCTTCAGCGTCCGCTCACGCTTCGGCTTGCCCATGGCTACTTCCTTCTCGCCTTCTTGTCGGCCGCGTGCCCGTAATAGGTGCGCGTCGGCGAGAACTCGCCGAACTTGTGGCCGATCATGTCCTCGGTCACGGAGACCGGAACGTGCTTCTGCCCGTTATAGACGCCGAAGGTCAGCCCCACGAACTGCGGCAGGATGGTCGAGCGCCGGCTCCAGATCCTGATGACCTCGTTGCGGCCGGACTCGCGCACCTTCTCCGCCTTCTTCAGGAGGTAGCCGTCGAAGAACGGACCCTTCCAGACTGAACGTGCCACTCTTGTCTCCTAACCGGATGCGGCTCAGCGGCCCTTGCGGGCGTGGCGCGAGCGCAGGATGAACTTGTCGGTTGCCTTGTTGCTGCGGGTCTTCTTGCCCTTGGTCGGCTTGCCCCACGGCGTGACCGGATGCCGGCCGCCCGAGGTGCGGCCCTCGCCGCCGCCATGCGGGTGGTCGATCGGGTTCATGGCCACGCCGCGCACGCTCGGCCGCTTGCCCATCCAGCGCGAGCGGCCCGCCTTGCCGAGGCTCGCATTGGAATGGTCGGGATTGGACACCGCCCCGACCGTGGCCATGCAGGCGCCGTGCACGAGCCTCTGCTCGCCCGAATTGAGCCGGACCACGGCATAGCCCTGGTCGCGGCCGACGAGCTGCGCATAGGCGCCGGCCGAACGCGCGATCTGCCCGCCCTTGCCGGGCTTCAGCTCGACATTGTGGACGATCGTGCCGACCGGGATCGCCCGCAGCGGCATGGCGTTGCCGGGCTTCACGTCAACGCTCAGGCCCGACACCACCGTGTCGCCCTCGGCGAGCCGCTGCGGCGCCAGGATGTAGGAGAGCTCGCCGTCCTCGTACCGGACGAGCGCGATGAACGCCGACCGGTTGGGATCGTATTCGAGCCGCTCCACCACGGCGGGCACGTCGAACTTCGTGCGCTTGAAATCGACCAGGCGGTAGGTCCGCTTGTGACCGCCGCCGCGCCGGCGCGCCGTCACGCGGCCGAAATTGTTCCGCCCGCCGGATTTCGTCAGCCCTTCGGTGAGCCCCTTGACGGGCTTGCCCTTCCAGAGGCCGGACCGGTCCACCAGCACCAGCTGGCGCTGGCCCGGCGTCGTCGGATTGAAGTTCTTCAGTGCCATCGGTTCAGTCCCGATTCCTTGTCCGTTCCGGTCAGAGCCCGGTCGTCACGTCGATCGAATGCCCCTCCTGAAGGGTCACGATCGCCTTCTTGAAATCCTTCTGGCGGCCGGCGACGCCGCGGAAGCGCTTGGTCTTGCCCTTGCGCACCAGCGTGTTCACCTTCTCCACCTTGACGCCGAAGAGCGCCTCGACGGCGGCCTTGATCTCCGGCTTGGTCGCCTTGCCGGCGACCTTGAAGACGACCTTGTTCTGCTCGGAGGCCATGGTCGACTTCTCGGTGATCACCGGGGCAACGATCGTGTCGTAATGCCTGAGATCGGTCATTTGAACCGCTCCTCGAGCGCCTCGATGGCGGCCCGGCTCAGCACCAGCCGGTCACGGCGCAGAATGTCGTAGACGTTGATGCCCTGGACCGGCAGCACGTCGAGCTGCGGGATGTTGCGCGCCGCGCGGCCGAAGCCCGCGTCGATCTCGCTGCCGCCGATCACGAGCGCGTTGGCGATGCCGAGGCCGCCGAAGCGCGCGGCGAGCGCCTTCGTCTTGCCGTCCGCACTCGTGAGGTCGTCGACCACGATGATCGCGTCCGCCCTCGCCTTCGCCGACAGCGCATGCTTCAGCGCGAGCGCCCGCACCTTCTTCGGCAGGTCGATCGCATGGCTCCGCGCGACCGGGCCGAACGCCTTGCCGCCGCCCCGGAACTGCGGCGCGGCCTTGTTGCCGTGCCGCGCGCTGCCGGTGCCCTTCTGCCGGTAGACCTTCTTCGAGGTCGCCTTGACCTCGGAGCGGCCCTTCGACTTGTGCGTGCCCTGCTGCCGCTTGGCGAGCTGGTAGCGCACCATGCGCTGCAGGATGTCGGCGCGCGGCTCGAGGCCGAACAGCGCCTCCGAAACCGTGATGCTGCCGGCGGACTGCCCGTCGAGCGTTTTGACTTCGAACTCCATCAGGCTTCTCCTCCGGCCTCGCCGGCCGCCGCCTCGTTCGGCGCGGCGCCGGCCGCGGCGTCGCTGCGGGCGCGGATCGCGGCGGGCAGCGGGACGCCCTCGGGGGCCTTCATCTTCACGGCGTCGCGGACAAGCAGCCAGCCGCCCTTGGCGCCCGGAACGGCACCGCGGACGAGGATCAGGCCCTGCTCGGCATCCGTGCGGACGACCTGCAGGTTCTGCGTCGTCACGCGCACGTCGCCCATGTGGCCGGCCATCTTCTTGCCCTTGAACACCTTGCCCGGGTCCTGGCGCTGGCCGGTCGAACCATGCGAGCGGTGCGAGATCGAGACGCCGTGCGTCGCGCGGAGGCCGCCGAAATTGTGACGCTTCATGACGCCGGCGAAGCCCTTGCCGATCGACGTGCCCGTGACGTCCACGAACTGCCCCGGCACGAAATGCTCGGCCGTGATCTCCGCGCCGATCTCGACGAGGTTCTCCGGGCTCACCCGGAACTCCGCCATCTTGCGCTTCGGCTCCACCTCGGCCTTCGCGAAATGCCCCCGCATGGCCTTGGTGGTGTTCTTCGCCTTGGCCCGGCCGACGCCGAGCTGCAGCGCGGTGTAGCCGTCCTTATCCTGCGTGCGCTGGGCCACGACCTGGCAGCCGTCGACGCGAAGCACCGTGACGGGCACCTGCTCGCCGGCTTCGGTGTAGACGCGGGTCATGCCCAGCTTCTGTGCGATCACGCCTGAACGCATGGTCTTCTACCTCGTCAGGGACTGTGCCCTACAGCTTGATCTCGACATCGACACCGGCGGCGAGGTCGAGCTTCATCAGCGCGTCGACCGTCTGCGGCGTGGGATCTATGATGTCGAGCAGCCGCTTATGGGTGCGGATCTCGAACTGCTCGCGGCTCTTCTTGTCGACGTGCGGCGAGCGGTTCACCGTGAACTTCTCAATCCGGGTCGGCAGCGGGATCGGCCCGCGCACCTGCGCGCCCGTCCGCTTGGCGGTAGAGACGATCTCCGCCGTCGACGTGTCGAGCACCCGGTGATCGAACGCCTTGAGCCGGATCCGGATATTCTGTCCGTTCATTGCAATGCCTCTGGCAAGGACGGGCGCGCGGGGTGCGCGCCCTGCCCTTTGTCGGGTTACTCGATGATGGAAGCGACGATGCCGGCGCCGACGGTGCGGCCGCCC
>NZ_SPKJ01000049.1 GCF_009866965.1 Propylenella binzhouense | reverse complement strand
GCGGCCGCCGCCGGGCGGCTCGGGCTGCCGTCCTGGCGCGCCGAGGCGACGCCCGACGTCAAGGCCGCGCTGCTCGCCGAGCGCGCGGCGGCGGGCCACAAAGTGCTGATGGTCGGCGACGGCATCAACGACGCCCCGGCGCTCGCCTCGGCCTGGGTCTCGATGTCGCCGGCGAGCGCCTCCGACATCAGCCAGACTGCGGCCGACATCGTCTTCACCGGCCGGCGGCTCGGGCCCGTCCTCGCAGCATGGCAGGTCGCCCGCGCGGCGCGGCGGCTGATCCTCCAGAACTTCGCGCTCGCGGTCGCCTACAATCTGGTCGCCGTCCCGGTCGCCATGCTCGGCTACGCGACCCCGCTCATCGCCGCCGTCGCCATGTCGAGCTCCTCGATCATCGTCACGGCGAACGCGCTCCGGCTCCAGCTCCTCGTGCGCGCCCGCAGGATGCCTGCCGCCGGGGGCCCGGCACCGGCCGAGGCGGCAGCGTGAACGGGCTCCTCATCCTCATACCGATCGCGCTCTTTCTCGGCCTGCTCGGCCTCGTCGCCTTCCTCTGGTCGCTGCGGTCCGGGCAGTTCGACGATCTCGACGGCGCGGCCGTGCGCATCCTGGAGGACGACGAGGGGCCCGGGCCGGAGCGGCCCCGCCCGGAGCGGCCACGGGACAGGCCCGCACGGCACGGATAGTCCGGCCGCCGCTGCCGGGCCGCCGCCGCTTCTTTACCGCCCGTTAACCATGAGGGCCGACTCTTCGCCGGCAACCAACCGGGAGGGGGCGATGGCCGACACCCAGGGCTCCGAGCCGGCCGGAGCGGGCGCGAGGCCCGCTTTCGTGGCCGCCGGCGAAGGCCTCTCGTTCCGCAATCTTCGCCGCACCGAGCTGACGACGCTCCATGCCGACTTCTCGCGCCGGCTCGAGGATGCCGTGCTGCGGGTCTATCCTTGGCGGACACGCCGCCCGGGCTGACGCGCGAACCCCGCCGGCCGGAGGATCAGCCGTCGTTGGCGGCGTTCAGTTCGGAGGGGCGCAGGCCGTTCACCTCCGGGGCGGGGCAGAGCCGGACGCCCACCTCGCCGCCGGCATTCAGGAATTCGATGCCCGCGGCTGCGAAAGCCTGGACCACCGCCTCGGCCGCGTCCGGGGGGGCGACGAAGGCGAGGTCCTCCTCTTCCATCCCGGCGAGGTCGTCGCGCTTCAGTCCGGCACGCGCCGCGAGATCGTCTTCGGACCATCCGAGGAGTGCGCGCGCCGCCTTCATCTGCCGCGCCGAGATCGTCTTCATTTCGCGTTCCTGTCTCCGTTCGTGGCACTGGGACAACGGCCGCGCCGGCCGGCCGTTGCGTCGGCGAAGGATGCGCGTCCTTGCCCGGCATTTCCAGCCGCGTCCCGCCTGCCCGGCCGCGCGGCGCGGGCGCGGGGGGAGGCGGGGGCGGGGCGCAAGCGGGGAGGGGCGGCAGTTGCCGCTGCCGGTCGGCCGCGTTATATCGCGGCACCTCCGGCATTGGGGCGTAGCCAAGCGGTAAGGCAGCGGGTTTTGGTCCCGCCATCCCAGGTTCGAATCCTGGCGCCCCAGCCAGTTTGGATGTCTTACATTCAGTGTGGCGCCGGCCGGTCCGGGGCCGCAGAGGAAGAAAATGCCTCGCCCCTTCCGCCCGTCGTCACCGCGTCGCGACGGCGATCTGGTGGCGGTATCCCCTCGCCTCGTAGCCCACCACGGTGACGCCGGGCGCAAGCATCAGGATGATCAGGCAGACCGCCATGTCGACGCCGGCAAGCGCGGCGACGACGGCGAGGACCAGGACCGCCGTAGTCCCGCCGAGCAGCCCGATGTGGAACCGGTCGAACCGTCCGACGAGATAGGTGTAGAGCGCGTAGATCGAGCCGATGAAGATCGCGAGGGGGAGGGCCACGCTGAGGACAGTGGCGACGGCGCCGATATGCGCCTGATGCTCGATGAAGTTCGCCGCCACATGGAGCCCGGCGCCGGTCGCCACGATGGAGGCGACGGTCGCCATCTGCGCATAGCCCCACACGAAGGACCTGTCGCGGTGGGCATGCAGGATGCGCGCGGACGGCAGGATGAAATAGATCCACCACATGGCGAAGGTCAGGCCGATCCCGGCGACGCATGTGAGCACGGCATCGCTCGTCCAGCCCTTTTCGCCGGTGACCGCCGTGAGCGCGGCGATGGTGCCGACGACGCCTTCCCCGAGCGCGATGATGGCGAACAGGCCGTAGCGTTCCGCGATATGGTGCGCATGCCATGGCGTGCCGCCGTCACGGCGCTCGGCGAGGACGGGGCCGGCGAGCTCGACGACCATGAGCACGAGCACGAGGAGGAGCGCCGTGCCGAGTGCCGGATCGGCCAGGCTGAGCGCGATCCAGCCGATCTGGGCGACGGAAATGGCGGCGGCATAGGTCAGGCATGCGCGCCTGCGCGCCGGGTCCTGTCTCGCCGCGCGCAGCCATTGGAACCCCAGCGCCAACCGCATGACCACGTAACCCGCCACGATGACGCCGGCGTCGAGATGCTGGCCGTGCTCGACAGACGCGAACATCCGCGGAAGCCCGATCCCGACCACCAGCACGCCCGTCATCTGCACCATGGTGGCGACCCGGAAGATCCAGTCGTCCGTGTCGTAGGCGGAGGCGAACCAGGAGAAGTTGATCCAGGCCCAGCAGATGGCGAAGCTCGCGAAGCCGAAGCCGATCAGGGCGGGGCCGTAATGGCCCTCAGCGAGCGCGTGGGCGTACTGGAGGGCCGCCAGCCCGAAGCTCGTCACGAAGGTGAGGTCGAAGAAGAGCTCCAGCGGCGTCGCCTGGCGGTTCGGCTCGTCGGGATCGCGCCCGCCCATGCGCCGGCTATGGTGATGGAGCGCCTCCGGTGCCGGCGGGGTGGTGCCCACGCATGCCTCCCTCGTCGATGGAGCCACAGGCTCTATGGCCCATGTCGGCGGCGAAGGCGAGATGGCGGTGCGGTCCCCCGGGTTCCGCCCGTGCCGCGCGACGCGGCCCGGGCGCGAATCGCCGCGGACGCGCTTTTCGCCGCCTGCGCCCACTTGTATCGTCTGCCGGTACGCGTACCGCGCGAGCTGGTGACACCTTGACGACAATCACGCCGACGGTTCTCAGCGGCGGCTCGGGCATGAGGCTCTGGCCTGCTTCGCGCAGCTGCCATCCCAAGCAGTTCCTGACGCTGACCGGGGAGCGGTCGCTGCTCCAGAACACGCTGCTGCGGTTTTCCGGCGAGGCGGGCTTCGGCCGGCCCGTCGTGGTCGGCAGCGAGGAGCACCGCTTCCTGCTCGCCGAGCAGGCGCGCGCCTGCGGGGTCGAGCTGGCCGGCCTCCTCGTCGAGCCGGTGGCGCGGGACACGGCGCCGGCGATCGCGGCCGCCTGCCGCTGGATCTGCGCCCGCGACGCGGAAGCGCTCGTGCTCGTCATGCCGGCCGATCACCGGATCGCCGTTCCGGCGCGGCTGGCGGAGGCGGTCAGGGAGTCCGTGCCGGTGGCCGAGGACGGCTGGCTGGTGACCTTCGGCATCGAGCCCGCGAGCCCGGAGACCGGCTACGGCTATGTCGCGCGCGGGCCCGAGGCGCTGTCGGCGGGCGTCTGGCGGGCGAAGAGCTTCGTTGAGAAGCCAGATCGCGCGCGTGCCGAGGCCATGATCGCGGCCGGCGGCCATTACTGGAACAGCGGGCTCTTCCTGTTTCGCGCCCGCACCCTGCTCGCCGAGCTGGAGCGGCTCGCGCCGGCGATCGCGAGCGCTGCCGCCGAGAGCGTCGAGACCGCCGCCGCCGATCTCGATTTCGTCCGGCTCGGCCGCGCCGCGCTCGAACGTTCGCCCGCGAGCTCGATCGACTATGCCGTGATGCAGCGCTCCGAGCGGGTCGCGATCCGCCCGGTCTCGGGCATCGGCTGGAGCGATATCGGGTCCTGGAACGCGCTCTACGACGCCTCGCGCCGGGACGAGCACGGCAATGCCGCCCTCGGCGACGCCCGCTTCGAGGACTCGGCGCGCAACTACGCCTACATCTCTGACGGCCGGCTGCTCGCGACGCTCGGCGTCGACGACATCGTGGTGGTCTCGACGCCGGACGCCATGCTCGTCTCGCGCCGCGACCGCGCCCACGAGATCAAGCCGATCGTCGACCGCCTCCGGACGGAGCGTCCGGAGCTCGTCCTCGCCAACCGCAGGGTCCACCGGCCCTGGGGCCATTTCGAGACGATCGACCGCGGCGAGCGGCACCAGGTGAAGCACATCTGCGTCAAGCCGGGCGGGCGGCTCTCGCTCCAGCGCCACCTCCACCGGGCCGAGCACTGGGTCGTGGTCAAGGGCACGGCGCGGGTCACCCGCGGCGGCGAGGTCGTCGAGATCACCGAGAACGAATCAGTCTACCTCCCGCTCGGCACCCGCCACCGGCTGGAGAATCCCGGCCGGATCCCGCTCAGCCTGATCGAGGTGCAGACCGGATCCTATCTCGGCGAGGACGACGTGGAGCGCCTCGACGACGTCTACGGACGCGACTGACGGCCCGAGGGCCCCGCCCGCCGGCCGGTTACGCAGCCCGGCGCGAGGCCGGGCCGCCCGGGGCTTCCTGCGCGGCGGGGCTGCCTGCGGCGCTCAGACCTCGCCCCACACCTCGCGCGCGATCTCGACGATGAGGGCGAGCTTCCGCCACTGCTCCTGCTCGGCGAGGATGTTGCCCTCCTCGGTTGAGGCGAAGCCGCATTGCGGCGACAGGCAGAACTGCTCGAGCGGGGCGAATTTCGTCGCCTCCTCGATCCGCCGCTTGATGTCGTCCTTGCTCTCCAGCGTGCCGCTCTTGGAGGTGACGAGGCCGAGCACGACGCGCTTCTTCCCCTTCGGCAGGAAGCGCAGCGGCTCGAAGCCGCCGGCGCGGTCGGTGTCGTATTCCAGGAAGTAGCCGTCATAGCCGATGCGGTCGAGAAGGACCTCGGCGACCGGCTCGTAGCCGCCCTCGGAGATCCAGCTCGAGCGGAAGTTGCCGCGGCAGACATGGGTCGTGATGATCATGTCGTCCGGCCGGTCCCGGATCGCGTGGTTGATCATGTCGGCATAGATGCGCGGCAGCGGATCGGGATCCTCCCCGCGGTCGCGCACCGACTGCCGCTCCTTCTCCGAGCAGAGATAGGCCCAGACCGTGTCGTCGAACTGCAGGTAGCGGCAGCCGGCGTCGTAGAAGGCGCGGACCGCCTTGCGGTAGGCCTCGGCGCTGTCGGCGAAATAGCTCTCCATGTCCGGATAGACGTCGCGGCTGATCGCCTGCCGGCCGCCCCGGAAATGCAGCACCGAGGGCGAGGGTATCGTCATCTTCGGCGTGACCTTGGTCACGCTCTTCAGGAACTTGAAATGCTCGATCATCGGGTGGTCGCCGAAATCGACCTTGCCGGTGACGACGATGCTCTCGGACTTCGTCGCGACGCCGTGGAACTGGATCGCCTTCTCGCCCTTGACGAGGTCCACGCCCTCGAGATGCGACAGGAAGTCGAAGTGCCACCAGGCGCGCCGGAACTCGCCGTCCGTCACCGCCTTCAGCCCGACCTCCTCCTGCTTGGCGACGACGGCGCGGATCTCGTCGTCCTCGACCTTCTTCAGCTCCGCGGCCGGGATGCGGCCCTCGGCGAAGGCGGCGCGCGCGTCCTTCAGCGCCTGCGGCCGCAGGAGGCTTCCCACCTCGTCGGCGCGGAATGGGGGCGGGGGTGTCGGCATCGGGGTTTCCTCCTGGATTTCGCCGTCTTCGGCTCGGCGTCCACGCCGTCCGGCTCTTCGCCGCTGTCAGGTCCGGGTCAATATCGCAGCTTTCGGACCCCGCCAAGCGGGCTGCCGGATGCCGATTCGTACGGGCTGAACGTTTGACATCAAATTATCCGTCCGGCCACTTGCATTGGCGGGGGCAATGCAGAAAGGATCGGGCGGGCTGAACAATCCGCCCCTGTGAGGCGGGATCGGAGGGAGGGAATCCGAATGGCCAAGTGGACATTGAGGGCCGCGCTCGCCGGCGTGGCGGCGCTCCTGGCCGGCGCGGCGATGGCCGCCGACACGGTCAAGGTCGCCTTGATCCTGCCCATGACGGGACCGTTCGCATCGACGGGCCGGCAGATCGACGCGGCCGCCAGGCTCTATCTCGACCAGCACAAGGGCGATCTCCAGGGCTGCACGGTCGAGCTGACGACGAAGGACGACACCGGCACGGCGGACGTCACGAAGCGCATCGCGCAGGAGGCGGTGGTGCGCGAGGGCGCGAACATCCTCGCCGGCTTCGGCCTCACCCCGCTCGCGCTCGCCGCGGCTCCGATCGCGACCCAGGGCAAGGTGCCGATGGTCGTGATGGCGGCCGCGACCTCGATCATAACCGAGAAGTCGCCGAACATCGTGCGGACGAGCTTCACGACGCCGCAGGCCGCCTACGCGATGGGCGAATGGGCGGCGAAGAACGGCATCGGGAAGGTGGTGACGCTCGTCTCCGACTATGCGCCCGGCAACGACGCGGAGACCTATTTCGCCAAGGCCTTCGAGGCGGGTGGCGGCCAGGTCGCCGAGAAGCTCCGCGTGCCGCTGCAGAACCCGGACTTCGCTCCGTTCCTGCAGCGCGCGAAGGATGCGGCGCCGGATGCGATCTTCGTCTTCGTGCCGTCCGGCGTCGGCTCGATCGTCATGAAGCAGGTGGCGGATCGCGGGCTCACGGCCGCGGGCGTGAAGCTGATCGGCACCGGTGACGTCACCGACGACGACATCCTCAACAATATGGGGGATGTCGCCCTCGGCACGATCACCGCCTTCTTCTATTCGGCGGCGCACGATTCGCCGGAGAACAAGGGCTTCGTCGAGGCCTTCAAGAAGGCCAACGGGAACATGCGTCCGAACTTCTTCGCGGTCAGCGGCTATGACGGGATGCACGCCATCTTCGAGGGCCTCAGGAAGACGGATTGCGACCCGAGCGCGGAGAAGTTCGTCGACGCGGTGAAGGGCATGAGCTGGACCAGCCCGCGGGGCAAGATCGCCATCGACCCGGAGACGCGCGACATCGTGCAGACCATCTATATCCGCGAGGTCAAGCGCGGCGAGGACGGCGAGCTCTACAATATCGAGTTCGACCAGATCCCGGACATGAAGGATCCCGCCAAGGCGGGAAAGTGATGCGGGCCTCGCGGGCGGGCTGAAGGGCGCGAGAGCGGCGTGCTGACTATCCTCTTCGACGGGGTCGCCTATGGCATGCTGCTCTTCGTGCTCGCCTGCGGGCTGGCCGTCACCCTCGGCCTGATGAACTTCGTCAACCTCGCCCACGGCGCCTTCGCCATGGGCGGGGGCTATCTCACCGTCGTCCTGATGAACCGGCTCGGCGTGCCGTTCCTTCTCTGCCTGCCCGCCGCCTTCCTGCTGACGGCCGCGGTCGGCGTGGTGTTGGAGCGCACGCTCTATGTCCGGCTCTACGGCAAGACCCATCTCGACCAGGTGCTCTTCACGATCGGCCTGGTGTTCATGGCGATCGCGGCCATCGACTATTTCATGGGCGCGCAGCAGCAGCTCATCACGCTGCCGGCCTTCCTGCGCGGGCAGCTCGAGATCCTCGGCGGCTCGATCGGCATCTACCGCCTCTTCATCATCGCGATCTGCGGCGCGCTGGTGGTGGTTCTCCAGCTCGGGCTCTCCAGGACCCGGTTCGGAAGCCGCCTCCGCGCCGCGGTCGACCAGCCGGACGTCGCGCGCGGCCTCGGCATCGACGTCAACCGCCTGTTCGCCGCCACCTTCGCGCTGGGATCGGGCCTCGCCGGCCTCGGCGGGGCGCTCGGCGTGGACGTGCTCGGCCTCGACCCGACCTTCCCGCTGAAGTTCATGATCTACTTCCTGGTGGTCGTCACGGTCGGCGGCACGACCTCGCTGATCGGGCCCTTCGTCGCCTCGCTGGTCCTCGGTCTCGGCGACGTCGCGGGCAAGTATTTCGTGCCGGAGTTCGGCGCGTTCATGATCTACACCATGATGGTCGCGATCCTGATCGTCCGTCCGCAGGGCCTGTTCGCGCGGGGCAGCCGGTGACCAGGGTCGAGACGGGCGCGCCGCCGGCCGCGGCTCCGGCTTCCGCAGCCGCGTTGCTGCGGGAGCGGGCGCGCTGGTCGCTGTTCGATCTCCTGTTCTGGGCGGCGGCTCTCGCTGCCTTCTTCGTCTTCCCGCTCCGGCTCCCGCTCCTCACCGAGATCGCGATCCTCGGGCTCTTCGCCCTCTCGATCGACCTCCTGCTCGGCTATGCGGGCATCGTCTCGCTCGGTCACGCGGCCTTCTTCGGGGCCGGCGCCTATGCGGCGGGCATCCTCGCCCAGCACGGATGGGGCGAGCCGATCTCGGGGCTTGCCGCGGCCGGCCTGGTCGCGGCGGCGCTCGGCTTCGCGACGAGCTTCCTGGTCTTGCGCGGAAGCGACCTGACCCGGCTCATGGTGACGCTCGGCGTCGCCATGATGGTGCTCGAGGCGGCCAACAAGGCGGCCTGGCTCACGGGCGGGGCGGACGGCCTCAACGGCGTGGTCATGGACCCGGTCTTCGGAGTGTTCGAGTTCGACCTATTCGGCCATACCGCCTACTGGTACGCGCTCGCCGTGCTCTTCCTGTGCTTTCTCGCGATCCGGCGGATCGTCAACGCGCCGTTCGGGCTGGTCCTCAGGGGGATCCAGGGCAATGCGCTGCGGATGAGCGCCGTCGGCGCGCCGGTGAACCGCCATCTCGTTGCGGTCTATACGCTCGCCGCCGGCTTCGCCGGCATCGCCGGCGGGCTCCTCGCCCAGACCACGCAGTTCGTCTCGCTCGACGTCCTCAACTTCCAGCGCTCCGCCGAGGGTCTCCTCGTTCTCATCATCGGCGGGAGCGGCGTGCTCTATGGCGGGCTCGTCGGCGCCGTCGCCTTCAAGCTGATGCAGGAATGGCTGTCGAACATCACGACCCAGTACTGGCAGTTCTGGCTCGGCGCGGCGCTCGTGCTGCTCGTCCTCTTCGCACGCGGGGGGCTGCTCGGCCTCGCCCGGCGCTTCCTCCGGCGCAGGCCGGCCCGGTCGGAGCGGGGAGGGGCGGCATGACGCCGATCCTGGCGACGGATCGCCTGTCGCGCTCCTTCGGCGGCCTGCGGGCGGTGAACGAGGTCACGTTCTCGCTCGCTCCGGGCGCGCGCCAGGCCCTGATCGGGCCGAACGGCGCGGGCAAGACGACCTTCGTCAACATCCTCACCGGCGTGATCGCCCCGAGCTTCGGCTCGATCCGCCTCGCGGGCGAGGACATAACGCGCCTGTCGCGGCACCAGCGGGTGCGCCGGGGCATGGTGCGGACCTTCCAGGTCAACCAGCTCTTTCCGGATCTGACGCCGCTCGAATCGGTGCTCCTCGCGATCTTCGAGCGTGACGGCAAGGCGGCCAATCTTCGGCGCCCGGCCTGGCGCGAGGAGGCGGCGGCGGAGGAGGCGGCCGCCATCCTCGCCCGGCTGAAGCTTGCCGACGTCATGGACCTGCCGACCGCCGAGATCGCCTATGGCAAGCGGCGGCAGCTCGAGATCGCCGTCGCGCTCGCCTGCCGGCCGAAGCTCCTCCTTCTCGACGAGCCGGCGGCGGGCGTTCCGGATGGCGAGCGCCAGGACATCATGGCGGCGATCGCCGCGCTTCCGCGCGACGTCGCGGTGCTCCTCATCGAGCACGACATGGATCTGGTCTTCCGGTTCGCCGAGCGGATCGCGGTGCTCGTCGGGGGCACGCTGCTCGTCGAGGACGTGCCGGAAAGGGTGGCCGCCGATCCGCGCGTGCGGGAAGCCTATCTGGGGGAGAGCCTCGATGGGCGCGCTGCTTAGCCTCTCGGCCGTCTCGGCCGGCTACGGCGAGGCCGTCGTGCTGAAGGACATCTCGTTCGAGCTCCCGTCCCGAACCTCGCTCGCGGTACTCGGCCGGAACGGGGTCGGAAAGACCACGCTCGTCAACACCATCATGGGGCTGACGCGGCAGCGCGCGGGTTCGATCCGCTTCGACGGCGCCGAGGTGTCGGGGCTCGCGCCCGAACGGCGCGCCCGCTCCGGCCTCGGCTGGGTTCCGCAGGAGCGCAACGTCTTCCGTCCGCTGACGGTGGAGGAGAACCTGACCGCGGTGGCGCGGCCGGGTCCCTGGTCGCTCGAACGCGCCTATGCCGTGTTTCCCCGCCTCAAGGAGCGCCGGCGCAATCTCGGCAACCAGCTGTCCGGGGGCGAGCAGCAGATGCTCGCCGTCGCGCGGGCGCTGGTGCTCAATCCGAAGCTTCTGCTCCTCGACGAGCCGCTCGAGGGGCTCGCGCCGATCATCGTCGAGGAGCTCCTCAACGTCATCGGGACGATTGTCCGCGAGGAGCAGATGAGCGCGATCATCGTCGAGCAGAACGCGCGCAAGATCCTCGGCATGACCGACGAGGCGATCATTCTCGACCGCGGCCAGATCGTGCATCGCGGGCGGAGCGCGGACATGCTGCGGGACGATGCGCTGATCGACGCGCATCTCGGGATCGGCGACGCGCACGGCCGCTGAGCGGGAGCGCCGTCCCGCGGCCGCGGCCAGCGCTACTCGCCGTCGAAGGGCTCGGTGCCGGCGGCCCTCCCTTCCGACACGCGGATCTTCTCCACCCTTTCCTCGGCCCGGCGGAGAAGCGCCTCGCAGCGCCCCTTCAGCGCGGCGCCCCGCTCGTAGATCGCGATCGATTCCTCCAGCGCCACGTCGCCCCGCTCCAGCCGGCCGACGATCTTCTCCAGTTCGGAGAGCGCCTGCTCGAAGCTCAGCGTTTCGACGGCGATTTCGTTCTCCTCGGCCAAGACGGCCCTCCTAGCTCTTCATCAGCTCGCGGACATGGGCCGCGACGGACCCGGCGAGGCCGCGCAGGTCGTAGCCCCCTTCGAGGATGGAGACGATGCGGCCGTTGCAGGATGCGTCGGCCTCCTCCATCAGCCGGTCGGTCGCCCAGGCGAAGTCCTCCTCCTCGAGGTTCAGCGAGGCGAGTGGATCGCGGAAATGGGCGTCGAATCCGGCCGAAATCAGGATCAGCTCGGGCTGGAAGGTCTGCAGCGCCGGCAGGATCCGCGTCCGGAACGCCTCCTTGAAGGCCTCGCCGCCGTCGCCGGGCGCGAGCGGCGCGTTGACAATGTTGCCGCTTCCCGTCTCCGAAACCGCGCCGGTGCCGGGATAGAGCGGCATCTGGTGCGTGGACGCATAGAGCACGCTCGGATCGGACCAGAAAATGTCCTGCGTGCCGTTGCCGTGATGGACGTCCCAGTCGACGATCGCGACGCGTTCGAGCCCGTATTCGCGCTGGGCGTAGCGGGCGGCGATGGCGATGATGTTGAACAGGCAGAAGCCCATCGCGCGGGTGCGCTCGGCGTGGTGGCCGGGCGGGCGAACCGCGGCGAAGGCATTGGCCGCCTCTCCGTCCATGACGGCGTCGACGCCGCGCAGGCCGGCGCCGACCGCGTGCATCACGGCCTCCCAGGATTTGGGCGAGGCCACCGTGTCGGCATCGATGCGCGTGAGCCCCTCGGCCGGGATCTCGCCGCGTATGTAATCGACGAAGCTTTCCGGATGGACGAGGCTGACGACCTCGGGATCGGCGGCGTGCGGCTCCTCGCGCTTCAGCGCGGCGAACGCTTCGTTGTCGAGCACCGCCTCGATGGCGCGCAGCCGGTCGGGGCGCTCGGGGTGGCCGACCGGGGTCAGGTGCTCGAGGAAGATCGGGTGGTGCAGGAGGAGTGTCGTCACGTCGCTTGCCGCCCTGGGTCCGTGGCCCGGCCATGTGACCGGCCGGGCCCTGATGCGTCAATCCCGCATCGGGTCCCGCCCGGCGTCCGGCTGCGGCCCTTCGCCGGGATGCTCGCCGGGATTCCCGCCGGGACGCGGGGCGGCCGCCCGGGCCAGCCGGTCGTTGATCGCCTCGCCCAGGCCGTGGCGGGGCACCGGCATCGCCGCGATGGTCCGTGCGCCGCTCCTGTCGAGTTCGGCCATGGCGGAGAAGAGTGCCGCGGCGGCCTCGACGAGGTCGCCGCGCGGGCTGAGGTTCCGGATTGCCGCGGCGCGCGCGGCGCCCGGGGGCAGGTCCGGGCCGAAGGCGAGGAGCGCTTCCCCGGGCCGGACCTCCCGTGCCTCGAGGCGCATCGCCGCATGCGGGGCATAATGGCTCTTCAGCATGCCGGGCGCGGTCACGGCGGCGCCCGGCCCGGCGCGCAGGAGCGGCTCGCCGAGCACGGCTTCGATCTCCTCGGCGGGAAGGCCGCCCGGCCGCAGCAGGCGCGGCGGTCCGTCCGCGAGGCCGACAATGGTGGATTCGAGGCCGACCTGCGACGGGCCGCCGTCGATCACGAGCGCGACCGCATCCCCGAGCTGCTCGACCACTTCGGCGGCCGTGGTGGCGGTGATGCGGCCCGAACGATTCGCGCTCGGCGCGGCAAGGGGGTGCCCGAACGCCGTGATCACCGCGCGCGCCGGGCCGCGCGGGGCCCTGACCGCGAGCGTCGGCAGGCCGGCGGCGGCGAGCGGGTGCACCGTGGAGGTGGCGCTCCGCTCAAGAACCAGCGTCAGCGGTCCCGGCCAGAACCTCTCGGCGAGGCGCCGCGCGCGGCGATCGAGTACGACGTGGGCCTCGGCCATGACGACGCCGTCCACATGGCAGATGAGCGGGTTGAAGCGCGGGCGGCCCTTCGCGGCGAAAATCCGCGCGACCGCCCTCCCGTTCCCCGCGTCGGCGGCGAGGCCGTAGACCGTCTCGGTCGGGATCGCGACGAGCTCGCCGCGGCCGAGCGCGGCGACCACCTCGCCCATCCGGGCGGGGAGGTCTTCAGCCTTGATGATGTCCATCGGGCAGGAGTGCACCGCCCGTCCGGCTTTGCCAAGCCCGCGCGAAGCCTCTCCGGTGCACTGGACAGGACCGGGTGCGGGCCGGATGGTAGGGCGGCAATCCGGGAGAGAGGCCGCGATGTACAGGGCGCCGGTATCCGAGATCGTGTTCACGCTGGAGCGGGTCGCGGGCGCCTCGGCGCCCCTGCGGGACGGGCTCTTCGGCGATCTCGACGAGGCCACGCTCCGGGCCGTGCTCGATGAGGCGGGGCGCTTCGCCGCCGAGGTGCTCGCGCCGGTCGCGGCCGTCGGGGACCGCGTGGGCGCGAGCTGGGCCGGGGGCGCCGTCACGATGCCGCCGGGCTGGAAGGAGGTCTACCGCCGCTGGCGCGAAGCCGGCTGGGCGAGCCTCACCGCGCCGCCGGAACTGGGCGGCCAGGGCCTGCCGGCCTGCGTTTCCGTCGCGGTGCAGGAGATGTGGAACGCCGCCTCGATGGCCTATGGTGTCGGCCCGACCCTGACGCTCGCCGCCGTCGAGGCGCTCGAGGCGCATGCGAGCGAGGAGCTGAGGCGGCTCTACGCTCCGAAGCTCGCCTCCGGCGAATGGACCGGAACCATGAACCTGACGGAGCCGCAGGCGGGCTCCGATCTCGGCGCGCTCGCCACGCGGGCCGAGCGGGCCGCCGACGGCAGCTACCGCATCTTCGGCCAGAAGATCTTCATCACCTATGGCGAGCACGACATGGCCGGGAACATCGTCCATCTCGTGCTGGCGCGGCTGCCGGGCGCGCCGCCCGGCACGAAGGGCATCTCGATGTTCCTCGTGCCGAAATTCCTGCCGGACGCGGACGGCGCGCCGGGCGTTCGCAACGACGTCTTCTGCGCCGGCATCGAGGAGAAGATGGGCCTGCACGCCTCGCCGACCTGCACGATGATCTATGGCGGGGGTCACGCGGGCGGAGAGAAGGGCGCGGTCGGCTGGCTGGTCGGCGAGGAGAATCGCGGCCTCAACTGCATGTTCACGATGATGAACAGCGCGCGGCTCGCGGTCGGGATCGAAGGCGTCGGCGTCGCCGAACGCGCGCTCCAGCAGGCGACCGCCTATGCCGTGGAACGCCGCCAGGGCCGGGCGCCGGGGCAACCGGAGGCGGGCATGAGCCCGATCATCGCCCATCCCGACGTCCGGCGGATGCTCCTTTCGATGCGGAGCCTCACCGCCGCCAGCCGGGCCATCTGCTATGCCTGCGCGGTCGCCATCGACCGCGGCCGGCTCGAGCCGGACCCCGGGGCGCGGGCGTCCTGGCGCGAGCGGGCGAACCTCCTGACCCCCGTGGCGAAGGCGTTCTCGACGGATGCCGGCGTGGAGGTCGCCTCGCTCGGGGTGCAGGTCCACGGCGGCATGGGCTATATCGAGGAGACCGGCGCCGCCCGGCTCTACCGGGATTCGCGGATCGCGCCGATCTACGAGGGAACGAACGGCATCCAGGCGATCGATCTCGCCACGCGCAAGCTGCCGGCGGCGGGCGGCGAGACCATCCGCGCCTATCTGCGGGAACTCGCGGAGACGGCGGCGGAGGCGCGGGCCTCGAACCGCGCCGGAATGGCCCGGATCGCCGACCGCCTCGCGGCCTCGCTCGAGGATCTTTCGGTCGCGACGGAGCACCTCCTCGCGGGTCTGGCGAAGGGCGACATTGCGGGCGTTCTCGCCGGCGCGACGCCCTATCTGCGCCTCTTCGGCCTTGCCGCGGGCGGCGCCTATCTCGCCCGCGCCGCGCTCCTCTCGGACGCCGGAGGCGACGCCGAGCGGTTGCGGATGGCGATCGCGCGCTTCCATGCCGACCGCCATCTGCCGGAAACGGCCGCGCTCCGGGTCGCGATCGTGGAGGGGGCGGAAAGCCTCACCGAGGCGCCGCCGGAACTCCTCGCCGGCTGACGCCCCCGTCAGTCGAAGGCGGCGCCGCGCGGGCTCGGCCGGCTCTCCTCGCGCCAGCGGCGCATCAGCGCCTCCAGCTCGCCGTCGACGCCTTCCGGCAGGGTGATCCGGAGCGCGACGAGCAGATCCCCGTGGCCATGCGGGCCGGGCAGGCCCTTCCCCTTCAGCCGCAGCGCGCGGCCGCCGCTGGCGCCGGGCGGGACGGTGACCTGAACCTTGCCGGAAAGGGTCGGAACCTGGATCTTGGCGCCGAGAACCGCTTCGTCGAGGCTGATCGGGACGTCGATCCGGAGATCGACGCCCTCGGCGCGGAAGAGCGGATGCGGGACGAACCGCACGGTCACCAGCGCATCGCCGGGCTCGCCGCCGGTCACCGACGGATTGCCCTGTCCCGCCAGGCGGATCACCTGGCCGTCGACGACGCCGTTCGGAAGCGTCAGTGCGACGGTCTTGCCGGTCGGCAGCGTCACCTTCGGACGGCGGCCATGTGCCACGTCCTCGAGCGTGACGGCCACGTCGGCGCGCACGTCGGTGCCGCGCTGCGGCTGCGGGCGCGGGCCGGCGCGGCCGGCTCCGCCGGTGAAGAGATCGCGCAGGATGTCGTCCGCATCGCCGGCGCCGCCGGCCTCGAAGCGCCGTCCGCCCGGCCCGGTCGAGAAGCGGAACGTCCTCGCGCCGCCCGGGCCGCCGGGCCCGCCGCCGCGGGCGCCGAAGCCGAAGCTCGAGAACACGTCGGCGAAGCTGCTCGGATCGACGTTCTCGAAGCCGCCTTGGGCGCCGGCATGGCCCTGGAAGCCCTGGAAGCGCGGCTTGCCGTCTGCCCCGATCTCGCCGCGATCGAACTGGCCGCGCTTCTCCTTGTCGCCGACGATCTCGTAGGCCGTGTTGATCTCGGCGAACTTCGCCTTGGCCGCAGGATTGTCGCCCGCGCGGTCGGGATGGTACTGCTTCGCGAGCTTGCGGAAGGCGCGCTTGATCTCGCTCTCGCTCGCGGAGCGTTCGACGCCTAGCACCTCGTAGGGATCGCGCATCTGCAGGTCATCCGATAAAACTGCTGAACCGCGCAATGATATGGAATGTCCGGCCGCGCAATGCCAGGGCGGTCAGCCGGCTTCCTCGGTCATCAGCGTGATTGCGGTGAGCGCCGGGCTGCCGGCGGGATCGCGGCAGATCGTCCCCGAGTAACGGTGGACCCCGCCGATGCTCGTGACGGTCGTGCCGAAGCTGCGGCAGGCGCCCGCGCCGCCCGCCGCCGTGTCGGGCAGGAGGGCGAGCTTGCCCGAGGAGCCGGTCCGCGCATTCGTCCACTCGCCGGTTCCGTTCTGCGAAGCCGCGGCCTCGAGCGCGGTGCGGCCGATCGCGGCGGCGTCGGACTGATCGAGCGACGGCGGCAGCGGACCCGGCAGCGCCACGGAAGGCTCGACCGACCCGGTCGCGACCGGCGCTGCGGCGGGCGCGCCGCCTGCGATCTTCATCGAGAAGGGTGTGCAGCCGGAGAGCGCGACGGCGGTCGCAAGCGCCGCGGCACGCGGGAACTGGCGGGCGGGGTATGCGCTGGTGTAGGGATGCCGGGCAGAAATTCGCACGGGACAGCTCACAATGTCCGATCAGGCCGAAGCTGCCGCGGAACAGTTAACGAAGCGTGACTTCTGGGATGCCGACGAGCCGTTTTCCCTTTTTGCGGAGTGGCTTGCAGATGCGACCGAGAGCGAGCCGAACGATCCGAACGCCATGGCGCTCGCGACCGTGGACGCGGACGGGCTGCCTGATGTCCGCATGGTCCTCCTGAAGGATTTCGATCGCGCGGGATTCGTCTTCTATACAAATCTCGGCAGCCAGAAGGGGCGGGAACTCGCCGCCAACCCGAAGGCGGCACTCTGTTTCCACTGGAAATCGCTCCGCCGCCAGGTGCGCGTGCGCGGCCCGGTCGATCCCGTCGATCCCGCCGAGGCGGATTCCTACTTCGCGAGCCGGCCGCGGGCGAGCCGGATCGGCGCCTGGGCGAGCCGGCAGTCGGAGCCGCTCGAGAGCCGCTTCGCGCTCGAGAAGGCTGTCGCGCAGTACACCGCGCGGTTCGGAATCGGCACGATCCCGCGCCCGGACTTCTGGTCGGGCTTCCGCATCGCGCCGGATTCCATCGAGTTCTGGCGGGACGGCGCCTTCCGGCTTCACGACCGCATCCGGTTCCGCCGCGAGGGGGCGGCGGGCTGGCACCGGGAGCGGCTCTATCCGTGAGCGGTCCGGCTCACCGGCTGACGCGGAGGTTGGAGAGCGCATCGCCGATGGTGCGGAAGGCGGTCGAGAGATCGCTCGCCGTCGGCGAGTTGAAGTAGAAGTCCGGCTGCGTCGCGCATTTCTGCATCATGGTCTGGATCGTGGCGCCCGGATTGTTGAAGGCGATCGTGTAGACGAGGATGCCGGCGTTCTTCATGGCCGTGCAGACGGAAAGCAGGCGGGTGTCGAGCTCGTCCTCGCCGGCGGAGATGCTGGTTGTGCCGAGGCGCCCTTCGCTGAGGAAACCGTAGGCCGAATAGATGTTGTCGTAGACGGTGTTCGCGCCGTCGGTCATGATGACGGCCGCCTTCTCCATGAGCTCGGTATTGTAGTCGAGCGGGAGATTGTACGTGCCCATGTCGCCGCCCCAGAGGCCGCGCCAGCGCGGCGACAGCATCCGCCAGCCCCAGACGGCGCCGACATTGACGTGGGTGCCGCCGACCGCCTGCATGGCGTCGATCGCGCCGACGATGGTCGACTTCTGGCGCGTCATCGGGGTCACCGTGGCCGGGCAGTAGACGTTCGGGCCGCGGGTGCCTGTGCCGAGCGGCGTTCGGTAGGTGCCGTCGCTCCTGATCCAGTCGTTGTTGCTGGAATCGGGGGAATAGTAGACGCGGAAGAGCTCGGCGGAGGGGGGATCGTCCGTGACGTCGCGGCCGCCGCCGCGCGCCTCGACGCACCCCGCCCAGCTCGAGCCGCTCGGTCCCCAGTTGAGCGAATCCTTGTGCGCCGCGTCGATCCAGCCCGTCCGCGCCGATCCGACATTCACGGCCTGCGAGAACGGCACGAGGCCGACATAGAGGTCATCGACCGTGTTCGCGCCGCCATAGAGGATGTTGACGAGCTCCTTGGCCGCGCCCTTCAGGTTCGACATCTGGCTCGACATCGACCCGGTATTGTCGAGCACCATCACGAGCTCGAGCCCGGTGGTCGTCCGGGTGATCTCGGATTCGGCCGCCACCGAGACCTCTTCGATGCCGACGAGCTTCATGAAGGTGGTCGGCACGGTCGCCGTCGCGGTGATCGTGAGCACGCTCTTGTCCGCGCTCAGGACGGGCGTGACGTCGGTCACGGTCGCCCCGACATAGCCGGTCGGGAAGTTCGTCGCGACGAACTCCGTCACCTCGGCGTCGAGGTCGGTGGAATCGAGCTTCGCTCCGACGGCGAGCCCGGCGGCATCCAGCGAATAGTGCAGCTTGGATTTGACGAGATGCGCGCGGCCGGTATCGATGGCGAGGCCGATCAGCGCGGCGAGCACGACGAACATGAGGGCGATGGCTGGCGTCACCGCGCCGCTTTCGCAACGGCGCAGCCTCCGCACGTGCCCTCCGCGCCGCCTCGCCGTCAGCATCCCGGTGCCGAGGTCAGCGTGCCGAGCCGGGGGCGGAAGATGGCGGTCTTGTAGACTTGGACCTCCTGGGGAATCACGCCGCTGAAGAGGGGGTGGTAGTCGTAGAAGACCTCCGCGATGAGGAGGTTCTCGCGCGCGCCGAGCGTCACGTTCGGAGGCAGGGTCGCGTAGTCGCCCGCCGCCCCGAGGGCGCTCTGGTGCTGGAGGGTCCCGCCCCCGGTGCACTGCCAGCGGATGACCGGAGTGCTCCAGCTGTCCTTGCGGTAGACGGAGGACATGATGACCACCCCGTCGGAGGCGAACTCGAACGGGTCCATGATCTCGGCCGCGGCCTGGAAGGCGTCCGCCACTTCCGTGCTGGTGACCATCTTGTACTGCGTGACGATGTCGGCCACCGAGAACGCGACCCGGTCCGCCTTGAAGTTGGCGAGCAGATAGCGGCACATGTCGAACCCGCCGAGGAACAGGAGAATCATCACCGGAGCGGCCAGCCCGAACTCGATTGCGGCGACGCCGGAGCGGTCCGCAGCGAATCGGAGAAGGCGAGTGCAGGCGCGCATGGCGGTTCAGTAGGGCTCGTTCTTCACCGCCGCCCGGGCCGTCAGCTCCACCGTGCCGTCGCTTCCGCCGAGCCAGGAGATGATCGGCGTCACGAAACGCCAGGGATAGGTGGCGGTATAGACGACGACGGCCTTCGATCCGCCGTATCCGGCCGTGCCGCGGTCGAGGTCGTAATGACCGTTTCCGTTCAGGTCCGTGAAGTTCTCGCCGTCGTCGCGCCGACCGTTTCCGTTCGCGTCGATGAAGGGTTCAGGCTCGCCGATCGAGCTGAAATCCTCGTAGGAATAGCTTGAGATCTGCACCTGCGCGGGATCGATCAGGACGTCGGCGAAGCGGTCGAGTTCCGCCCGGATCGTCTCCTCCCGGGTCGTGCCGGAATCGGCGTAGCCCGTCTTTCCCACGCGCGAGGAGCTCTGGAGCGCCCCTTCCATGAGAAACTGGGCGGTCAGCATCATGCCGGCTTCCGAGATGGCCATCACGAGAAGCAGGAGCGCCGGCGCGATCAGGGCGAATTCGAGCGTCGTCGCGCCGCCTTCGTCCGATGCAGCCCGCAATTTACGGCTGCGAATGCCTGTCTCGTTCACGTTGCCTGTCCCTCGGCGGCTCAAATGGGAGCCGGCCGCTGTTCAGGAAACGCCTTAATATGAAGCCTGCCTACAGAGGCTTACGCCATCCGCTAAAGAGTGGTTCAGCTTTTAGCGAAAAGCCTGCAAAGCCCGCGCACGGCAACCTGGGCGCGCGCCGGGGCGTGATGGGGTCCGAGAGGACGACCCCGATCGTCGCGCATCCGCAACAGGCGGCTTGCGCGCGACAGAGAGTGGTCCATGCGTGCCCCCCTCGATGTATCGAGCCGAAGACCGGACTGCGGCTCGAAGTTCAATCCGGCGAGGCCGGGCGCTACTCCGGCATCGGACTTATGCGGCACCGTCCGAAAGGCCTAGGGTTCTATGCCCACCGCGTCAGGACCTGCGTGTCTGCTTCCCACGCCGCCCGCCAGATCTTGGACCGCTTGCGCGGAAACCCTCGCGTCCTCCAATAGACACAATTGTTTAATGGTTCCTTTAACAAACGTTTGCACTGCATGGGAAGAGGGCAGAGTGACAAAAACTGAGGCAGCGAACCATCTTTCGGCCGCAGTGGTTAACCTGCAACACCCGGATCGCGCAGGGACAGCCGCATGAGCCTGGCATCGCTGCCGTAGGAGGCCAAGGCTGCGGGGTCGGCCGGCGCGACCTCGAAGCCGAGGCGTTGCCAGAACGGCCCGGAACCCGAGACGGAGACGAGTTCGAGCGCCGGGAGGCCCGCCTCGGTCGCGATCCGCTTCAATCGCTCCATGATCGCCCGGCCGAGGCCCGAGCCGCGCGCGCATGGCAGAAGGGCGAGGTCGTGCACGTACCAGCAGTCCGGGTCGGACGGGATCGCCCCGAGGCACGTGTCGAGCTTGGGCGGGGTGCCGCTCAGCCAGGGATGGCTGACGAGGTAGCCGAGGGCATCGTCGCCCTCGGCGATCCAGCAACCCGCCGGCGCGAGGCGCAGCCGCTCCTCGAAGACCGCGCGGGCCTCCGGAAAGGCCGGGTGGACGCGCGCCGCAATCGCCATCACGGCATCGAGGTCGCCCGCGCGCATCGGCCGCCAGTCCGCTTCACAACTCATGCTCCTGCCATGCGTTATGCCGGCGAGCGACACAAGGAGAGACCATGAGCCATTCGACCTCGCAGGCGCTCGTCCCGACGACCGACCCTGACCGTTACATCGCCGCGCTCGAGGAGCGCTTTTCCGGGCGCGAGACGACAGGCTTTGCGGACAAGAACGGCCGCCTCGAGTTCCCCTGGGGCAGCTGCATCCTCGATGCCGCGCCGGACGCTCTGGTCATCGGTCTCGTCGCCGAGGACGATGCATCCGTCGAGCGGCTCGAAGCCGCCATATCCGAAGCGGTCCGCGCCGTCGCCCCGGAAGCGCCGCCGCTCGCCTGGACGCGCGGCCTGCGCGGCACGTGAAGGCCCGGGGCCGAGCGGATCACGGTTCCTTTCGCCGCGTCACATTCCCGCGAAGCGGCTTGGCAGCTTCCGCCGTCCCGCTTAGCTCTGGGCGAGGAGGATCCGCCATGCCCCGTCGCGCCCTGTTTTCGCTTGCCTTCGTCGCTGCCCTGGTGCTTGCGCCGCTGACCGGTTTCGCTGCCGCGCCGGCCAGGACGGCCATCTTCGCCGGCGGCTGCTTCTGGTGCATGGAACAGGCGTTCGACGAGGTGCCGGGCGTGATCTCCACGACCTCCGGCTATTCCGGAGGCGACGTGGAACGTCCGAGCTATCAGCAGGTGTCCGCCGGCGCTACCGGGCACTTCGAGGCGGTGAAGGTTGAGTACGACCCGTCGCGCGTGAGCTACCAGCAGCTTCTCGACGCCTTCTGGCGGAACGTCGACCCGTTCGATTCGCGGGGCCAGTTCTGCGACAAGGGGCACCAGTATCTGAGCGTGATCTTTACCGCCGACGACGCCGAGCGGAACGCCGCGGAAGCCTCGAAGAAGAAGGTCGAGCAGAAGTTCGGGCGTTCGGTCGCCACCCGGATCCTGCCGGTCAAGGCATTCTGGCCGGCGGAGGACTATCACCAGGATTTCTATCTGAAGAACGCGCTCAAGTACAAGTTCTACAAGTACAATTGCGGACGTGCGCAGCGCCTGGAGGAGCTCTGGGGCAAGGCGCACGCCTCCTGAGCCTGAGCCGGCGCGGCAACCGCGCCGGAACGATTTGCGCGGCCTGCCGTCAGCGCGGCGCGCGCTTCTTTGGGTCGGCCCGCTCGAAGCTCTCGATCAGCCCCTCTGTCTCCCGCTTGGAATCCGCGACCGCTTCGCGCTCGTTGTGGACCCGGCTCTGATCGTTGCCCTGGAGGCTGTTCCGGCCGTGGATGTCGCTCGCCAGGTCGTCCTGGTCGAGCGCCTCGGGGCTGGTGTCGCCGACGAACTCGGTGCCCTTCTTCGTGCCCATGCCCCTGTGGCTCGCATTCGCCATGGTCTTCTCCCGTGGATTCGCGTCAGTGGCCGCCGCTTCCGGTCGCCGGCGCACCCGGCGTGCCGCCGGGCTTCGCGGAGGCACCGGGCCGGCCGGACGGCGGACCGTCCTCTTTCCGCTTCGAAGGCATGCGCTCAGCGGTCCGGTGGAGGGGCGGCCGGATGGGGGAGACGTCAGGCCGGACGCGCGAGGTTCCTCGTTCAGCGCTCGGCTCGATGCTCCGTCGGGTCAACGTCCGCTCCGCGGAGCCGTTCCGCCGCCAGCCCGGTTGCGGGCGACGAGCGTCCGGACCGGGTCAGCCTTCGCGCGGCTCGTCCGGACCCGGCTGCGATCCTTCGGGGGCGATGCCGCCGAGGAGCTCGCGCGCGCGCCAATATTGCTCGAAGGCGGCCTGGCGCTCCGGCAGGCGATCGAGCTGCTCGTAGCCGCCGACGGCCCTCTCCAGCAGGTCGAGCGCCTGACCGAGGAGCTCGGGCTTGCGCGGGCCCGCCTCGCGTTCCGCCCAGCGGAGCGCGGCGAGCCCGCCCTCATGTGCGAGGCGCGTATAGGCGGCGGTGTTCATGTCGCTGAAGCCGACCCGGAGGACCTCCTCCTGGACCGCCGTGCGCGCGTTGACGGCGATCGCGATCGCCTGTTCGAAGCGTGCGGGCGCCTCCTGGTCGGCGCCGACTTCCGCGCCGCGGCGCAGCAGGGCCGAGAGCACGGCGCTCGCTTCCGCAAAGGCGAGGATCGCGCCCCGGTCGCGCTCCATGCGGATCGCCGCCTGGAGCCCGCGCGCGACCTGGTCCAGCCCGTCGAGATCGTCCCGAAGCGCGCCGTCGGGCCGGGCAAGGTAGTCGAGCGCCTCAGCGAGCGTGCCGTTCATCGATCGTCCGGGTCCAGGTCCGGTGCGAACCTAGCGCGGCAGCGCCCGAAGGTCCAAGCGGAGCTACGGCGCGTGTGACCCGCGGCGTCAAATGTCTGCGGCGATCCGCTTCGCACGATGCGTGCCGAGCCGCTCGCAGGGATATCTGTCCCGGATCCGCTCGTTGAAGAAGCGCCCTTTCGAATCCGAGGCCAGCAGGCCGGCATAGATCCGCTGCGGGACGCCGCGATAGAGATAGGCGCCGGTGCCGCGGAACACGATGACGAGGTCGTGCGTGGCGTCGTCGTAGAAGAGGCGGTCGATCGCGCTGGAGCTGACCCGCGGCATGGCAATCTCCTCGCCGGTGAATCCGCCTTGATATCGCACCGTTCCGGCGCGATTGCCGGGTGAGTCAGCATGCCGCGGCCGATTCGAAGAGGCGGGGAGGAGCTCAGCGTGGCGGGGATGATTCGGGCAACGATCGCGGCTCTGGTCGGCGCGGCGCTCTCTTTCGCGCTCACCCACCCCGCAAGCGCCGACCTCGCCTGCCGCAAGGGGCAGAGTTTCGAGGCCTGGATCGCGTCCGTGCGTGCCGAGGCCGCGCGCGCGGGCGCCTCCGCCACCGCGCTCGCCGCGCTCGACAATGTCCGGTTCGATCCCGGCATCCTGGCGCATGATCGCGGACAGCCGAGCCTTTCGGCGAGCTTCCTGCAATATGCCGACCGGATGGTCACCGCGGGCCGGCTGCGTGCCGGGCGGGCCGTGCTCGGCAAGCATGCGGCGGTGTTCGAGAAGGCGGAGCGGACCTTCGGCGTGCCGGGGCCGGTCGTCGCTGCCTTCTGGGGCCTCGAGACGGATTTCGGGGCCAATATCGGCAAGTTTCCCACGCTCGTCTCGCTGGCGACCCTCGGCTACGATTGCCGCCGGCCGGAGCTCTTCCGGGGCGAACTGATGGCGGCGCTGCGGATCCTGTCGGCAGGCGACCTCGCGCCGGACGAGATGCGCGGCGCCTGGGCCGGCGAGCTCGGCCAGTTCCAGTTCCTGCCGTCGCATTATCTCCGCCTCGCGGTCGACTTCGACGGGGACGGCCGGCGCGACCTCGTGCGGAGCGTGCCGGACGTGCTCGGATCGGCGGCGCGGCTCGTGCGGGAGCTCGGCTGGCGGCCGGGCGAACCCTGGCTCCGCGAAGTGCGGCTGCCGGCCGGCTTTGCCTGGCAGGAGGCCTATCTCGCCAACAAGCGGCCGGTTGCCGATTGGCTCCGCGCCGGCGTGACGGCGGCCGATGGCGGCCGGATCGACCCGGGCGGCCCGCCGGCGGCCATCCTCCTGCCGATGGGCAGGACCGGCCCGGCCTTTCTCGCCTACCGGAATTTCGACGTCTACTGGGCCTGGAACCAGTCGTCCAACTACACGCTGACGGCGGCCTATTTCGCCACCCGGCTCGCAGGCGCGCCGCCGATGCGCCGCGGCGCTCCCCCGCAGCCGCTCCCGCCGCGCGAGCTTGCGGCGCTCCAGACCATCCTCAACCGATCGGGCTACGACGCCGGCGCAGCCGACGGCCGGCTCGGAGAGGCGACCCGCGCCGGCGTCAGGCGGGCGCAGCTCGCGCTCGGACTTCCCGCCGACGGCTACCCGACGGCGGAGCTCCTCGCGCGGCTGCGGGCGCGGTAGCGCGCCGGAACCGCGCCGGGAGCGTCCCGCGCAACGTCCCGCGCAGCGACGGAGAGCCGGCCTCAGGCGCCGACGGTCTCGTCCTTGATGGCCGGCGCATAGGTGATCGCCCGTTCGTCCTGGGGGCGCGCCTCGCAATAGCCGTGGGCGGCCACGAAATCCACGACCTCGGCCAGCAGCCTGAGGCCCATCGGCGCGAGCGCGCGTCGCCACAGCTCGCCCGCATCCTCGCCCGGATAGACGAAGCACCAGTCCTGCGCGGCGATGGCGCCGGCGTCCATCTCGTCCGACATGTGGTAGACCGATCCGCCGGCGATCGGGTCGCCGAGCTTGATGGTCCATTCCACGGCCGCGATGCCGCGGTGGCGCGGCAGCAGCGACGGATGATAGCCGATTGCCGCGATGCGTGCCTTCCGGCGCACCTCCTCCGGCGTGAAGGCGTGCAGATGCGCGCCCACGATGAGATCGACGTCGCCCGGGATTTCCTCGGGCCGGATCCGCCTCGGATTGTGCGCGACGGTGACCGACACGCCGGCAGACCGGGCACTCGCCGCCAGCCGATCGTCCTCCGTCGGCGCGACCACGTGGAGATCGTGCCCACGGGCCATCAGGCGTTCGAGCATCTGCGCGCCGAACCAGCGCGATCCGAGCAGTGCGATTTCCATTGGATCCCCTTGTCGCCTCCGGCCGACCTTAGCCGATCCTGGCGGCGATCCAAGCCGGCGCGGCGCCGCTATGCCCGTTCCGAGGGGCCGGTGTCGAGATTCCGTATCGCTCGCTCACGCCCGCCGCTGCCGCCGCCGATCACGCTGAAACTGCCGTCGGTCTCGAGCACGACGGCGGCCACCTCGCCGGGATCGGAGAAGCCGCTCGACCGGATGGCGGCGAGCACCTCCTCCTGCACGACCCGTTCCTCCCGCATGGCGCCTTCGAGGTAGCGTCCGTCCGAGAGGAGCAGGCGCGGCTCCGACTTGACGAGCGCGCTGAACGCGCGCGAGCGCACCGACAGCCGGGCCACCAGGTATTGGAGCAGGATCAGGACCGCGAAGGCCGCGAGCCCCTCCGCAAGCGCGACGCTCTTGGAGAGGAGGACGGTCGCGAGCGTGGAGCCGAGCGCGACGGTCACCACGAGATCGAAGGCGTTCATCTTGGAAAGCGTGCGCTTGCCCGAGATCCGGAGCAGGGCGACGAGCGCGACATAGGCGAGCGTGCCGACGAGAAGCACGCGTCCGATTCCGGACCAGCTGTCGAAGAGCATGAGCGGTTTCCTTGCGTTGCGAGTGGACGGCCGGCGTGCCGACCCGTTCGCGGCGGCGCTTGCCTAGGAGCGAGCGCCTGTGCGAAGCCGGTCGGGATAGCTTGGAGGCGGGGCGGCACGACATGGCGGGTCTGGGGCAATGGCAGGCTTCCGCTGCGCGCTCGATCATCGCGCACGCGGCCGAGCACCTTCAGGCCGACCTTTCGGTCAAGCTCTGGGACGGCTCCATCGTTCCGCTCGGGCCGGGCGCACGCAGCGACATCACGCTCAACGTGCGGACGCCGGCGGCGATCCGCCGGCTCATGCTCTCGCCGAGGCTGATGACCGTATTCGAGCTCTACGCGGTCGGCGCCGTCGACGTCGAGGGCGGCACCCCGCTCGAGGCGGCCCGCCGCTGGGACCATCTGAAGGTCCTGCGGCTGGCGAAGACCCTCGACCGCCGGCTGGTCCTGAAGAAGCTCTGGCCCTTCCTGGTCGCCGGCCGCGGCGAGGCGGGTCCGGAGGGCTACCGCGCCAGGGTGCCGACGCGATTCGGCAAGGGCCGCGACGACGAGGAGCTGATCCGCTTCCACTACGACGTCTCCAATGCGTTCTACGCGCTCTTCCTCGATCCGGAGATGGTCTATTCCTCCGCCTATTTCGCGCGGCCCGACATGAGCCTCGCCGAGGCGCAGCAGGCGAAGCTCGACATGATCTGCCGGAAGCTCCGGCTGGCGCCCGGCGACCGGCTGCTCGACATCGGCTGCGGCTGGGGCGGGCTCGTCTGCCACGCGGCGCGGAAATACGGCGCCACGGCCTACGGCGTCACGCTCTCGCAGGAGCAGTACGACTACGCCCAGGCCAAGATCGCGCGGCTCGGGCTCGCCGACCGGGTGAAGGTCGAGATCCGCGACTACCGGACGATCGACGAGCCGGAGGGCTTCGACAAGATCGCCCAGATCGAGATGTTCGAGCATACCGGGCTCGACAACCATGACGCCCACTTCCGGCAGATGCACCGGCTGCTCCGCCCCCGCGGTCTCTACCTCCACCAGGCGAGCACGCGCCGGCCGACCTTCGATCTCAAGGCGTTCCGCAAGCCCACGCCCTACCAGAAGGTCATCACCCGCTTCATCTTTCCCGGCGGCGAGCTCGATTATATCGGCCTCACGGTCACCAACCTGGAGCGCCATGCCTTCGAGGTGCACGACGTGGAAGGCTGGCGGGAGCACTTCCAGAAGACGCTGGAGCACTGGACGGCGCGGCTCGCCGAGAACCGCGCCGCGGCCGAGGCCGAGATCGGGGCGGCGAAGACGCGGCTGTGGCTGCTCTACTTCTCGCTCTTCGCGCTCGCCTTCGAGCGCAACACCACCTTCGTCTTCCAGACGCTCGCGTCGAAGCGCCAGCCGGGTCCCTCCGGCCTGCCCTTCTCGCGCGCGGACCTCTATCGCGACGAGATCGGCGCGCCGGCGGCAGTCGAACCCGAGCGCGCGGAAACGGTTTGAGCGGAGGAGACGAGGCATGGATCCGATGAGCGCAGTGATCCGGCTCGAACGGGCCGTGCGGGATGTCCAGGCGATCCTGCGGGAGCAGCTTGTCGCCGGCGGGCTGTCGGCCGAGGAGGCTCTGCGGCGCGTCCGGGACGTGGTCGAGGACGAGGATTTCGTCCGCTTCCAGCGCGCGCTGGAGGGGGTGGAGGCGTCCGAGGAGACGCCGACCGGGCCGGAGGATCCGCTTCCCTACCGCTGAAGCCGACGGCCGGGCGCCGCTCGTGAACACCTGTCGCTAAAATGCGGCAGAGAAACCTTTTTTTACCAACTTGCGCGCTAGAGCCCGATTGAGGGAGCACTCTCCATCGCCAGGCAGGGTCTCGTATGCGCGTACCTGGATTTCCCCGTCCCGCCGCTTTTCTGCTCATGCTTGCGGTTCTCGCCGGGCTCGGTGCCTGCGCGCACAGGCCGACCCGCCTGAGCGAGCGGGAATGCATGGCCCGCGTCATGTACTTCGAATCGAACCGGTCGAGCGACGACGGCATGCTGGCCGTCGGGACGGTCGTCATGAATCGGGTGAAGTCGCCGAAATTCCCGAACACCGTCTGCGGAGTGGTCGGACAGAAGAACCAGTTTGCGCCCGGCGTGCTCTCCAGGCCGATGACCGACAGCGGCAAGCCGCGCGCCGAGCGCGTGGCGAAGGCCGTGCTGCGCGGCGCACGGCATCCCCACGTGAAGCCGAACGTCATGTTCTTCCATACCGCCGGCTACAAGTTCCCGTACAAGAACATGAACTACCAGGTGATCGCAGGCGGCAACGCCTTCTACGAGAAGCGGACGCCGCGTCCGGGCGAGCGCAACGTCACGCAGACCGAAGTGGCGATGCGCCAGGTGAAGCCGACCCGCGAGGTCGTGTTCGCGGTGGCGAGCGCCTCGCCGAGGCCGGAGCCGGCGCCGATCCGCGCGCCGGTGCCGGAGCCGCGCCGGACGGCGCCGCCGACCGTCTTCGCGCAGGCCGCTCCCGTCAGGCAGCCGCAGCTCGCGGTGGGGCAGCAGGGAGACTCCATCGCGCAGCTCATCGCGCTCAACGGCGGCTGACCGCCGGCGGCCGTCTTCAGGCGACGTAGACGCCGTGCTTCCTGTGCCAGTCGGCGAGCGAGAGTTCGGGATAGAGGTCGAAGCTTTCGTCGCCCGGGCGGATCTCGGGTTCCGCCCAGTTCGCCCTGTATTTCAGCATGAGATGGACCCTGGCCGGCGGGAGGGGCAGGTCCGTGTCGATGGCGCTGGCGAAGGGATGGACGAGGTCGGGCCAGGTCGGGTCGTAGAGCCAGAGCGCGGCGCCGCATTCGCGGCAGAACCGGCGTTCGCCCGTCGAGATCTCGCAGACGGGATGCTCCTCGTCCAGGATCGCGGCGCGGTAGAGGCCGAGATGCCGCTCACCCTCGATCTCGAGCGTGCGGAACAGGCCTCCGAGGTTGATGGCGTAGCCGCCGCCACCCGCCTGCTTCCGACAGATCGAGCAGTAGCAGCGCTGGTAGGGCACCGGCGTATGGCTCTCGAGCGAGAAGCGCACGCAGCCGCAGCGGCACGAACCTTCGAGCTTCATCGGCATCCGTATCTCTCCTCGGCAGCGCCACGAAACCATCCGGAAACGATCGGCGGATCGCACGACATGAGCCCGGAACCATGTGCTGCTAGCCAAGCCTGACCGGGCCGGAGCACGGCCTTCATCGGGGGAACTTCGCACATGTCGCTCGCCTATCGCTTCTTTCTCGCCGGCATTCTCTTCGCGATCGCCGGCATGAGCCTCGGAACCTACATGGGCTCCACGCACGATTTCACATTCGCGCCGGTCCACGCCCACATCAACCTCGTGGGCTGGACGACCTTCTTCCTGTTCGGCCTCTATTATCGCGGCGACGAGATCTCCGCGGGGTCGATGCTCGGCGAGGCGCATTTCGTCTGCGCCCTTCTCGGCGGCGTGTTCCTGCCGGTCGGCATTGTCGGCGCGGTCACCGGCAATGCGAGCCTCGATCTCGCCATCATCCCCGGGACGCTGCTGACGCTCGCTTCCATGGTCCTGTTCCTGGCGGTCGTCGCCCGCGCCTGGAGCCGGCAGCGGTCGGACACGCGGACACGCTTCGCCAAGGCGATCTGAGCCGGCCGGAACCCGGCCCTCCGGCGCGGAGCCGAATGCCGTCCGGCGGGCTATCCCGCCGGATCGATGAAGGTGACGGTCGTCGTCTTCGGGATGACGAGCTTCGAGAGTTCCTCCGCATCCCAGTTCGTCAGCCGGATGCAGCCGTGCGAATTGGTCTTGTCGATCCGCGACGGCTCGGGCGTGCCGTGGATGCCGTAGCTCGGCTCCGAGAGGTCGATCCACATCGTGCCGACCGGATTGTTCGGTCCGGGCGGGAGCTGCAGGGGTTTCGTGTTGGATCCCTGCAGGAAGTTCTTCGGATTGTAGTAGTAGACCGGGTTCGGCGCGATCGCGTCGACCGTGTGCGTCCCGCTCGGGCTCGGATTGTCCGAGCTGCCGATGGTGGCCGGATAGGCGACGACGAGCCAATCCTGGTCGTCATAGGCCCGGATCTGTCGCCGCGCCTTGTCCGCCTCGATGCGGACGACCTTCGTGCCGGGCAGGCCGCGTCCCTGCGTGTCGGCAACGATGATGGTCTCGCCCGCCCGGGAGAAGTCGGCATTCGGATTGAGCGCCTTCAGAAGCTTCACGTCCATGTGGAAGCGCTCCCCGAACATTTCGAGCGGACCGGTGAAGCCCATCTGGTCGAGCTTGGCGGCCTGCGCGAAGTCGCCCGGGATCGACGGCGTGAACGGGCCGGCCACATCTTCCGGCGTGATCGTGTAGGGCACCAGCACGGGACGGGCGTGATCGCCGCCGAGCGCCGTCCAGACCTCCGGGTCGAGCCTGCCGTCGACCGGCAATCCGAGCACCGTCTCGTAGGCGGCGATGGCCTTGGCGACGTTGTCGCCGTAGATGCCGTCGATCACTCCGGGCGAGGAATTGGCGCGGTCGAGCAGGACCTGCGCCTTGAGGATCAGCGCGCTCGCCCCGCGGTCCTGCTCGGCATGCTCGCGGTAGGTCGCCGCGTTCACCGTCTCGGGGGCGAGGGTCTCCAGCCGGGGGGGCGCCGCGGGCGCCGCCTGCTGCTGCAGGGCCGGTCCGGTCGGCAAAGCGGGAGCCGCGGGCGGAACCGTCGCGGGCGGGGCGGCCTGCAAGCCGGGCGGGCCTGCTGCGGGCCCGGATTCGGGCGCCGGGGGAAGGGCGGG
>NZ_SPKJ01000048.1 GCF_009866965.1 Propylenella binzhouense | reverse complement strand
ATCGGGAAATGGCAGGCGACGAGATGTGCCCCGCCCGACGGCGCGAGCGGCGGCGCGAGGCGCGTGCAGACCTCCTGCCGGCGCGGGCAGCGCGGATGGAAGCTGCAGCCGGAGGGCGGCCTGCTCGGCGAGGGCACGTCGCCCGGCAGCACGATGCGCTGCGCCTTGGCGCCCGGGCGCGGGCGCGGCACCGCCGAGAGCAGCGCCTCGGTATAGGGATGGCGCGGCGCCGCATAGAGCTCGGCGGCGGGCGCGATCTCCACGATGCGGCCGAGATACATGACGCCGACGCGGTCGCTGATGTGCCGGACGACGCCGAGATCGTGCGAGATGAAGAGATAGGTCAGTCCGAACCGGCGCTGCAGCGAGACGAGCAGGTTCAGGATCTGCGCCTGGATCGAGACGTCGAGTGCGGAGACCGGCTCGTCGGCGACGATCAGCTGCGGCTCGAGCGCGAGGGCGCGGGCGAGCGAGATGCGCTGGCGCTGGCCGCCGCTGAATTCGTGCGGATAGCGGTCCGCGTGCTCCGGCCGGAGCCCCACCACCTCGATCAGCTCGTGCACGCGCCGCAGCCGCTCGGCCCGGCCGTAGAGGCCGTGGACACGGTAGCCCTCGGCGATGATCGAGCCGACGCGCTTCCTCGGATTGAGCGAGGAATAGGGGTCCTGGAAGACGATCTGCATCTTCCGGCGCAGCCGCCGCATGGTGCTGCCGCCGGCCTTCAGCACGTCCTCGCCGTCGAACAGGACGCGGCCCTCGTTCGGCTCCTGGAGCCGCAGGATGCAGCGGCCGAGCGTGGTCTTGCCGCAGCCGGATTCGCCGACGAGCCCGATCGTCTCGCCCTTCCGGATCGCGAGATCGACGCCGTCCACCGCCTTCACCGCCCCCGCGTTCCGGCCGAGCGGACCGCCCGGGACTGGGAAGTGCTTCTTCAGCCCTTCGACGCGGAGGAGCGGCTCGTCAGACATGGAGCCAGCACCTCACCTCATGGCCGCCGTCCTTGCGCACGAGCGGAGGCTCCCCGGCCCGGCAGGGCTCGTGCACGCGCGGACAGCGGTCCTGGAAGGCGCAGCCGGCCGGCAGCCGCGCCAGGCTCGGCACCGCGCCGGGGATCGCCGGCAGCATCCGGTCCCCGACCGGCCGCTCGAGGTCCGGGATGGTGGCCATCAGCCCGGCCGTGTAGGGATGGAGCGGGTTGCCGAAGAGGGCGTCGACATCGGCATGCTCGACGATCTGGCCGGCATACATGACCGCGACCCGCTCGGCGGTCTCCGCCACCACGCCGAGGTCGTGGGTGATGAGCAGGATCGCGGCCCCGAAGTCATCCTTCAGGCTCTGCATGAGCGCCAGGATCTGCGCCTGGATGGTCACGTCGAGCGCCGTGGTCGGCTCGTCGGCCACCACGAGCTTCGGCCCGCAGGAGAGCGCCATCGCGATCATGACGCGCTGGCGCATGCCGCCGGAGAGCTCGTGCGGATATTGAAAGAGGCGCCGGCCGGGGTCGGAGATGCCGACCTTGCGCAGAAGCGATTCCACCTCCGCAAGCGCCTCGCGCGGGGGCAGGCCGCGATGGAGCCGGATGACTTCCGCGATCTGCTCGCCGATCCGGATGACGGGGTTGAGCGCGGTCATCGGCTCCTGGAAGATCATCGCGATGCCGTTGCCGCGGATCCTGCGCATCTCGTCTTCGGGAAGCGCGACGAGATCGCGCCCCTCGAAGACGATGCGGCCCGCCGCGATGCGGCCCTGCGGCGCGGGCACGAGACGCAGGATGGAGAGCGCGGTGACGCTCTTGCCGCTGCCGGATTCGCCGACGATGGCGAGCGTTTCGGCGCGGTCGATCCTCAGGTCGATCCCGCGCACCGACTTCACCACGCCCTCGGCCGTGTCGAAGTAGGTGTGCAGGCCGGCGATCTCGATCACCGGATCGTCCGAGGAGCCCATCCCGCCTCCCGTTCCCCGTCTCATGCGTCGTCCCGTCGGCTAGGCGTCCCCCTCGGTCTTCTTGTAGTCGGTGCGTCGGCTGTCGCTGAGCTGCACCCGCCAGCCGTCCGGATCGCGCAGCAGCACGTTGCGGCGCCCCGTCGAGGGAGATGGATGCGGCGGCTTGTAGAAGGTGTTCACGCCCTTGGCGACGAGGTCCTCGTAGGTCTTGTCGATGTCGATCACCTTGAAGGAGATGTGATTGATGCCCGGGTTCTCCTCGCCCATGACCGTGTGGATCTCGAAGATCGGCTGGTTGTCGCCCGGCAGTTGCATTTCCGCGGAACCGCCGTGATGCTCCGTCCGGCTCAGCAGCTTGAAGCCGAGCTTCTTGTAGAACTCCACGAATTCGTCCACGTCGCGGACGATCAGTTCGATATGGTCAATCCCTACGATCATGCCGGCGCTCCACCCGTACAGTTGTCGCGTGTCGACAATCCGCATAAGTTCAAGGCCTGTCAACGATGAAAGATTCGCAAGTGCGGACGCTTGAGCTCCCCGAGCGGCAGTCGCTCGCCGAGGTCATCTACGAGCGGCTGGAGGAGATGATCCTCGCCGGCGCGCTCAAGCCGGGCGAGGCAATCAACGAGAAGGCGCTGAGCGACCGCAACGGGCTCAGCCGTGCGCCGATCCGCGAGGCCTGCCGCCGGCTGGAACAGGCCGGCCTCGTGGAGATCATCGTCAATCGCGGCGCCTACGTGAAGACGATCTCGCGGCGGACGGCGGCAGAGCTCTGCGAGGTGAGGGTCGTGCTCGCCGTCCATGCGAGCCGGCAGGCGGCGGCCGCGTTCACGAAGCCGCGCATCGCGGAACTCGCCCGCACGATGAAGGCGATCGAGGCGGCCGTGCGCGAGGGCGACCTCGCCTCGTTCTACCGCCTGAACCACGATTTCCACATGGCGATCATCGAGGCCGCGGGAAACCGCCGGCTGGCGGAAATCTACACGGGCATCAACAAGGAGCTCAATCTGTTCCGCTGGCGCGCCTTCCAGGGCGCGCCGGGGCTCGACGATTCCGTCACCGCCCACCGCGCGATCGTCGCCGCGCTCGAGGCAGGCGACACGGACGCCTTCGTCGCGCGCGTCGAGGAGCATCTGCGGGCCGCCAATCGCCGCCTCATGGAATCCGGCATCGAAGAGGACGAGTAGCGGCGGGGGAGGGGGTAGACCGCCGCCTCGTCCGGGCGGTCCGCGCCGACCCGACAGGGAGCCGGCCCGTGCATCCTCTTGCGGACGCGGCCTCCGCTTGTCTTCCGGCGGAGAGGAACTAGCATGCATCTAACGTTCTTCCGGCATCCCCGATATCTGGAGAAACGTTGTGGAGGGGGTCCCTGACGGCTCGGATTCCGACCGCGAGCGGTTGGTTTCCAGCCTTGCGCGCGTCGGCGAACTCGGCCGCGAGGATCGCGATGCGATCCGCAATCTTCCGCTCGTCTCGCGCGATCTGGCGAAGGGCGTCGACCTCGTTCGCGTCGGCGAGCGGACGTCGCAATGCTGTTTCGTGCTGGACGGCTTTCTCTGCCGGTACAGGATGCTGCTCGACGGCAAGCGCCAGATTCTTTCGCTCCACATGCCTGGAGATCTGCCGGATCTCGAATGCATCCATCGCGACGCGGCGGATTTCAGCCTCGGAACGCTCACGCCGTCCCGGGTAGGCCTGATCCCCCACAGGGCGCTCGTCGACCTCATCTCCGCCAATCGTCGGATCGGAGCGGTCCTGTGGCGCTACACGCTGATCGAGACGGCGATCTTGAGGGAATGGACCATCGGGCTTGGGCGCCGGCTCGCCTTCGAGCGCTGCGCCCACCTCCTCTGCGAGCTGACCGCACGGATGAGGCAAGCCGGCCTGGCGACGGACGGCAGCTATCAGTTGCCGGTCACGCAGACCGATCTCGGGGACATTCTCGGCCTTTCCACGATCCACGTGAACCGCGTGCTTCGCGATCTGCGGATGGCGGGGCTTGCCGAATTGCGCGGCGGCACGGTCACGGTGCTCGACTGGCAAGGGCTCGTCGATACGAGCGAGTTCGACGGCACCTACCTTCGTCTCCACCAGCCGACAGGCTCGCGCGTCCAGGTGCCGATTTCGTAAGGACGCGCGAGTGTGCGCAGCCGCGCCGTCAGGATGCCGGCTTGTGCTGGACGAGCAGCCGGTCCGTCACGGGCATCTCGATCCGGCAGTGCAGGCCCTCCTTTCTGAAATCGAGACTCGCCTTCGCCGAGAGCTCGTATTCGAGGGTCTTCTCCAGGAGCTCCATGCCGAAGCCGTGTCGCTTCGGTGCGGAATCGACCGGGTCCGGGCAGGATTCGCTCCAGTCGAAGGCGAGCGTGCGCTCGCCGCCTTCTCCGCCGAGCGCCCATGCGATCCTGATCTTCCCGTGCGGCTGTCGGAGCGCTCCATACTTGACGGCATTCGTCGCGAGTTCGTGCACGGCGAGCCCGAGCATCTCGGCGGCCTTGGGCTGGAGGCGGATCGGCGGTCCGGAGATCGCGACCTGCTCGCCCTCGTGGGCGGCGTAGCCGACCAGTTCGTCGGCGACCATCGTGTCGAGGCTTACGCCTGCGACAGGGTCCCGCGTCACGGCCGCCTGGACGCGGGCGAGCGCGTTGATGCGGCCGTCGAGATGCATGGCGAAGTCCTCCACGGAATCGCTCGTCTCGGCGGTCCGGTGCGCGATCGAGCGGACCACGCCGAGGGTGTTGCGCACCCGGTGCTGCAATTCGGAGAGGAGCAGGCGCTGCCGCTCTTCGGAGCGCTTGAGCGCGGTCACGTCGACGAAGGTGACCACCACGCCCGCGATGAAATTGTCGATGCTGCGATCGGGGAGAATGCGGACGATGTAGCGCGCCCCGGTGGCGGGATTCTCGATGGAGCGCTCGACGCTGTTGAGCGTGCGGAGCACGCGCCGCACGTCGTCCTGCAGTTCCTCGAACGCGATCCGCGACTTGATGTGCGCGATCGGACGTCCGATGTCGGTCTCGACCAGGTGGAAGAGCTCGGTCGAGGCCGGCGTGAAGTTCATCACCTTCAAGTCGTTATCGAGGAACAGCGTGGGGATCTGCGTGCTTTCGAGGAAGTTCTTGAGGTCGCTCGTCGCGCGCGTGAGGTCGTGGACCCGGCTTGCGAGCTCGCTGTTGACCGTGGTCAGCTCCTCGTTGACGGACTGCAGCTCCTCGCGCGAGGTCTCGAGCTCCTCGTTTGCCGACTGGAGCTCCTCGTTGAGCGACTGATATTCCTCGTTGGAGGATTTCAGCTCCTCGTTCGCGGTCTCAAGCTCCTCGATCGTCGCCTGCAGGCGTTCGCGCGTCAGGCGGAGTTCGCTTTCAAGGCGAAGCACGTGCTCGTCCCGCAGATGGCCCGGGACCGCGCTCAGGTCGGCCCCGCCCTCCGGCAGGACCAGTCCATCCTTGAAGACGACGACGAAATTGCGCACCCCCTGCGCGGAGTTGCGGATCGGCTCGACGGCGATGTCGACGAGAAGCGTCGTATGTCCGCTCACGCGCATCTTGATCCGCTCGGCGTGGACGGCCTTGTCCTCCTCGCCGGCCTTCATGAGGAGCGCGCGCAGCTCCAGGCGGAGGTCCCGGTGAACGAGGTTCAGGAGGTCGAGGGTCGCCGCGCCCGCGGTAGGTTCGATATAGCGGCCCGTCCGGGCCGAGAAATGCAGGACCTGAAAGTCCTCGGTGGTGATGACGTAGGCGGGAGCATATTGCTCCACGATGCGCTCGGCCCTCTGGGCGAGCTGGCCGTCGGACTGTGACCGGACGGGCGCCGGCCGCGCCTCCGGCGGGCGCCTGGCCGACGCGGTGATCGGGAAATCGGGCAGGTGGTGCGGCCCGTTGTCGAGGCGGCGGAAGATCCGCGCCCGACGGTCGATGGGCTCGAACAGCTTCGGGTGCCGGGTGACGTTCTCCGAATTGCCGAGGAAGAGGAATCCGCCGGGGCGCAGCGCGAAATGGAAAAGCGGGATGATGCGGCTCTGGAGGTCCGCCTCGAGATAGATCAGCAGGTTGCGGCAGGAGATCAGGTCGAGCCTGGAGAAGGGCGCATCCCGGATCACGTTGTGCGCGGAGAAGATGCACATCTCGCGCAGCTCCTTCGCGACGACATAGGTATTGCCCTCCCGGACGAACCAGCGCGCCAGCCGCTCGGGCGAGACATTGTTGACGATCGAGCCCGAGAAGCGGCCCGCGCGCGCCGCGGCAAGGGCGCGGACGTCTATGTCGGTCGCGAAGATCTGGACCTGCGGGGCGACGTCGCGGCGCGCGATCTCCTCGCGCAGCAGGATCGCGATCGAATAGGCCTCTTCGCCGGTCGCGCAGCCGAGCACCCACACCCTGACGAGATCGCCCGTCCCCTTGCCCTCGACGAGCTTCGGGACGACCTCCTTCTCGAGCGCGTCGAACTCCTTCGGATCCCGGAAGAAGTGCGTGACGCCGATGAGGAGGTCGTTGAAAAGGTTCTGCACCTCCTCCGGCTGGTCGCGGAGAAGCTTCACGTATTCGTCGAGGTCCTCGATCTGGGTCACCTGCATCCGGCGCTGCACGCGACGCAGGAAGGTCTGCTTCTTGTAGCCGTGGAAATCGTGCCCGGTCTTGGTGCGCAGGATCTTGGCGATCGAGCTGAGCGCCTTCGCGCCCTGGTCGATCAGGGCGTCGAAATTGCTGCGCCGGCGCAGCCGAGCGTGCAGCGCCAGGCGCCCCGGCATCTCGGCCGCAGGGATCACGAAATCGGCCAGCGCGGCCGGAAGGTTGTGCGCGGCCTCCCGTGCGTCCTCGGGCGGGCCGCGCTCGGCGATTGCAAGCCCGCCATGCTCCTTGACCGCCGCGACCGCCAGGATGCCGTCCGAACCCGTGCCGGACAGGAGGATCGCGACGGCGGCTTCCCCCCTGTCCTCGGCGAGCGACAGGAAGAAGGAATCGAGCGTCCCGCGGGTTCTCGACCTGCCGTCGGCGTGGCTGATCGCAAACCGCCCGCCCGCGACCGTCAGAAGCGCGGAAGGCGGCGCGAGGTAGGCCGTTCCGGCCTCTATGGCCATGCCCTGCTCCGCCGTGACGAGCGGGAGGTCCGGGCCGAGCGCCTGCCTCAGCGCGGCTTCGTCGAGAGCCTCGCGGCTCTGCAGCACCACCACCTCCGCGACGTCCGACAGGTTCGCCAGCCCGGCGAGCAGCGTCTGCAGCGATTCGATGGAGCCTCCAGAAGCTCCTATGCCGACCACCAGGGGCGACTTGTCCGCCTGCGCCGCGCCATTTCCGGGGCTTCGCCTGCTGGACCTGCGGGGCCGGCCGCCCTTTTCGCTCGTATTGCTCACTGCCTGCACCGCCTTTCCGGCGGGGTCCTCTCCGGATGCGCGGACCTCACCGTGGCACGCGATTCACCGGGGAGCAACGCCGGACCCGGCCGCCCGGTTCGCCGTCGGGACCCTCTCTTCCACCATCCTCGGCTTTCGCTTCGACCGGGGATGTGCAAACGGTGGAAAGTCATGGATGAACGCGCGCAGCTGGTACTGGCGGAGCGGCACATCGCCGAGGCGGAGCGGCGGATTGCCGAGCAGGAGCGGCGCGTTCTCTCGCTCTCCGATCTCGGGGGCGACACGGCCGAAGCCCAGCGGCTGCTGGAGGCCTTCCGGGCGACGCTGAAGGAGCTGAAGGTTCATCGCCAGCTCATCGTCGAGCGGCTCGCGCGTTCGAGCTAGGACGAATCCGGGTCGTCGGCGGCAAGGCCGATGGAGCGGAGAGCGGCGGCGCGAAGCGTTCCGGCATAGGCCCGATATTCGCGGGCGCGGTCCTCGTAGAGGTCAGCGACGGCGGAGCGGCCGGCGCTCCGGGCCTCCTGGCCCATGCGCGAGACGAGCTCGGCGCGCTCCTCGATGATGCGGAGCGCGACGCGGATCGCCTCGTCGACCCGGCTCTCCTGCTCCTTGGCGAGGACGTCGGCCGTGAAGGCATGTCCGACCTGGCAGCGGAACCGCAGCGGCTTTCCCCGATGGACGGCCGACAGCACGCCGCCGCAGGACGGGCAGGTGAGGGCGGCGGGCTCGGCGAACCGGCTCACCAGCTCGGTGTCGGCGCGCTCGCCCATGGCGATGTCTACTTCCAGGCTGACTTCCGGCGGCACCGGCAGCGGCGGGCCGGCAGCCTGGCGGGCGAGATCGGAGAGCACGTCGCCGAGGCGAGCGCCGGGCACGCAGAGATCCACCTCGGTCGCCTCGATCGCCCGGCGCGGCATCTCGTCCGCGACCGCGTCCTCGGGATCCTGGACGAGAGCGACGCCGCCGCACCGCTTCACCACGTTGAGGCCGGCGGCGCCGTCGCTGAGGAGGCCGCTCAGCACCACGGCGATCACGCGCGGCCCGTAGGCGAGCGCGGCGGATCTGAACAGCGGATCGATTGCCGGACGGACCATGTTCTCGCGCGGGCCGCGGCCGAGCCGCATCCGGCCCTTCGCGACGATCAGATGATGGTCCGGGGCGGCGATGTAGACATGGCCGCGCTCGATCGCCATGCCGTCTTCCGCCTGCCGGACCGGCAGCGGCCCGGCCGCGCTCGCCACGGTGGCGAGCAGGCCGATGCTGCGGCTCGGAATGTGGAGAACGACGAACACCGCGGCCGGCAGGTCGGGCGGCAGCCCGCCAAGGATCGCCTTCAGCGGGGCCGTCGCGCCGCTCGAGCCCCCGATGGCGATGATGTCGCGGTTTTCCATGCCGACAGCTCCGGATCACCGAGAGAACAGCCGCCTTCCCGGTCAGTTCCGAGCGGTCGCCCGGGAAGGCCGGCCGGCTGCTTTTTTCCGATCGCGCGATCCAAAGCCGCTCGCATTCGTTAACATCGGGACCACGACGAAGGACGGCATCCATGCTCGCGAAACCCGAAGCAGAACTCGCCGGCTTGCGGATCATGATCGTGGAGGACGAATACTTCATCGCCGACGACCTCGCGGCGGCCGTGAGGCGGGCCGGCGGCACGATTCTCGGCCCGGTCCCCTCCCTCTCCGAGGCGCGCAGCCTTCTGTCCGGCTCCGATCCCGTCGACGCGGCGGTGCTCGACCTCAACCTGCGCGACGAGATGGCCTATCCGATCGCGGAGCTCCTGCGCCTGCGCGGCATCCCGTTCGTGTTCGCGACCGGCTACGACCTCGGCTCGATCCCGCCGGAGTTCCAGGACGTTCCGCACTGGGAGAAGCCGTTCGACCACCGCTCGCTCGTGCACGCGCTCTCGCGCATGCTCGGGGCGGGCGGCGGCGCCGCGCCGCAACCGGCCGACTGAGCTTCCCGTTCGGCCGCTTTCCCGGCCCGCCGCGGCGTCCGGCATGTCCTGACGCGCCCTTCCGCTCGCCGCATACGGAGCCGCTCCGCGGCCCGCCAAGCCCTTGCGCACGGCGCGGACCCGCCCGGTCGGGAGGCCGGCCGGCCCGCGCGCGCGACGCCCTTGAAGAATCGGAGGATTGATATTATGTAGCGAACATATTATTAGCACGACATAGATATACGTGGATTAGGTTATGGGCTCGCTGCCTCCGGTTCCCTTTCTCGACGAGCTCACGGCCGTGAACCGCAAGCTCAGGACCCTGTTCGACGCGCATGCCAAGGCGCACGGGCTTACCTTCTCGCGCGCGCGCCTCTTCCTGCAGCTTGCGCGGCAGGACGGCCCCACCCAGACGGAACTCGCCGACATCCTCGAGGTCGAGCAGCCGACGATGGTCAGGCTCATCGACGGGCTGGAGGCGCAGGGGCTGGTGGAGCGGCGGGCGGCCGAGGGTGACCGCAGGGTGAAGCGCATCTTCCTGACCGATGCCGCGCGCAGCCAGGCCGACGAGATCCTGCGTTTCACGGCGCGGCTGCGGAACCACGTCCTTCACGGCATCCCGGAGGACGAGCTCGCGGTCGCGACGCGCGTCCTGCGCACCGTCGCCGGGAACATCGCCGTCTGTTCCTGAGCGGCACGCCGATGTACGCCGACCGCGCCGCCGCGCCGGAAGAGATCCCGGCCGCCTCCACCCCCGCCCCGCCGCCGCCGCGCCCGGCCGCGGATCCGCCGATGCCTGCCGCGGATCCGCCGAAGCCTGCCGCGGCTCCGCCGCCCTTCGTGCCGATGCCGTGGCCGCGCGCCGCAGCCTGCATGACGGCCTCGCTGCTCCTCGCGCTGACGCAGGGCCTCGGCATGAACCTCGTCACCGCCAACCTGACGCAGGTCCAGGGCGCCTTCGGCGCGACCAGCGTCGAGGCGACGTGGCTCGTCGCCGCCTACATGGCGCCGAACGTCTCCCTCGCGCTCGCCCTCATCAAGCTCAGGACGCAGTACGGGCTCAGGAACTTCGCCGAGCTCAGCATCCTCGGATTCGTGTTCGCCTCCGTCTTGAACCTCTTCGTGGGCGATCTCCATTCGGCCGTCGCGGTGCGCTTCATGAGCGGAATCGCGGCCGCGCCGATGTCGAGCCTCGGCTTTCTCTACATGCTCGAGCCGTTCCCGCCGCAGAGAAAGCTGAATGTCGGCCTCTCGCTCGCGCTCACCAACATCTCGCTCGGAGCGCCGCTCGCGCGTATCATCTCCCCGGCTCTCCTCGATCTCGGCGGCTGGCATGCCCTGGCGATGCTCGAACTCGGGCTCGCGCTCGTCGCCTTCGCATTCGTCTTCCTCCTGCCGCTCGCGCCCATCCCCCACGCCAAGGTCATCGGACCGCTCGACGTGGTGAGCTATCTGCTTGTTGCGATCGGCTTCGGGGCCGCCGCGATCGTGCTGGTGCTCGGCAAGCTCTATTGGTGGCTCGAGGCGCCGTTCCTGGGCGTGCTTCTCGTGCTCGCGGTTGCAAGCGTCACGGTCGCCGCCATCATCGAGCTCGGGCGGAAGAACCCGCTCCTCGACATACGCTGGCTGGTGAGCCCGCCGGTGGTGCACTTCATGGCGGCGCTGCTTCTCTTCAGGATCGTGCTCTCCGAGCAGACGTCCGGGGCGTCCGGCCTGTTCCAGGCGCTCGGCCTGACCAACGACCAGACGCGCGGCCTCTATGTCGTCATCCTCGCCGCCACGATCGCCGGCGGCCTCGCCTGCGCTGCCGTGATGAAGGTCGGCCGCGAACCGAAGATCCACCTCGTCGCGCTCGCCCTCATCGCCGTCGGGGCCTTCATGGATTCGCGCGCCACCAGCCTGACCCGTCCGGAGAACATGTATCTGAGCCAGGCGATCATCGCCTTCGCGGGAGCGCTGTTCCTGCCGCCGGCGCTTTCGAGCGGGCTGATGTCGGCGCTGAAGAAGGGCCCGAACTACATCCTGAGCTTCGTCATCGTGTTCCTCACGACGCAGAGCCTCGGCGGCCTTCTCGGCGCGGCCGTGTTCGGGACCTTCGTGACGATCCGGGAGAAGTTCCATTCGAGCCTTCTCGTGGAGCACGTCGCGCTCACCGATCCGCTCGTCGCCGCGCGCGTCGGCCAGCTCTCCGGCGCCTATGCCCGCGTCCTGACGGACCCCGTGCTGCGGAGCGCCGAGGGGACGGCGCTCCTTGCCCAGCAGGCGACGCGGGAGGCGAACGTGCTCGCCTACAACGACGCCTTCCTCGTCATCGCCGCGCTCGCGCTCTTCGCGTTCGCCGCGCTTCTCGTCCACATGGGCGCGGACGCGCTCCGTGCCCGCCTCCGCGGCCCGCTCGCCACCGCGTCCGCCTGAATCCGGGTTCCGCCATGCTGAAGTTCCTCCGCCATTCCCTCGTCGCCCTGCTGCTCGGGGCGGCCGGGGTCACGCTCGTCCTCTATGTGTGGCAGCTGCCGCCCTTCACGAGCAGCGTGGAGACGACCGACAACGCCTATGTCCGCGGGCAGGTCACGATCATCGCGCCGCAGCTTGCGGGCTATGTCGCGGAGGTCGCCGTGCAGGACTACCAGAGGGTCGAGAAGGGGCAGCTCCTCGTCCGCCTCGACGACCGCATCTTCAGCGAAAAGGTGGCGCAGGCGCAGGCGACGCTCGCGACCCAGAAGGCGGCGCTCGACAATTCGGAGCAGCAGCGCGCCTCGGCCGAGGCGCAGGTGAGGGCGGTCGAGGCCCAGATCGAGGGCGCCAAGGCAGCTCTCGACGTCGCCGAGGCGAGCTGGGACCGCGCCTCCGAGCTGCTGAAGCGGGGCGCCGGCACCCAGAGCGATGCGGACAAGGCGCGCTCCGCCTTCGAACAGGCGCGGGCCGCCTACGACCAGGCCGTCGCCCAGCTGGAGGTCTCCAAGGAGAACCTCCAGGCGACGATCGTCGGCAGGAAGTCGCTCGAGGCGGCCGTCGCGGCAGCGGAAGCCGCGGTCCGGCTCGCCGAGATCGATCTCCAGAATACCCGGATCACGGCGCCGCAGGCCGGGCGGCTGGGCGAGGTCGGCGCCCGGCCCGGGCAGTATGTGAGCGCGGGCACGCAGCTCGTCGCGCTCGTCCCGGAACGGATCTGGGTGGTCGCCAACTTCAAGGAGACGCAGCTTGCGGGCATGCGGGTCGGCCAGCCGGTCCGGTTCACCGTGGACGCGCTCGGCCACGCCGAGCTGACGGGCCGCATCGAGCGCTTTTCGCCGGCGACGGGCTCCGAGTTCAGCGTGCTGAAGGCCGACAATGCGACCGGCAACTTCACGAAGGTGGCGCAGCGCCTGCCGGTCCGGATCGCGATCGATCCCGGCCAGCCGCTGACGGACCGGCTGGCGCCCGGCATGTCCGTCGTGGCACGCGTCGATACCGCCACCCCGCCGGCAATGAGCGCCGCCGCAGCCGAGCTGGACCCGTCGCATCGCTGATCCCGGACGGGCGGCCGCGGCGCATCAGGCGCGCGCTTCGGGTCGCCGGCGCGGCACTGTCCCGGACCAAGCTTCGGCTCCTCCGCCGACGCCGCGATGGCAGACCCGCCGGCCAAGATCTCGCGAGATCCGGTTCAAAGGGGTAATCACCAGTCCCCGTCGCAACATCGCGCGGCGGCGCACGCGGCGGGTGTCGCCCGTGCTGCGATCCGAACCCACGAGGTGCCCGAGCATGAATCATTGGCAGAACGGCGGATGCGCGTGCGGCGCGGTGCGCTATTCGGTGGCGGTTCGGCCCATGTTCACCCATTGCTGCCACTGCACCGACTGCCAGAGGGAAACCGGCTCGGCCTTCGCGCTCAACGCCATCGTCGAAGGCAGCGCGGTGAGCGTCACCGAGGGCAGCCCCGAGCCGGTGGTGACGCCTTCCGCGAGCGGCAAGGGGCAGGAGATCTGGCACTGCCCGGTCTGCCGCGTGGCGCTCTGGAGCCACTACCCCACGCGCCGGCGCAAGCTCGCGTTCGTTCGGGTCGGGACCCTGGACGAGCCGGGCGCCTGTCCCCCGAGCGCGCACATCTTCACGCGCTCGAAGCTGCCCTGGCTGGTGCTGGACGATTCCGTCCCGGCGTTTCCCGTCTTCTACGATCCGAACGCCTTGTGGCCGGCGGAGAGCCTGGCGCGGCGGGATCTGGTCGACCGGTCGCCTCATGTCGACGCCTGGGAATGACGCGCCGGCGCGCCGGCCGAGGCGCGTCGAATGCCATTGAGGTGACGTAAATCGACCCGCGTCGGTAGCTCGCGGACTCACCGGTGACAGCCTCCCACCGTGACGTCAACAACTGAGACGTTAACGACCTATTCAACCTTAAGGAGTTGCGTTCGCTACTGAGGAGATTGCACCTTGGGGAACCGCAAATGACTGCCTTCAAAGTTGTTGGTGGCGACTTCTCGCCGGGGAGCACCGGCAAATTGTCGGGCAGCGCTCTGACTCTGAAGCCGGTAGGAAGCCACTTCCGACGCGAGCGGATCGGAATCGGATCAGTGATCGCGGTTGACGAACTTGCCAGTGGGCCGGAGGCAGGCGCAGCGGGAGTAGCGGCATTGGGGCTAGGCCTCCTGTTTGGGCCGGTAGGAGCAATAGTGGGCGCGGCTGCCGGCAGTCAAAATCAGCAAGTCACGTTCAGCGCCACTCTTGCAGATGGACGGCACCTGACCGCGACTGGGCCTGTCTCGGTGTATGCTGCTCTGAGGTCGGTGGCGCACGCCAGAGCGCGCTCTAGGAAAACAGGAGAGGGTGAAAGGGACGACGATTCACAAAGCGCTTCAAATGCCGAAGATCTGATTGCTCGCTACCTTGCTTCAAAGGTTGCGGAGCCTCCCCCGCCACCGAGGCTTGGGGCGCTCGATCATGCTACTTCTATATCAGCCCCGTCGTTCGGGAAACGGCGCTCGCCACCGAAATAAAAGTTCCAGCTTATCATTTTCGGTGTGACGCGCCTCATTCGAGACAGCGCCAGATCGTGGTCAGCTAGGACGTTGCCCTGAAAAGATGCTAGGCGATTGCCAGCTTATTGCTACCAAGTAGGCGAACGTTTGAAAACTGCTGTTTTGGTGACCCCGACAGGATTCGAACCTGTGACCCTCAGATTAGGAATCTGATGCTCTATCCTACTGAGCTACGGGGCCCCGGCCGCGGCGTTTCGGGCCGCGGGACGGCGCGTAGCGGGCCGCCCGGCGCCTGTCAAGGAAGCGGGCGGCATGCCGCGCAGGCAGGATAGGCGATCCGCCGCGCCGGGGCGAGCCGAATCCGGCGCCGGCCCGCTCGTGCGTCGGCCGCATCCTCCTGCCGGCCCCGGCCGGGTCATGCCGCCACCAGATGCGCGTCGCCGATGTCGCGGAGCGCCAGCCGGGCGGGCTCGTCGCCGAGCGGGCGGACCGGGCTCGGCATGTCCCGGTCCATGCGCGGGAAGGCGCGCCGGCGCCGCGCCGGATCCGGCACCGGCACCGCCTCGATGAGGCGCCGCGTATAGGGGTGCTGCGGGTTCGAGAAGATCTGGTCGCGCGTGCCGGTCTCGACGATCTGGCCGAGATACATGACCGCCACCCGGTCGGAAATGTTCTCCACCACCGCCATGTCGTGCGAGATGAAGAGATAGGCGATGCCGAACTCCGCCTGCAGCTCGCGCAGCAGCGCAAGCACCCGCGCCTGGACGGAGACGTCGAGGGCGGAGACGCTCTCGTCGGCGACGATGAGCTTCGGGCGGAGCGCGAGCGCGCGCGCGATGCAGATGCGCTGGCGCTGCCCGCCGGAGAATTCGTGCGGATAGCGCTCCATCTGGTCCGGCGAGAGCCCGACCCGCCCGAAGAGCGCGGCGACGCGGTCGCGCCGCTCGGCACGCGCGGCGACGCCGTGGATCGCCATCGGCTCGGCGACGAGGTCGCCCACGCGCATGCGCGGATCGAGCGAGGCGAACGGGTCCTGGAAGATCATCTGCACGTCGCGGCGGACCGCCTTCGCCTGCCGCCGGTCGAGCCCGGCGAGATTGCGGCCGGCGATCACGACGTCGCCGGCATAGGGCACCAGGCCGGCGATCGCCTTGGCGGTGGTCGACTTGCCGCAGCCCGATTCGCCGACGAGCGAGAGCGTCTCGTTGGGGGCGATCTCGAAGGAGATCCCCTCGACGGCATGGACCCGCCGGTTCACGCGGTTGAGGAAGCCGCCGCGGAGGTCGAAGCGCACCGTGAGGTCCTTGACGAGGGCGACCGGGGCCGGCTTCCGCTCGCCCGCGGGCCGCGGATGCGGGCGCGCGGCGCCCGTCCCGATCCGCGGCACGGCGGCGAGGAGCGCCTTCGTGTACGGCGCCTTCGGGCGCGCGAAGAGCTCGCCCGCCGGGCCTTCCTCCACCATCCGCGCCTCGCGCATCACGATGACGCGGTCGGCCATTTCCGCGACGACGCCCATGTCGTGCGTGATGAGGATGATGCTCGTGCCGAACGCGCGCTGGAGATCGCGCAGCAGCTCCAGCACCTCGCCCTGGACGGTGACGTCGAGCGCGGTGGTCGGCTCGTCGGCGATCAGCACGTCGGGGCGGAGCGCGAGCGCCATCGCGATCATCACGCGCTGGCGCATGCCGCCGGAAAGCTCGTGCGGATAGTGCCCCATCCGGCTTTCCGCCTCGGGGATGCGCACCGCCCGCAGCGCCTCGACGGCGCCCATCCGCGCTTCGCCGCGGCCGACGCCGGTATGGGTCTCGATCGCCTCGACGAGCTGGCGGCCGATCGTCAGCACCGGATTGAGCGAGGTCATCGGCTCCTGGAAGATCATGGCGATGCGGTCGCCGCGGATGCGCCGCATCGCGCCTTCGCCGAGCTTCGTGAGGTCGCGGCCGCCGAGCCGGATGGCGCCGCCGGCAAGCCGCGCCGCCGGCCGCGGCAGGAGGCCCATGATGGCGAGCGCGGTCATCGACTTGCCGGATCCGGACTCGCCGGCGATGCAGAGCGTCTCGCCGCGGCCGAGCGCGAAGGAGAGGCCGGAGACGACCGGCCGCGGGCCTTCCGCCCCGCCGACGACCACGGTGAGGTCCTCGACGGCGAGCACCGGCTCGCCGCCCGGCGCCCCGCTTGGCAGCTTGGCGCGCTCGGCCGTCCCGGCCCCCGGCTCCGCCGCGCGCCTCATTCGAAGACGCAGCGCGGGAAGTAGAAGGAGACGACCCAGTTCGGCATGTCGACGATCTCGCTGATGCGGAGGTCGCCGCAGGTCGAGACCAGCATGTAGGCGTCGACCGGATCGAGCCCGTAGCGGCCGGCGAGGAGGTCGACCATCTGCGCGACCGCCGCCTTCGCGCCCTCCATGAGGTCCGGGCCGATGCCGGTCGTCACCTCGTAGCCTTTGGCGTCGAGATGGCGGGTGACCGGCCCGGGCGTGGTGAAGCGCGGCATCTTCAGCCGCGCGTCCTTCACGAGGTCGAAGGTGAGGACCACGTTCATCGGGCTCTCGATCGCCGTGCCGCAGACCTCGCCGTCGCCCTGCGCGGCATGCGTGTCGCCGACCGAGAAGAGCGCGCCCGGCACCTCCACCGGCAGATAGAGCACCGTGCCGGCCGCAAGATCGCGGATGTCGAGATTGCCGCCGACACGCCGCGGCGGCACCACCGAATGGTGCCCCGGCTCGGCCGGCGCATTGCCGATCGTGCCGGCGAAGGGCTTGAGCGGCACCCGGCCCGAGGGTCCGAACGCGGCCGGGGCGAGCGAATCCGGATCGTAGGTCCAGATCGTGAGCGCCGGGTCCCTGAAGTCGTCGGCGAGCAGCCCGAAGCCCGGAATGTTCGCCGTCCAGCCGAAGCCCGACGGCCGGAACGCCTCGATCGTGATCTTGAGCGCGTCGCCGGGCTCCGCGCCCTCGACGTGGATCGGGCCCGTGACCGGGTTGATCCTTCCGAAATCGAGCGCCGCCACGTCGGCGAGGGTGGAGTGCGCCGTGAGCTGCCCGCCCGAGGAATCGAGGCACTCGAACTCGACGGTCGCGCCGGGGGCGACGCGCGCCACCGGCGCGATGCCGTTGTCCCAGCCGAAATGATGGTGGCGGCTGTGGATCGTGTGGTCGCAGCTACTGCACATCGGTCACGTACACGTAGTCGTAATTGACGGGGATCGCGACGGGATCGACATAGAGGCTGTCGTCGCCGCCCATGCGCTTCGACTTCATCGTGAAGCGCTGCTCGTTGAAGACGGGCGCCCAGGGCGCGTCCTCCATGATCTTGCCGTAGACGTCGCTCCACATCCTGCTGCGCTCGTCGGCCTTGGCCGGATCGACGATCGAATCCGCCTCGGCCGCCTCCTTGTCGAGCGCCTCGTTGCAGTACCACGACCAGTTCCAGCCGCCTTCCGTCGCGCCCGCGCAGCCGAGGATCGGCCCGTAGAAGTTGGAGGGATCCGGGAAGTCTGCGATCCAGGCCATGCCGCCGGACCAGATCATCGGCGCCTGGTCCTTCTGGCCGCCCGCCTCGATGACGTTCGCCTGGGCGAGCGCCTTGAGCTCCGCCCTGATGCCGATTGCGGCGAGATCCTGCTGGATCGCCTGCGCGATGCGCGGGTTCGGATCCGTGTTCATGGCGTAGAGCTCGGTCTCGAATCCGTTCGGGAAGCCCGCCTCGGCGAGCATCGCCTTCGCCTTCTGCGGGTCGTAGGCGTAGCCCTTGTACGCCTTGTCGTAGCCCGGCATGGAGGGCGGCAGCGGCTGGTTCGCCGGCACCGCCCGGTTGTTGATGATCTTGACGATCCGCTCCTTGTTGATCGCCATGTTCACCGCCTGGCGCACCGCCTTCTTGTCGAAGGGCTTCATCGTCACGTTCATCGTGATGTAGCCGGTATGGAGCTGGCCGCCCTCGACCACCTGCGCCTTCGTCTCCGGATTGTTCATGACCTCGAGGAACTTCGCCGGCGGGATGCCGTCGCCGGGGACGTCGACCTCGCCGCGCTGCAGGCGGAGGAGCGCGACGATGGGCTCCTGCCCGACCTCGAAGGTGATCTGGTCGAGATGCGGCACGCCCTTTCGCCAGTAGTCCTTGTTCTTCTCGAAGACGAGGCGCTGGCCAAGCGTCCATTCGGCGAGCTTGAAGGCGCCGGTGCCGACCGGATGCTTGCCGAAATCGGCGCCGTACTGCTCGACCGCCTCCTTCGGCACGACCGAGGCGAAGTTGAGCGCCATCACGTGGAGGAAGGTGGCGTCCGGCCGCGACAGCTCGATCCTGACCGTGTGCGGATCGACCACGCTCACCCCGGAGAGCGTCTCCGCCTTGCCCGCGGCGACCTCGTCATAGCCCGATATCGAGCCGAAGAAGCCGGCGCCCGGGCTCTGCGTCTTCGGGTTGGTGACGCGGTCGAGCGAATATTTGACGTCGTCGGCCGTCATCTCGCGGCCGTTGTGGAACTTCACGCCGCTCCTCAGATGGAAGGTGAAGGTCTTGCCGTCCTCGGAGATGTCGTAGCTCTCGGCGAGATCCGGCCTGAGCGTCGTCGTGCCCGGCTCGTAGCCCATCATGCCGTCGAACAGGCTCTTGATCATCGACCAGTTCTGCCAGTCATAGCCGATCGCCGGATCGAGCGTGGCGACGTCGTCCTTGTAGGTGATGACGATGCTGCCGCCGTCCTTCGCGCCGCCATCCGCGCCGCTGTCCGCGCCGCTATCCGCGCTCTGGGCGAAGGCGGGTGCCGTCAGGAGCCCGAGGCCGATCGCGGAGGCGGCGGCGCTCGTCTTGAGCCAGGTCTTCATCGCTGTCCGTCCTTTCTGTGGCGGGTCGCAGATCATTGCAGCTTGATCCGGGGATCGATGAACGGGGCGAGCGTGTCGGCGAGGAGGTTGCCGAGCACGATCGCGCAGGCGGAGACGAGCGTGACGCCCATGATGATCGGGATGTCGACGCGCTGGATCGCCTGCCAGGCGAGCTGGCCGATGCCGGGCCAGCCGAACACGCTCTCCACGACGACGATGCCGCTCATGAAGAGGCCGATATCGATGCCGACCATCGCGATGACCGGCAGGATCGCGTTCGGCAATGCGTGGCGGAGGAGGACGACGGCGCGCGAGAGCCCCTTGGCGCGGGCGGTGCGGACGTAGTCCTGGCGGAGCACGTCCAGCATGGAGGAGCGCATCATGCGCGCGTACCAGCCGGCGCCGAGAATGCCGAGCGTGACGGAGGGGAGCACGAGGTGCCGCCAGCTGCCGTAGCCGCCGATCGGAAACCAGCCGAGCCGGACGGCGAAGACGTAGAGGAGGAGAAGCCCGACCACGAATTGCGGCGCCGATACCCCGACGAAGGAGGCGACCATCAGGCCCTGGTCGAGCGCGCTGCCGCGCTTCACCGCCGCGATCAGCCCCATGGTCAGCCCGAACACGAGCTCGCAGGCGATGGCGCCCGCCATCAGGAGGAGGCTCGCCGGCAGCCGCGCCGCGATCAGCTCGGAGACTTCGGAGCGCTGCAGGTAGGAGCGGCCGAGATCGCCCTGGAGGAGGCCGGCGAGATAGCGCCCGTACTGGACCAGGAAGGGCTGGTCGAGGCCGAGCTCGCGGCGGATGTTGGCGACCGTCTCCGGCGTCGCGCTGCGCCCGGCGATCTGCCGGACCGGATCGGCCGGCAGCAGATAGAGGAGCGCGAAGGTGATGACCGAGACGCCGAAGAGGATGAGGACGGCCTGGCCGAGCCGGCGCGCGAGATAGGCGATCATGCGAGCCGCCCCCGCTGGGTCGGGTCGAGCACGTCGCGCAGCGCGTCGCCGACGAGATTGAAGGCGAGGGCGAGCGCGAGGATCGCCGCGCCGGGGAAGAACACCAGCCAGGGCGCGGCCTGGAAATAGGTCTGGTTCTCGAAGATGATGTTGCCCCAGGAGGGCGTCGGCGGCTGCACGCCGATCCCGAGATAGCTGAGCGTCGCCTCCAGGAGCACGGTGGTCGAGATGCCGAGCGTGCCCCAGACGATGATGGTCGGCAGCAGGTGCGGCAGGATGTGCAGGAAGAGGATCCGCGGCGTGCCGGCGCCGAGCGAGCGCTCCGCATCCACGAATTCCCGCCGCGCGAGCGAGCTCGTCTCCGTGTAGACCACGCGGGCGGTCTGCACCCAGTTCACGAGCGCGATCACCATCGCCACGATCCAGAGGCTCGGCCGGAAGATCGCCGCGAGGCAGATCGCGAGAAGAAGCGCCGGAAATGCCATCATGAGGTCGGTGAAGCGCATCAGGGCCGCGCCGAGGAGGCCGCGGAAGAAGCCCGCGACGACGCCGACCAGCGTGCCGATCGCAAGCGCGACGCCGTTCGCCACGATGCCGATCACCAGCGACGTGCGCGCCCCGTAGAGGATGCGGGCCAGAAGGTCGCGGCCGAGCAGGTCGGTGCCGAGAAGGAACTGCGCGTTCGGCGGCAGCGGCGCGCCCTCGAGCGTGAGCCCCTCGAAGAGCTGCTCGTTCGGGTCGTAGGCGGTGAGCCAGGGCGCGAAGACGGCGCCGAGGACGGCGAGAAGGATGATGGCGAGGCCGACCAGGGCGAGCGGGCGCCGGGCGAGCCGCCCGATCACGCTTTGCGGGCCGCGCGGGGGCCGGGCGGCCGCGATGACCGGTTCAGGCGCGATTCGATCGGTCATCGTCGTCCTTGCCCGCCTTCATCGCCACCACGCGGCGCGCGGCCTCCTCGATCGTGACCTGCCATCCCGTGGCGAGCGCGCGCAGCTGCGCGAAGCCGCGCTCCTCGTCGAGGCCTGCGCCGCCGAGGGCCGCGACCGCCTTCACGATCGTCTGCCGTTCCGCGACGCGTTCCCTGAGCGAGCGGATCTCGTCGGCGAGGCTCCGCCGGGCCTCGAAGCCCTGGCGCGCGATCAGGAGCGCGCTGTAGATGCCGGAATTGCCGACCGGCTTCGGCAGGTGCGCGTCCGCCTTCTGGGAGAGCGCCCATTCGATGCGGCCGGGCGCCTCCGACCCGATGAGCGCGACGAGCGGCATCGGAGCTTCGCCGGGAGGCCAGGGGAACTGCTCGTCGAAGCCGAGATCGGCGTCGAAGAAGACGAAGTCGGCGGCGAGCGCCTCCGGCGGCAGCACGGGCCAGCACTGTGCCGCCTCCAGGCCGATGGCGGAGAGCTGGCGCAGGATCGCGGTCACCGTCGCATGCGGCCGGTGGAGGACGAGCGCCCTGGCGCCGCCGAGATTGGGGATGCGGGCGCCGCCGCGCCTCACGACACCACCCTCAGCGTGCGGCGCGCGAAGACCTTCGCCGGGTCGTAGCGGGAGAGATAGGGGTCGGGCGCGAGCCGGTCTGCGAGCGTCACGAGCGTCTCGAAGGCGCCGCCCTGCGCATGCGCGATCTTCACCGGCAGGCTGGCATGCCGCGTCTGCGGATCGATCGCGATCCGCCCGAGCGGGGTCGCGAAGGTCCGGCCCGCGAAGGCGGCCGAATCCGAGGGGTCGAGGCCCGCCGCAAGGAGATCGGCAAGCACGGTGACGCTGCTATAGGCGGCCGCCATGAAGGAGGAGGGGCGGCCGGGCAGGGCGGCGGGCGCCGGCTCGCCGGGCCGGGAACCGAGCCAGGCATCGTCGCCGCCGGCGTCGTGGAAATAGGGGCCGACCGAAAGATGCCCGTCGGCGGCCGGGCCGATCGCCGGCAGCTCGACCTCCGTGAGGTTGCAGCTCAAAACCGGGCGGCGGTCGGGGCGGAAGGCGGGATCGGCGGCGCCGAGCGCGGCATAGGCCTTGAGGAAGGCGTAGGAGGAGGGGCCGATCAGGTTGTTGAGGACGAAGCTCGGCCCGGTCGCCCGGATCTCGGCCACGAGCCGCCCGACATCGGTGTCGCCGAGCGGCAGGTAGCGTTCGCCGAGGACGCGGCCGCCGACATCGGAGACGAGATCGCGGGCGACGCGGTTCGTCTCCCAGCCCCAGATGTAGTTGGAGCCGAGCAGGAACGCGTCGGCCCCGAAGCGCGGCACGGCATAGCCGAAGAGCGGCACGATCTGCTGGTTCGGGCAGGCATGCATGTAGACGACGTGCTCGTTCGCCTCGAAGCCCTCATAGGGGCAGGCGTACCACAGCGTGCCGCCGTGCTTCTCGAGCACGGGGATCACCTCCTTGCGGCTCCAGGAGGTGATGCACCCGATGATATGACGGGCGGCGGAGCGCGTCAGGATCTCGTCGCAGAGCGGCGCGTACCGGTCGATGTTGCCGCCGGGGTCGCGCTCGACCGGGACGAGCTCGAGGCCCTTCGTCGGGTCGCGGTTGATCCGTTCGACCGCGAGCAGGGCGCCGGCGCGGCAGGCTTCGGACAGGAGCGGATAGTGCCCCGACCGCGAATAGAGGATGCCGATCTCGACCCGTCGCTTCAACGCACCCGTCCAATAAAAAAGCCCCGCGGCCGCGCTCCGGGAGCGAGGACCTGCGAGGCTTGTCAGCCGCCCGGCATCCGAGGCCGGTATGTGCTCACAAGCTAGCAGCGCGCCCGGTCGAGTCAAGGCGGATCTGCCCACCGTGGGTGCGTGGCGCGGAATTGGGCAGAGGCGCGCAGCGCGCCAATATCCGCGCCGTCAGGCCAGCCTGGCGGAAGCCTGCTCGACCAGCTGCTCGTAGGCGTCCTCCACGAGGCTGACATGGTGCAGCATCGTCGCATGCGCCTCCGCCGCCCGGGCGGCGAGGATCGCCTGCAGCACCGCGCCGTGCTCGGCGTGCGACAGCGAGAGCCGGCCGGGGGCACGGAACTGCGCCCGCCGGAACGGCGACAGGCGGCGGCGCATGTTCGCGGTCATCTCGGCGATGACGGCGTTGTGGGTGCCGGCATAGATCTGGCTGTGGAAGGTCTGGTTGGCGTCGGTGTAGGCCTCGGCGTCGCCGGCGGCCACCATCGCCTGCATGGCGCCATGGAGCGCCTCGAGCCGCCGCCGCTCCATGGGCGTCATGCTGATCGCGCACATGCGCGCGCAGGTCGCCTCGAGCTCCGCCATCGCGCCGAACAGGGTCTCGAGCTCCGCCGGCGTCACGGTCGCCACGATGGCGCTGCGGCGCGGCCGGAGCGCGATCAGCCCCGTCGCGGCGACCTGCCGCAGCGCCTCGCGCACCGGGGTCCGCGATACGCCGTAGCGCTCGGCAAGCATCTGTTCGTCGAGCTTCGCGCCCGGCTGGAAGCCGCCCGCCATGATCGCGTCGGCGATGGCCTCGGCGAGCCGATCCGTGCGGGTCTGTGTGTCCTGATTGTTCATCTGCCCAGGAACCACGCGGGTCGGATCCCGCTGCCGGACAATGCACGAATTTCAATCGGTGTGCATGCCCGGTTTTTGTGCATGCAGCACAACATTTCTGCATGCAATTTCTCCTTATCGCATGCACCATTGCCCTGCCTCCCGGGTCCTGGAGGCGGTCATGAGCTGTCGGGAGGTCCTGAGATCATCGTGATGCGCGCGGGGCGGATCGTGGAGGAGGGGCCGGCGGCGCGCATGCAGAACGCGCCCGAGGCCGACCATGCGCGCGCCATCGTCGCCGCGATCCCGCATCCGCCGGCCTGAATGTCATCCGGGAAGACACCAGGAATGTCCCTTGAAGCGCTCTCCTTCGATTTCGCCACGCTCCGCGCCGCCTATGCGGACGGCCTTGATCCGGTTGCCGTGGTCGACGAGGTGCACGCCCGGCTGGAGGCGGCCGGCGACCCGGGCATCTTCATCGCCCTGGCCGGGCGCGGGAAGGCGCGGGCGGCGGCGGCCGCGCTCGGCGATCCGGCCGGCAGGCCGCTCTGGGGCATCCCCTTCGCCGTCAAGGACAATATCGACGTCGCCGGGATGCCGACCACCGCCGGCTGCCCGGACTACGCCTATCTCGCCGCCGAGACCGCGCCCGCGGTCGCGCGCCTTCAGGAGGCCGGCGCGATCCTGATCGGCAAGACCAATCTCGACCAGTTCGCCACCGGCCTGGTCGGCGTCAGGACTCCCTATCCGGTGCCCAGGAACGCATTCGACCCGGCCATCGTGCCGGGCGGGTCGAGCTCCGGTTCCGCCGTCTCGGTCGCGCGCGGCATCGTCTCCTTCGCGCTCGGGACCGATACTGCGGGCTCCGGGCGGGTGCCGGCCGGCCTCAACAACGTGGTCGGCCTGAAGCCGACGCTCGGGGCGGTGTCGACCCGCGGCGTCGTCCCCGCCTGCCGCACGCTCGACTGCGTGTCGGTGTTCGCGCTCGCGGTCGCCGACGCCTATCGCGTGCTCGAGGTCTGCGCGGGCTACGACCCGGCCGACCCCTATTCCAGACCGGTCGGCATCCGGCCGCTCGGTCCGGTCGCCCCGAAGCTCCGGATCGGCATCCCCGACCCGGCCGGCCTCGTCTTCGGCGGCGACCGGCTCTCCGAGGCCGCCTTCCGCGCGAGCCTCGGCGACGTCGCGGGCCTCGGGGCGGAAAACGTCGAGGTCGATTTCTCCGGCTTCCGGAAGGTCGCCCAGCTTCTCTATGGCGGGCCCTGGGTCGCCGAGCGGTACCAGGCGATCCGCACCTTTCTCGACCAGAACGGCGAGAGCGTGATTCCGGTCACGCGCGACATCATCCAGAGCGCGCGCTCCATGCAGGCGGCCGACGTCTTCGCCGGCTTCTACCGCCTCGCCGAGCTGCGGCGGGCGGTCGAGCCGATCTGGTCCCGGATCGACATGCTCGCGGTGCCGACCTATCCGCGCCCGCGCAGCGTGGCCGATCTCGCCGCCGATCCGATCCGGCCGAACAGCGAGCTCGGCACCTATACGAACTTCGTGAACCTCCTCGATCTCGCCGCGCTCGCGGTGCCGGGCCGGTTCCGCGCGGACGGCTTCCCCTCGGGCGTGACGCTGATCGCGCCGGCGGGGAGCGACGGGCTGCTCGCGGGCTTCGGCGAGCGCCTGCACGAGGCGGCCGGACTCACCCTCGGCGCGACGGGTCACGCGCTGCCTGAGGCCCCGGACCGTACGCCGCAGGCGCAGGCCGGCGAGACCGAGCTGGCCGTGGTCGGTGCCCATCTTTCGGGCATGGCGCTCAATCACGAGCTCACGAGCCGGGGCGCCCGCTATCTTCGCACGGTCGCGACAGTGCCGGACTACCGCCTCTTCGCCCTTGCCGGCGCGCCGCCGGCGCGGCCGGGGCTCCTGCGGGGCGCGCCCGGCTCCGGCCATGCCATCGAGGCGGAGGTCTGGGCGATCCCCGACGCGGCGGTCGGCGGGCTCGTCGCCGCCGTTCCGCCGCCGCTCGCGATCGGCACGGTGCGCCTCGCCGACGGCACCGCCCCGAAGGGCTTCACGATGGAGGCGGAGGGGCTCGCCGGCGCGGAGGACATTTCGCGCTACGGCGGGTGGCGCGCCTTCGCGGAGCGGTCCGATGCCTGAAGCGCGCCACGCCCGCGCCGGTGCGGTGCCGCCGCGCCCGCCCCGCACCGCATGGCGGGCCGAAACTGGCGCGCCGCTTGCTCCTCCCCCTTCGGGAGAGGCCCGCTCGGGAGAGCCCCGCCCGGGAGAGGAGTGCGTTCATGGCTGAGACGCTGCCGATCATCGATATGTCCGCCGCCGTCGCCGGCGAGCCCGGCGCCTATGGCCGGCTCGCCGAGGCGGTCGGCGCCGCCGCGCGCGGCGTCGGCTTCTTCTATCTCGCGGGCCACGGCATCGACCCGAGGCTGATCGAGGCCGTCTTCGCGGGGGCCGCCGCCCTCTTCGCGCTCCCGGCGGCGGAGAAGGAGAGGTACTCGATCAGGCGCTCGCCCCACAATCGCGGCTATGTCGCGCTCGAGGGGGAAAGCCTCGACCCGGGCAAGGCGGCCGACCTGAAGGAGGCGTTCAACATCGGCCTCGACCTCGCGCCCGACGATCCGCGGGTCGTCGCGGGCGAGCCGTTCCGGGGCGTGAACCTGTGGCCCGATCTGCCCGGCTGGCGCGAGACGATGCTCGCCTATTTCGACGCCGCGTGGCGCGTCGGGCGGCAGCTCCACCGCGCCGTCGCCCGCGATGTCGGCCTCGACGAAGACTATTTCGAGGACAAGCTCGACCAGCCGATGGCGACGCTCCGGCTGCTTCACTACCCGCCGCAGCCGGCGCGCGTGGCGCCCGGCCAGATCGGCGCCGGCGAGCACACCGATTACGGCGACATCACGCTCCTCCTCACCGATTCCGTCGGCGGCCTCGAGGTGAAGCGGCGCGACGGCGGCTGGATCGCGGCGCCGCCGATGCCGGGCACCTTCGTCTGCAACATCGGCGACTGCCTGATGCGCTGGACGAACGACGTCTACGCCTCCACGCCGCACCGCGTGGTGAATGCGAGCGGGCGCGAGCGCTATTCGGTCGCCTTCTTCCTCGATCCCAACCCAGACGCGGAGATCGCATGCCTGCCGACCTGCGTCTCGGCGGCGCGACCGGCGCGCTATCCGCCGGTCAGCGGCGCGGCCTATCTCGCCGGGCGCCTCGGCCGCACCTACGACTTCCTCGCCGCACCGAAGCCGGCCGCGCCGGCCGGGACCGGGAGGGCGCCATGACGCCCGGCCGCGGTCCCGCCGCCGCGCATCCGGCCGGCGCCGCAATGCGGCCGGACTTCGCTCGGGCGATGACGCCAGCCAAGTCCTCGTTCCATGCGGTGGGGCATGCACAGGTAATTGGCATGTAATTTGCAAGAATTTCTGTCTGGGGACAGGCTTCTTTGGGCGAAAGGTGAGGGTGGTTCCATGATTGATCTCGCAGTCTCACGCCGAAATATTCTGAAAGGGGGCGCGGCCCTCGGCGCGCTCGGCCTCGGTTCCGGCATCCTGCCGCTCCGTTCGGCGCTCGCGGCGCCGCTCACGATCGGCATCGTCTATGTCGGCCCGCGCGACGATTTCGGCTGGAACCAGGCCCACGCGGTGGCCGCCGAGGCGCTGAAATCGATCCCCGGCGTGACGGTGGTCGAGGAGGAGAACGTCCCGGAGACCGACGCCGTCTCCAAGACCATGGAGAGCATGATCCAGCTCGACGGCGCCGGCCTGATCTTCGCCACCTCGTTCGGCTATTTCGATCCGTTCATGCTGGCCATGGCGGAGAAGTATCCCGACGTGCAGTTCCGGCATGCGGCCGGGCTCTGGACCGACAAGAATCCGAAGAACGCCGGCAGCTATTACGGCTATCTCGACCAGGCGCACTATGTCGACGGCGTCGCCGCCGGCCTCGCGACGAAATCGAACAAGCTCGGCTTCGTCGCCGCCAAGCCGATCGGCACCGTGCTCCTCAACATCAACGCCTTCACCCTCGGGGCGCGGAAGGCGAATCCGAACGCGACCGTCCAGGTCATCTTCACGGGCGAGTGGTCGATGCCGGTGCGCGAAGCCGAGGCCGCGAACGCGCTCGTCGATGCCGGCTGCGACGTCGTCACCTGCCATGTCGACAGCCCGAAGGTGGTGATCGAGACGGCCGAATCGCGCGGCGTGAAGACCTGCGGGCACAATGCGAGCCAGGCGCCGCTCGCGCCGAAGGGCTTCATCACCGGCGCCGAGTACAAGTGGATCACGATCTACTCGCAGTTCGCCGACGCGCTCTCGAAGGGCGAGACCCTGCCGAACTTCGTGCGCGGCGGCTACGACAAGGACTACGTCCAGAACACCGCCTACGGCGCCGGCGCCACACCCGAGGCGATCAAGGCGGCGGATGCGGCCAAGGCCGACATGAAGGCGCTGAAGCCGATCTTCGTCGGCCCGCTCAAGGACAATGCCGGCAAGGAGGTGATCGCCGCCGGCACCGAGCACGCGCCCTACGACGTCTGGCTCGAGCAGACGAACTACCTCGTCGAGGGCGTCGTCGGCTCGATCACCTGATGCTGTCCGGGCCGGCGGACGAGCCGGCCCGCTCACCCCTTCCGAGGAGCGCGTGCCGTGACCGCGACCAGTCCTGCCGAGGTGAACGCGATCCCCCTCCGTCCGATGGGCGACCTGCTCGCCCGGCTCGGCCGGTCCGCCGAAGCGATCCTGATCCCGCTCTTCGCCCTGGTGGCGGCGGCGATCCTGTTCTCGATCTTCCTGCTCGTGCTCGGCAAGTCGCCGGCCCAGTTCTTCTCGCTGCTCTGGCTCGGCGGCTTCGGCACGCCCTTCTCCTGGACGAACACGCTGGTGCGCGCCGGCCCGCTCATCTTCACGGCCCTCTGCGTTGCGATCCCGGCCCGGCTCGGCATGGTCGTCATCGGCGGGGAGGGGGCGCTCGTCCTCGGCGGCTTCGCGGCGGCGGCGATCGCGATCCCGTTCATCGGCTGGGCGCCGCCGCTCGTCGTGATGCCGCTGATGGCGATCGCCGCGATCCTCTCCGGCGCCGCCTGGATCGGTCTCGTCGGCGTGCTGCGGCACTATCGCGGGGTCAACGAGACGATCGCGAGCCTCCTCCTCTTCTACATCGCCGTCGCGATCATGAACTTCTTCGTGGAGGGCGCGCTCCGCGATCCGGGCAATCCGAACAAGCCGTCGACGCCCACGATCGGCAAGGAGAACATGGTCGGCGCGATTCCGGGCCTCGACGTCCACTGGGGCCTCGCCGTCGCCGTCGTGCTCGCGGTCCTCGTCTGGGTGCTGATGAACCGCACGACCTTCGGCTTCGCGGCGCGGATCACCGGAGGCAATGTCCGCGCGGCGCGGGCGCAGGGCCTGCCGGTCGGCCGGCTGATCGTGATCTCCTGCGCGCTCGCCGGCGCCTGCGCCGGCCTCGCCGGCTATTTCGAGGTCGCCGCCATCCAGGGCCGGGCCAATGCCTCGATCGCGGCCGGCTACGGCTTCACCGGCATCCTGGTCGCCTTCCTGGCGCGGCAGAACCCGCTCGCCATCATCCCCGTCGCCATCTTCCTCGGCGGCATCACCGCGGCAGGCGGCCTGATCCAGCGCCGCATGGGCATGCCCGACGCGACCGTGCAGGTGCTGCAGGGGCTCATGTTCCTGGTCCTGCTCGTGAGCGAGACGCTCTACGGCCGCATCCCCTTCCTCCGTCCGAGGAGCGCCTGACCATGAACGGCGATTCCCAGTTCTCGATCGTCCTTCTGGCGATGCTCGCCGGCGCGATCCGCGTCTCGACCCCGTTCCTGTTCGTCAGCCTCGGCGAATGCCTGACCGAGAAGTCGGGCCGCATCAATCTCGGCCTCGAGGGCACGCTCGTCTTCGGGGCGATGACGGGCTATGCGGCCGCCTACCAGACCGGCTCGCCGTGGCTCGGCGTCGTCGCGGCCGGGATCGCCGGCGCCGTCTTCGGCGCCGTCCACGGCTATATCTGCAAGCTCCCGAAGGTGAACGACATCGCGGTCGGCATCGCGCTGATGCTGTTCGGCACCGGCCTCGCCTTCTTCCTCGGCAAGCCGTACATCCAGCCGCAGGCGCCGCGGCTTCCCTCGCTCCCGCTCGGGGCCTGGTCGGACAACCCGCAGCTCCAGACGGCGCTGCAGATCAATCCGCTCTTCCTCGTCGGGCTCGCGCTCGCGCTGCTGATGTGGTGGGCCTTCCGCAACACGCGCTTCGGCCTGATCGTGCGGATGACCGGCGATTCCGCGCCGGCCGCCCTCGCCATGGGCTATTCGGTCGATCTCGTCCGCTTCCTCGCCACCACGATCGGCGGCTTTCTCGCCGGCGTGGGCGGCGCGTTCCTGTCGCTCTATTATCCGGGGAGCTGGAGCGAGGGCCTGTCGTCCGGCCAGGGGCTGATGGCGGTCGCCCTCGTCATCTTCGCGCGCTGGAACCCGCTCGCCTGCTTCGGCGCGGCGCTCCTCTTCGGCGCGGCCGGCGCGCTCGGCCCGGCGCTGCAGTCGGTCGGCGTCACCGCCGGCTACTATTTCTTCAACGCCGCGCCCTACGTGCTGACGCTCCTCATCATGATCGCCTCGACCTCGCCGAAGCGGGCCCTGAAGGGCGCGCCGGGCGAGCTTTCCATCACGAAGTGAGGGATCCCGCCATGCAGCTCGCGATCGATCCTGCCGAAGCCGGCGCCGGCGGCGCCGTCGTCCCGGCCGATCCCTATCCCTGGCCGTTCGACGGCGCGCTCCGCCCCGACAACACCGCCCTCGTCGTCATCGACATGCAGACCGATTTCTGCGGGGTCGGCGGCTATGTCGACAAGATGGGCTACGACCTCGCGCTGACGCGCGCGCCGATCGCGCCGATCGCGCGCGTCCTCGCGGCGATGCGGGCGAAGGGCTATCACGTCGTCCACACCCGCGAGGGCCACCGGCCGGACCTCTCGGACCTGCCGGAGAACAAGCGCTGGCGCTCCCGGCGCATCGGTGCGGGCATCGGCGATGCCGGGCCGTGCGGCCGCATCCTGGTGCGCGGCGAGCCGGGCTGGGAGATCATCCCGGAGCTTGCGCCGCTGCCCGGCGAGCCGGTGATCGACAAGCCCGGCAAGGGCACGTTCTGCGCCACCGATTTCGAGCTGCTCCTGCGCATGCGCGGCATCCGCAACCTCGTGCTGACCGGCATCACCACCGATGTCTGCGTGCACACCACGATGCGCGAGGCGAACGACCGCGGGTTCGAATGCCTGCTGCTGGAGGATTGCTGCGGCGCGACCGACCACGGCAACCATCTCGCCGCGATCCGGATGGTGAAGATGCAGGGCGGGGTGTTCGGCGCGGTCTCCTCGTCCGCCGCGTTCGTCGAGGCGCTGCCGTGATGACGGCGCTCGTTCACCGGTTTCCCGCGCGCGGACCCGACGACGTGGTGCCGATCGACGCGGCGATCGCCGACGGCCGCGTGGCGCCCGCCGGGATCGTCGCCATCCTCGGCAAGACCGAGGGCAACGGCTGCGTCAACGACTTCACGCGCGCCTTCGCGGTGAAGGAGATGCGCGCCGTCCTAGCGCGCCATCTCCCTCCGGACGAGGTCGCGCGCGTGTCGATCGTCATGTCGGGCGGCACGGAAGGCGGTCTCGCGCCGCACTGGCTGGTCCTGGAGCGCCGCGCCGGCGCGTCGGGAACGGGGCCGGCGCTCGCCATCGGCTCGGCGCACACCGCCGGGCTCGCGCCCGAGGCGCTCGGCCGCCGCGGCCAGGCCGACATGGTG
>NZ_SPKJ01000047.1 GCF_009866965.1 Propylenella binzhouense | reverse complement strand
CGCGCGAGGTCTTCTCGCGCGATGGCCGCGACGCGCCGGCCCGGCCGCACGGGGCGCCCGGCCGCGTCCCGCCGGTGCCCCCGCGCGAGCCGTCGGCATGATCGCGACCATCGTCGAGATGCTCGGCGGCTGGACCTGGTGGGTGCTCGGCCTGATCCTGCTCGGGATCGAGGTCCTGGCCCCGGGCTTCCTCTTCCTTTGGTTCGGGATCGCGGCGATCCTGATCGGCACCGGCGCGCTGTTCTTCGCGTGGCCGTGGCAGGCCCAGGTGATCGGCTTCGCCGTGCTTTCGGTGATCTCGGCGCTGATCGGGCGCCGGCTCATGGCGACGCGAGCCGTCGACGATTCGGAGCCGCGCCTCAACGAGCCGGCGGAGCGCTACCGGGGACGCGTCTTCGTGCTCGCCGAGCCGGTGGCGCAGGGGACCGGCCGTCTGCGCATCGACGATTCGGTCTGGCGGATCGCGGGACCGGACTGCCGCGCCGGCACCCGGGTCGAAATCGTGGGCGCGCGGGGTTCGACGCTTCTCTTCGAGCCGGTTGCGGCGGGGCCCGATGCGGCGGCCGCGCGGGACGGCTCTCCGGGAGCCTAAGCGACGCCGATGCGCAGGAGGTCGTGCAGGTGCACGATCCCGACCGGCTTGCGGTTCTCCACCACCATCAGCGCAGTGATCGAGGCCGAGTTCAGGCTTTCCAGGGCGCTCGCCGCGAGCGCGTCCGGGCCGATCGTACGCGGGCTGCGCGTCATCACCTCGTCGACGCGGCGGTTCAGGATGTCGCCGTTGAGATGCCGGCGCAAATCGCCGTCGGTGATGATCCCGACGAGGTTGTTCTGGCCGTCGACCACGCCGAGGCAGCCGAAGCCCTTCTGGCTGATCTGGATGATCGCCTCGCCCATCTTCATGCCGAGCGGCGCGAGCGGCAGCCGGTCGCCGGTATGCATGATGTCGCGGATATGCGTGAGGCTCGCCCCGAGACTGCCGCCGGGGTGGAAGGTGTGGAAATCGGCGGCGGTGAAGCCTCGCCGCTCCAGGAGCGCGATCGCGAGCGCATCGCCGAGCGCGAGCTGGATCAGCGCGGAGGTGGTCGGCGCGAGCCCGTGCGGGCAGGCCTCGTCCACCCGCGGCAGAATCAGCGCCACATCGGCCGCCTGCGCGAGCGTCGAATCGGCGCGTGACGTGATCGAGACGAGCGGAACGCGGAAGCGCCGCGAATAGAAGACGAGATTCTTCATCTCCGCCGTCTCGCCGGACCAGGAGAGCGCGATGACGGTGTCGGCGGCGGTCACCATGCCGAGGTCGCCGTGGCTCGCCTCGGCGGGGTGAAGGAAGAAGGCCGGGGTTCCGGTGGAGGCGAGGGTTGCCGCGATCTTCGCGCCGATATGCCCGCTCTTGCCCATCCCGCTCACGATCACCCGCCCGCTCGCCGCCTCGACGAGCGAACAGGCTTCCTCGAGCGCCGCGCCGAGATCGCCCGAGAGAGCCTGCTCGAGGGCGGCCAGTCCGAGCGTCTCGGTCCTCACCGTCCTCAGTGCCGCGTCCGCCGCCGGCGAGCGCGCGATATTCAGCTTAGAGCTCAATGCCATCCACGAGCTTCCTTTTTCCAATCGATTAGCACGGGGCCACCCCCGGAGGCGAGCGGATCGTCGAAGCGCGCCCGGAAACGTCCTCTTAACCATCTGCGTTTACGGATTGGAAAGGAGCCGGCCGGGCAGGCGGGCTCGGGGAGCGCCTTTCCAAGCCATGAGGCTGCGGACCATTGCAATCGCCGGCTCGCTGGTCGCCGCCGGGCTCGGCGGGTCCGCGGACGCCCAGTCGCCCGAGGTCGACTTCGTGCTGCGCGGGACGACCAGCCCGACCCTGCTCGGTCCCGATCCGGAAGCAACGGCCGCTCCGGCCGCCGAAGCCGATCCCGGCAGCCGCTCGGTCCCGTCCGCCGACGATCCGGTCGGTCAGCCGATGGCAGGTCCGCCGGCTCCAGACGTGCCGCCGCTCCCGCGCAGGGCCCTGCCGAACCGCGCCGAGGACGAGGAGGACCCGTTCGCGCCCGTCGGCGTCCGCCTCGGCACCTTCCTCATCCGGCCCTCGATCGAGATCGGCGTCTCCGCGAGCGACAATGCCAGCGTCACGCACGACAAGCGGGGCGGGGTGGGCGCGGTCGTCGCGCCGGACATCTCGATCGAATCCGACTGGTCGGAGCATTCCCTCACGGCGCGCCTGCAGGGCACCGAGATCTATTACGGCGACAAGGAGCTCGACGAGCGGAGCGGCTCGGCGGAGCTCCGGGGCCGCTTCGACCTCTCCAGTCGGACCGCGGTCGAGGCGGCGCTCGGCTACCGGATGACGCTCGACCGCTACACGGACCCGGACATCCCGGCCGGCGCGATCGAGCGTCCGGCCAACCACGTGCTCGATGCGGAGATCGGGGCCCGTCACAGCTTCAACCGGCTGACGCTTTCCGCCACCGGCCGGATCGAGCGCAGCCTCTATGAGGACGTCGCGCTCTCCGGCGGCGGAACGGCCTCGCGCGACGAACTGGACAATACCGACTACAGCCTCCGGCTGCGCGGAACCTACGAGGGCGACACGCTCTCCCCCTTCGTGGAATCCGCGCTGGGGCTGACCCGCTACGACGAGGCCCGGGACGATGAGGGCCTGCGCCGGGACACGCGCTGGGGCGAATTGCGCGGCGGCCTGCTCGTCGATCTCGGCCCGAAGCTCAATGGCGAGGTCTCGCTCGGCTATCGCCTCGAGGACGTGCGCGATCCGAAGCTCGAAAATCTCGGCGCCGTCGTCGCCGACGCCTCGCTGATGTGGTCGCCGCGGCGCCTGACGGAGGTGCGGCTCGACTTCGGCACCGACACGCAGCCGACCACGCTCTCCGGATCGAGCGGGTCGATCGTCTATTCCGGCACCCTCACGGTCTCGCGCGCGATGCGGCGCGCCCTCAAGGCGGAGGCCGGCGTCGGTCTCGACTACGAGCGGTTCACCGGCATCTCCCAGACCGAGACGACCTATCGCGGCTTCCTCGGCTTCACCTACGCCTTCAACCGTACCGTCGCGCTCGTCGGCCGCTACGAGTACGAGCGCGTCGACGGCAGCGGGCCGGATGCCGACGCGGCGGCGAACACGGTCAGCCTCCGCCTCCGGCTCCAGCGCTGATCACGAGCCGCCGTCGAAGCGGGCGAGGATCGCCCGCAGTTCGCTGCGGAAGGCCGGGGCGATGTCCGGACGCGCCAGCGCATAGGCGACGTTGGCCGCCAGGAAGCCGACCTTGGCACCGCAATCGTAGGTCGTCCCTTCGAAGCGCACCGCCGTGAAGCGCTGCGTCTGGAGCAGCTTCAGCATGGCGTCCGTGACCTGGATCTCCCCGCCGGCGCCCTGCTCCTGGGTGGAGAGGATGTCGAAGATCTCCGGCTGCAGGATATAGCGCCCGGAGATGATGAAGGTCGACGGCGCGTCCTCCGGCTTCGGCTTCTCCACCATGCCGGTGATCTCGAACCCCGTCTCGTCGGCCTCGCCGATTGCGACCACGCCATAGGAGCCGACCTGGTCGCGCGGCACCTCCTCGACGGCGATGACGTTGCCGCCGTGCTTCTCGTAGGCGCGCAGCATCTGCGACAGGCAGCCGACCTCGGCATGCATCAGCATGTCCGGGAGGAGCAGCGCGAACGGCTCGTTCCCGATGATGTCGCGCGCGCACCAGACCGCATGACCGAGCCCGAGCGGCGCCTGCTGGCGGGTGAAGCTCACGGTGCCGGCGGCCGGGAGGTCGCGCTGCAGCGCCTCGAGCTCCTTCACCTTGCCGCGCTCGCGCAGCGTCATCTCGAGCTCGACCTGGATGTCGAAGTGGTCGGCGATGACGGACTTGTTGCGGCCGCTCACGAAGACGCAATGCTCGATGCCGGCCTGGCGGGCTTCGTCGACGGCGTACTGGATGATCGGGCGGTCGACGACCGTCAGCATCTCCTTCGGCATGGCCTTCGTCGCAGGCAGGAACCGCGTCCCCAGTCCGGCGACCGGAAGGACAGCTTTACGAATTCGATTCACCACATCTAAGCCTTTCGTTTTCGTCACCGCCGACGCTCGGATACGGTACTTTCAAGCGGTCCGTCCAGAGACCCCCCGACACAGGTGAGCGGCAAGATGAACGTCCTGGTTACAGGCGGTGGCGGCTATATTGGCAGCCATATGGTCTGGGAATTGGTCGAACGCGGCGAGAAGGTCGTGGTCCTGGACGATCTTTCCACGGGCTTCGACTGGACCGTCGCGCCGCAGGCGGACCTCATCATCGGCGATGTCGGCGACCGCGTCCTCCTCGACCGCATCTTCCGCACCCGCGAGATCGATATCGTCTTCCACTTCGCGGGATCCGTGGTCGTGCCGGATTCAGTAGCCGATCCGCTCGGCTACTACCTCAACAACACGGCGAAGTCCCGCGAATTGCTGGCTGCCGCGATTTCGAACCGCGTGCCGAATTTCGTGTTCTCCTCCACCGCTGCCGTCTACGGGATCCCGGCGTCCGTTCCGGTCTTCGAGGACGCCCCGCTCGACCCGCTCTCCCCTTACGGCGCTTCGAAGGCGATGACGGAGCGCATGCTGGCGGACGCCGCCCGGGCCTACGACTTCCGCTATGTCGCGCTGCGCTACTTCAACGTCGCGGGCGCAGATCCGCGCGGCCGGACGGGGCAGGCGACGCGCGGCGCGACGCACCTCGTGAAGGTCGCGATCGAGGCCGCCACCGGCCAGCGCGACCATGTGGCCGTGTTCGGGACCGACTATCCGACCGGCGACGGCACCGGCGTGCGCGACTTCATCCATGTCACCGACCTCGTGAAGGCGCACGGCGCCGCGCTCGATCATCTTCGCGCCGGCGGCGACAGCCTGGTCCTGAACTGCGGCTACGGCCGGGGCTATTCGGTCCTCGAAGTGCTGGACGCCGTCCAGCGCGTCTCCGGCGCCACGCTCGACGTCCGGCCCCGCGCGCGCCGGGCGGGCGACATCCCGGTGATGGTCGCAGGTGCCGAGAAGGTCCGCCGCATCCTGGGCTGGCAGCCACGGTACGACGACATCGAGGTGATCGTCGAGCACGCGCTTGCCTGGGAGCGGCTCCTGATGCGGCGCGCGGCCGCCTAGCCTGAACGCATTCTTAACCGTCCCGTCGCCACCCTCGTCGTGCTAGAGGTGCTCTTCACGATCCGAGGCGAGGAATGGTTCTTCCGAAGACGCTCCGCGCGCTCTGCGCATTGTGCGTCCTGGTTCCGCTGACGGCTTCCGGCGCCGTCGCGGCCGACGGCGGGTTCTCCCGATGGGTTTCGGATTTCTGGCCGGCCGCCAGGTCCGCTGGCGTTTCCCGTGCCACCTTCGAGCGCGCGTTCCGCGGCGTCTCGCCGGATCCCGAGGTGCTGGAGAAGGCGCGCTACCAGCCCGAATTCGCGCAGCCGATTTGGACCTATCTCGCGCGCGCCGTCTCCGACGAGCGGATCGCGAACGGGCGCGCCATGCTCGAGCGCTATCGCGGCGTCCTCGACGCGATCGAGGGGACCTACAAGGTCGACCGCCACGTGCTGGTCGCCATATGGGGCATGGAATCCTCCTATGGCGAGGCGCTGACGAATCCGCGCATGGTGAAGCCGCTGATCCGCTCGCTCGCAACGCTTGCCTATGAGGACGAGCGGCGCGGCCGCTATGCCCGAACGCAGCTCGTCGCGGCCCTCAAGCTCCTCGAGCGCGGCGACGTCGATCCCGGCGGGCTCACCGGCTCATGGGCGGGCGCGATGGGCCATACCCAGTTCATCCCGACGACCTTCGAGGCCTATGGCGTCGATTTCGACGGCGACGGCCATCGCAACATCTGGCAGTCGCCCGCCGACGCGCTCGCCTCGGCCGCCAACTATCTGCACCGATCGGGCTGGGTTCCCGGCAAGACCTGGGGCTACGAGGTCGCGCTGCCGCGGGGCTTCGACTTCCGCCTGGCGGATTCGGAGACGGAGCTGACGCTCGCCGAATGGGAGCGCCGCGGCATCAGGCGCGTGAGCGCGCCCGCTTTTCCGCGGCCGGACGACTTGGCGATCCTGGTGCTGCCGGCGGGCGCGGAGGGGCCCGCCTTTCTCATGCTGCGCAACCATTTCGTGATCAGGCGCTACAACAACGCGCTCGCCTATGCGCTCGCCGTCGGCCATCTCGCGGACCGGCTGCGCGGCGGCGGCCCCTTCGAGCAGTCCTGGCCGGTCGCGCAGCGTCCGCTGAACGGGACGGAACGCGAGGAATTGCAACGTTTGCTCGCCGATGCGGGTTATTATGAGGGTTCGATCGACGGTCAGATCGGTCCCCGTTCTGTTGCCGCAATTCGGGCGTACCAGACCGCATCGGGACTGACGCCGGACGGACATGCCGCGGCGGATCTCCTCGATACGCTGCGCGGGGGCTAGGAGAGGCAAGGAGGATGAGATGGAGCGAACCGGCCGCACCCTCGCATTTCTCCTGACCGCCCTTTGTCTTGCCGCCGGCTTCGGACCGGCGCCCGCACTCGCGCAGGGGACGACGCGCTACGTCATCATCCAGGAGCCTCAGCCGCAGCGCCCGAACATCTTCCGGTTCCTGTTCGGCAACCGCCGCCAGCCGCCCCAGGTCGTGATCCAGGAACTGCCCCCCGATCCGCGCGGGCGGGTCTATGCGCCGGGCCAGCGCCGCCCGGCGCAGCAGGCGGCGCCCCGCAACTCCCGCACCAAGTCGGCCCGCACCCGGCCGCAGCGGAGCGCGCCCGCCGCCACCCGGACGGCCGTCGCGCCGCCCAAGCCGGTCGTGACCACCCCAAAGGACGACGATGCCAAGCGTGTCCTGGTGGTCGGCGACTTCATGGCGAAGGGCCTGGCGAACGGCCTGGAGGAGGCCTTCGCGGAAGAGCCGAAGATCGTCGTGATCGACGGCACCAACGGCTCGTCCGGTCTTGTGCGCGACGATTATTACGACTGGGCGGCCGAGCTGCCGAAAACGATCGAATCCGAGAAGCCCGACGCCATCGTCATGATGGTCGGCAGCAACGACCGCCAGCCGATAAGGACCGACAAGGGCTCGCTCGCCCATGGCGGCGAGGGATGGCTGGAGGCCTATGGCGACCGGGTCGAGACGGTGGCGAAGGTGCTCCTCGCGAGCGACAAGCCGGTCTTCTGGGTCGGGCTGCTGCCCGTCCGCTCGTCCGCCATGTCGCGCGACTACAGCGAGCTCAACAGCACGCTCCGCGAGAAGCTGGAGCCGACTGCGATCAGCTTCGTGGACGTCTGGAACGGCTTTGCCGACGAAAATGGCGGCTATGTCGCCTCCGGGCCGGACATGAACGGCCAGACCGTGCAGCAGCGGACCGGCGACGGGCTCAACCTGACCGGCGCGGGCCAGCGCAAGCTCGCCTTCTTCGTGGAACGCGACCTGCAGCGGCTGCTTCTCGGCGGCGATGCGGTCGCGGCCCTGCCGCAGCCCGGAGCGGCCGCCCTGCTGGGCGAGTCCGCGCCGGGCGAGGAGAGCGGCATGCCGGCCGAGGCGGCCGCGCCGGCCGCTCCGAAGGAGGTCATCTCGCCGATGGCGTCGGTCGACGTGCTTCCCGTCGTCCCGGGCGAGAGCCTCTCCGGCGGGTCGCACGCCCTAGCCGGAGAGCGTCCGGGCAAGGTCGAGGTCGTGGGCGAGCGCTCGAGCGGGGCGATCCCGGCCGGCCGCGTCGACAATTACGCATGGCCGCCGGGCCGCTGACGGGGTCGGGCCGTCCTCAGACGGGCAGGACGGTCCTGCCCATCAGCGCCAGGTCGATCGAGCGGGCGGCCTGGCGGCCTTCCCGGATCGCCCAGACCACGAGCGACTGCCCGCGCCGGACGTCGCCCGCCGCGAAGAGCTTGTCCACGCTCGTCCGGTAGCTCTTCTCGTCGGCCGCGATGTTGGTCCGCCGGTCGGCCGCAAGCCGGTCGCCGAGCTCCTGCGCGAACGTGTCCTGCCGGGGGCCGGCGAACCCGATCGCGATGAAGGCGAGATCCGCCTTGATCACGAACTCGCTGCCCTCGATCGGCTGGCGCTTCTCGTCGACCCGGGCGCATTTCACGCCCGTCAGCCTGCCGTTGCGGCCGACGAATTCGAGCGTCGCGGCCTGGAACTCGCGCTCGGCACCCTCCGCCTGGCTGGAGGAGGTGCGCATCTTGGTCGGCCAGTAGGGCCAGATCAGCCCCTTGTTCTCGTGCTTCGGCGGCATCGGCCGGATGTCGAGCTGCGTCACGGAGAGCGCGCCCTGGCGGAAGGCGGTGCCGATGCAGTCCGACGCGGTGTCGCCGCCGCCCACCACGATCACGTTCTTCCGCCCCGCCCAGATCTCGTCCGGGGAGCCGCGGTCCGGCACCTTCTCGCCGCCGAGGCGCCGGTTCGACTGGACGAGGTAGGGCATGGCGTAATGGACGCCGTCGAGCTCGACCCCGCCGATGCCGGGATCGCGCGGCCGCTCGGCGCCCGTCGCGAGCAGCACGGCGTCATGCCCGTCGATCAGCTCCTGCAGCGGCCTGTTGAACCCGATGTCGGCACCGTAGTGGAACTGCACGCCTTCGGCCTGCATCTGCGCGACGCGGCGATCGATGTGGTGCTTCTCCATCTTGAAGTCGGGGATGCCGTAGCGAAGCAGGCCGCCCGCCTTCGGTTCCCGCTCGAAGACGTGGACGTCGTGGCCGGCGCGGGCGAGCTGCTGCGCGGCGGCGAGGCCGGCCGGGCCGGAGCCGACGACGGCGACGCGCCTGCCGGTCTTCGCTTCCGGCGGCTCCGGCCTGATGAGGCCGAGCTGCCAGGCCTTGTCGGCGATCGCCTGCTCGATCGTCTTGATGGTGACCGGCATGTCCTCGAGGTTGAGCGTGCACGCCTCCTCGCACGGCGCCGGGCAGATCCGGCCCGTGAACTCCGGGAAGTTGTTGGTCGAATGCAGGTTGCGCGCGGCCTCCTCCCAGTCGTTCTGGTAGACGAGGTCGTTCCAGTCCGGAATCTGGTTGTGGACGGGGCAGCCCGTCGGCCCGTGGCAGTACGGAATGCCGCAATCCATGCAGCGCGCCGCCTGCCGCCGGAGCTCTCCTTCCGGCAGCGGGAGGACGAACTCGCGGAAGTGCCGGACCCTGTCCGAGGCCGGCTGGTATCGTTGCTCCTGGCGGTCGATCTCCAGGAAGCCGGTCACCTTGCCCATCTCTGCCTCCTGCTATTCGGCCGCCGCCGCCGTCGTCATCCGCGCCCGCTCCATCTCCTGGAGCGCCCGCCGGTATTCCACCGGCATCACCTTCACGAATTTCGGCCGGTACTCCGTCCAGTTGTCGAGAATGTGCCGCGCCCGTGCGGATCCCGTGTAGTGCAGGTGGTTCTGGATGAGCGTCAGGAGCCGCTCCTGGTCGTGGTGCGACATGTCGGAGGTGACGTCGACCCGGCCGTGGAACTCGATGTCGCCGCCGTGATGGTGGAGCTGCTCCAAGAGGTCGTCCTCCTCCGGCACGGGCTCGAGCTCGACCATCGCGAGGTTGCAGCGCGAGGCGAAGCGGCCGTCCTCGTCGAGCACGTAGGCGATGCCGCCCGACATGCCGGCCGCGAAGTTGCGCCCGGTCTCGCCGATCACGACCACCACGCCGCCCGTCATGTACTCGCAGCCGTGATCCCCGACGCCCTCGACCACCGCGACCGCGCCGGAATTGCGGACCGCAAAGCGCTCGCCGGCGATGCCGGCGAAGTAGCACTCGCCCTCGACCGCGCCGTAGAGCACGGTGTTGCCCACGATGATGCTCTTCGACGGCTCGATGGCGGTCTTCGCCGGCGGCCGGACCACGAGCCGGCCTCCCGAGAGGCCCTTGCCGACATAGTCGTTGGCGTCGCCCTCGAGGTCGATCGAAATGCCGTTCGCGAGGAAGGCCCCGAGCGACTGGCCGGCCGTGCCGGTCAGCTTCAGCACGATCGTGTCCTCAGGCAGGCCCTGATGGCCGTAGCGCTTGGCCACCTCGCCGGAGAGCATCGCGCCGACCGAGCGGTCGACGTTGCGCACCGGGCTCGCGAGCACCACGGGCTGCCGGCCCTCGAGCGCGGGCTCCGCCTGCGCGATCAGGCTCCGGTCGAGAACGTCGTCGATCGGATGCTTCTGCCGCTCCGTGTGCTTCAGCTTCTCCACCGCCGCCTGCGGCTTGTGGAACACCTTCGAGAAATCGAGGCCGCGGCCCTTCCAGTAGTCGACGAGCGGCCGCGTCTGCAGCCGTTCGCTCTGGCCGATGATCTCGTCGAAGCTGCGCGCGCCCATCGCCGCGAGATATTCGCGGACCTCCTCTGCGACGTAGAAGAAGTAGTTGATCACATGCTCCGGCGCGCCGCGGAAGCGCTTGCGGAGCACCGGATCCTGGCTCGCCACGCCGACCGGGCAGGTGTTCAGGTGGCACTTGCGCATCATGATGCAGCCGGTGGCGATCAGCGGCGCGGTCGCGAAGCCGAACTCGTCCGCTCCGAGGAGCGCGCCGACGATCACGTCGCGGCCGGTGCGCAGCCCGCCGTCGACCTGCAGCGCGATGCGCGAGCGCAGCCCGTTCTCGACCAGCGTCTGCTGGGTTTCCGCAAGACCCATCTCCCAGGGCGAGCCGGCATGCTTGATGGAGGTGAGGGGGCTCGCGCCCGTGCCGCCCTCGTAGCCGGCGATCGTTATGTGGTCGGCGCGCGCCTTGGCGACGCCGGCGGCGACGGTGCCGACGCCGACCTCGGAGACGAGCTTCACGGAGACGTCCGCCGTCGGGTTGACGTTCTTCAGGTCGAAGATCAGCTGCGCCAGATCCTCGATCGAATAGATGTCGTGGTGCGGCGGCGGCGAGATCAGCCCGACGCCCGGCGTCGAGTGCCGGACCTTGGCGATCACGGCGTCGACCTTGTGGCCGGGCAGCTGGCCGCCTTCGCCGGGCTTTGCGCCCTGCGCCATCTTGATCTGCATCTGGTCGGCATTGACGAGGTACTCGGCGGTCACGCCGAACCGGCCCGAGGCGATCTGCTTAATCGCCGAGCGCTTGGAATCGCCGTTCGGCAGCGGCCGGAAGCGGTCCGCCTCCTCGCCGCCCTCGCCGGTGTTGGAGCGTCCGCCGATCCGGTTCATCGCGATCGCGAGCGTCTCGTGCGCCTCCTTGGAGATGGCGCCGAAGCTCATCGCACCGGTCGAGAAGCGCTTCACGATCTCGGCGGCGGGCTCGACCTCCTCGATCGGCACGCGCGGAATGCCGAAATCCTCCGCCGCGCTGATCTCGAACAGGCTGCGGATCGTCAGCCCGCGCGCGGACGCGCCGTCGATCAGCTCCGCGAACTGCTTGTAGGTCTCGAAGCTCGAGCCTCGCACGGCGTGCTGGAGGAGGGCGACCGCATCGGGCGACCAGACGTGCTCCTCGCCGCGGACGCGGTACATGTACTCGCCGCCCACCTCCAGCGAGCGCCTCAGCACCGGGTCGGCGCTGAACGCCTTCACGTGCCGCCGCAGCGTCTCCTCCGCGATCTCCTTGAGGCCGATGCCCTCGATCGTCGTCGCGGTGCCGAAGAAGAACCGCTCGACGAAGGCCGAGGACAGCCCGACCGCGTCGAAGATCTGCGCGCCGCAATAGGACTGGTAGGTCGAGATGCCCATCTTGGACATGACCTTCAGGATGCCCTTGCCGATCGACTTGATGTAGCGCTGCACGACCTCGTTCGGGTCGACCATGTTCGGGAAGGCGCCGTCGGCATGCATCGCCGCCAGCGTCTCGAAGGCGAGATACGGGTTGATCGCCTCCGCGCCATAGCCGGCGAGCACGCAGAAATGGTGGATCTCGCGCGCTTCCCCGGTCTCCACCACGAGGCCGACCGAGGTCCTGAGCCCCTTCCGGATGAGGTGGTTGTGGACCGCCGCGGTGGCGAGCAGCGCCGGGATGGCGATCCGTCCCTCGCCGATCAGCCGGTCGGAGAGGATGATGATGTTGTAGCCGTCGAGCACCGCCCGCTCGGCCCGCTGGCAGAGCCGGTCGATCGCCGCCTCCATGCCCGCCGCGCCGTGCTCCGCCAGATACGTGATGTCGAGCGTCTTGGTCTGGAACTGGTTGTCGGCAATGTCCCCGATCGCGCGGATCTTCTCGAGATCCGCGTTGGAGAGGATCGGCTGGCGCACCTCGAGCCGCTTCTGCTCGGAGAGGCCCTTGAGGTCGAAGAGGTTCGGCCGCGGTCCGATGAAGGAGACGAGGCTCATCACGATCTCCTCGCGGATCGGATCGATCGGCGGGTTCGTGACCTGCGCGAAGTTCTGCTTGAAATAGGTGTAGAGCAGCTTCGGCTTGTTGGAGAGCACTGAGACGGGCGTGTCGGTTCCCATCGAGCCGACCGCCTCCTGGCCGGTAACGGCCATCGGCGCCATCAGGAGCTTCAGGTCCTCCTGCGAGTAGCCGAAGGCCTGCTGGCGGTCGAGGAGCGAGGCGGTGGTGCCCGGCGGCCGGGAGCCGACGTCCTGCATGTCCTCGAGCACGATCTGGGTGCGCGCGACCCATTCGCGATAGGGGTTGGCGGTCGCGAGCTGCGCCTTCAGCTCCGAATCGGCGATGATCCGGCCTTCCTGCAGGTCGATCAGCAGCATGCGGCCGGGCTGGAGCCGCCACTTGGTGACGATCTCCTCCTCCGGCACCGGCAGCACGCCGACCTCGGAGGCCATGATCACGAGATCGTCCCGGGTGACGACGTAGCGTGCCGGCCTCAGCCCGTTGCGGTCGAGCGTGGCGCCGATCTGCCGGCCGTCGGTGAACGCGACGGCCGCCGGCCCGTCCCAGGGCTCCATCAGGGCGGCGTGGTACTCGTAGAAGGCGCGCCGGTCCTCGTCCATCAGCGGGTTGCCCGCCCAGGCCTCGGGGATGAGCATCATCGCGGCATGGGCGAGGGGATAGCCGCCCATGACCAGGAACTCGAGCGCGTTGTCGAAGCAGGCGGTGTCCGACTGCCCCTCGTAGGAGATCGGCCAGAGCTTGCCGATGTCATCGCCGAAGAGCGGCGAGGAGACCGAGGCCTGCCGCGCGGCCATCCAGTTCACGTTGCCGCGCAGCGTGTTGATCTCGCCGTTATGCGCGACCATCCGGTACGGATGGGCGAGCCGCCAGGACGGGAAGGTGTTGGTCGAGAAGCGCTGATGGACGAGCGCGAGCGCCGAGCGGAACCGCTCGTCGTGGAGGTCGCGGTAATAGGCGCCGAGCTGGTAGGCGAGGAACATGCCCTTGTAGACGACGGTCCGGCTCGACAGCGAGACGACGTAGAAGCCGTTGTCGCGGCCCGCGGTCTCCGCATAGATCGTGTTGGAGATCACCTTGCGCAGGACGAAGAGGCGCCGCTCGAAGGTGTCGCCCGGCTCGGCGTCGCCGCGGGCGATGAAGACCTGCCGGTGCACGGGCTCGCTCGCGACGATGTCGGGCGCCTGCGACAGGCAGGAATTGTCGACCGGGACGGTCCGCCAGCCGATGAGGCGCTGGCCCTCGGCCGCGATGACGCGCTCCACCACCTCCTCGCAATGCCGGCGGATCGTCTCGTCCTGCGGCATGAAGATGTAGCCGACGCCGTATTCGCCCGGCTCCGGCAAAGCGAAGCCGAGCGCCTCCGCCTCGGCGGCGAAGAAGTCGTGCGGGATCTGGGTCAGGATGCCGGCGCCGTCGCCGACGAGCGGGTCGGCGCCGACGGCGCCGCGATGCGTCAGGTTCTCCAGGATCTGGAGCCCGTCCTCGACGATCCTGTGCGACTGCTCGCCCCGCATATGCGCGATGAAGCCGACGCCGCAGGAATCGCGGTCGTTGCGGCGGTCATAGAGGCCCGCGGGCGCGGCGGCCGCGGGTCGCGTCGTCGCAGCGGCGCGCTTGGCGGCGGCGCGGGCTGCCGCCGCGTGCTTCGCTCTCCATGCTTCTGCCGTCATCCGCGCGCTCATGCCGTCCTCACCACGCCTGGTGCAATCGAATGGGTCCGGTCGCCCGCGACCGCCCGTCCTGAACGGCGCCGAGCGGTCCGGTCTCTCGGGTTTGTCGGCCGGCAGGCATGGCCGATCGGGCGATGTGCGCCCTCGACCGCTCCTCCCGCAACCTTTTCCGCCGGCCACGCTCGACCCTCTAACATAGATCGGGAGGAGCGTCCGGTCAGGTCTGGAAGCTGCCGGCAAATTAGGACAGTATGACTGTCCTTTCTCGTCACAATGCCAAAATTTCGCCGTGACGGCAAGTGCCGCGGATGCCGGCTTCACGAACGGGTCGCGCGCGGCGCGCAGGCCCGCGACCGGACCGGCCGAACCGCTCACGCCAGGGTGAATCCGACGTGTCGCACATTCGCGCACAAGTCATTTCCAGTTCACCTCGCTTCGTATCAAGTGTTGTGACGCCCGCTGCGAGCAGATTCATCCAGGCGGGCGGCAACGAGACTTGTGAGGGAATGGGATCATGTCGAACATCACGCGCTCCATGTCGGGATTGGCGCTGGCCGGTGCAGTGGCGGCGGCGGTCGGCGCTGCTGCATTGCCGGGCACCGGGCAGGCGCAGGAGACGGCGAAGGAGAAGTGCTTCGGGGTGGCGCTGAAGGGACAGAACGACTGCGCGGCCGGGCCGGGCACGACCTGCCAGGGAACCTCGCGCGTCGACTATCAGGGCAATTCCTGGAAGTACGTCGCGAAGGGAACCTGCATGACCATGGAGCTGCCGGGCGGCCGGCACGGATCGCTGATGGCGCTGAAGCGCGATCTTCCGAAGGCCTGAGCCGGAACGGTCGGGAGGCACGCCCGTGAACCCTGGACATCCGACCGCCGGGCTGCCGCTTCGCGCCGGTCTCGGCCTGAAGCTGGAGCATGCCCGGACCATCCTCGAGGAGGAGGCCGATATCGGCTTCTTCGAGGTCCATCCGGAGAACTACATGGGCGCGGGCGGGCCTCCCCACCGCTATCTCGCGGCGATCGCGGAGCGCTATCCGCTGTCGCTGCACGGCGTCGGCCTCTCGATCGGCTCGCCGCGGCCGCTCGACCGCGATCACCTCGCGCGGCTGAAGCATCTCGTCGGGCGCTACCGGCCGGCGAGCTTTTCCGAGCACCTCGCCTGGTCCACGCACGATGTCGGCTACCTGAACGACCTCCTGCCGCTGCCCTACACGGAGGAGACCGCCCGCGCGGTGGCCGCCCACGTGGCGGAGGTGCAGGACGTGCTCGGCCGGCGCATCCTCATCGAGAATCCGGCCACCTACGTCGCCTTCGCGGCGACGACGATGGAGGAGACGGACTTCCTTGCCGAAATCGTCGCGCGGACCGGCTGCGGCCTTCTCCTCGACGTCAACAACGTGTTCGTCAGCGCGACCAATCACGGCTTCGATCCCGTCGCCTATCTCGACGCCTTCCCGGTGGCGCATGTCGGCGAGGTCCATCTCGCCGGGCATGCCGCCGAGAACGAGGACGGGGAGCTGCTTCTGGTCGACACGCACGACCGGCCGGTGGCGGACCCGGTATGGGACCTCTACGAGCACCTCCTCGCCCGCGCGGGAGCGCTGCCGACCCTGATCGAATGGGATTCGAACCTGCCGGACTGGCCCGTCCTCGCGGCCCAGGCGGAGCAGGCGGAGCGGATCATGGTCCGCAGATTGCAGGCGCCCTCCCGTGTCGCCGCTCGCTGACCTCCAGCACGGCTTCGTCCGCGCCCTCCTCGATCCGGACGAGCCGCCCCCGCCGGGCCTTGCCGCCGGCGCCGCGCCGGGCGCGGAACGCCGCTTCGCCGTCTACCGCAACAACGTCGCCGTCGGTCTCGTGAATGCGCTCCGCGCCGCCTATCCGGCCGTCGAGCGGATCGTCGGCGAAGCGTTCTTCGCCGCCGCGGCGCGGGCCTATTCCGGCACGCATTTCCCGGCGCGGCCGGTCCTGATCGACTACGGCGAGGCATTTCCGGAGTTTCTGGAGACGTTCCCGCCGGCGCGCCGGCATCGCTATCTCGCCGACGTGGCCCGCCTCGAGCGGGCGCGGCTTGCGGCCTACCACGCGGCCGACAGGCCGCCGCTCCCGCCGGCGCGGCTTGCCGAGGTCGCGCCGGATGCGCTCGCCGGGCTCGTGCTGGTGCTCCATCCGAGCGCGCGCGTGCTGCGGTCGCGCTTCCCCGTGCTGACGGTCTGGTCGATGAACGCCGGAATCCTGGACCCGGCGCCGGTCGATTTCGGACGGGCGGAGGACGTCCTCGTCTTCCGGCCCGACTGGGAGGTCGAGGTCCGCCTGCTCTCCCCCGGCGCGGCCGTCTTCGTGGAGGCCCTCGGGCGCGGGTGCCGCCTGGGCGAGGCCGCCGCGCGCGCCGGTGGCGAGCCCGGCTTCGATCTCGGCGCGGTCCTGGCCGATTGCCTGTCGGCCGGACTCTTTTGCGATCTGAATCTCGGCGAGGAGGAGGAAGACCGATGAGCCATGCGATGGCCGGGAGCCGGTCCGCCGGCGGTGCGATCGAGCGCTTTGCCGAGCTCTGGCGGCGCTTCTCCGCGGCGGCGGCCGCGATCCCGGCGAGCCTGCCCCTCCTCGGGCTGCGCCTCGCCGTCGCGATCCCGTTCTGGAAATCCGGCATGCTGAAATGGGACGGGTTCCTCCGCCTCAGCGACACGGCGGTCCTGCTCTTCCGGGAGGAGTTCCGGCTGCATATCTTCGGCGCAGCCTATGCCTATCCGGCGCCCGCCCTCTTCGCGTTCGGCGCCGGGATCGCGGAAGTGCTGTTCTCGACCCTTCTCGTCCTGGGGCTTGCGACGCGCGCGGCCGCGCTGAGCCTTCTCGTCATGACCGGGATCATCCAGCTCACGGTGCCCGACGGCTGGCAGACCTACCATCTGCCCTGGGCGGCGATGCTGCTTGCGATCCTGGCCTACGGGCCCGGCCGGATCTCGGCGGATTGCCTCCTGCGCCGGCTCGCCGGCTGAGCGGGACTTTTCACGCGCAGGCGAGGGGTCTAAGCCTCGCGCGATGAATTTCGCGAGCGACAACTGGGCGGGCGCCGCCCCGGAGATCCTGGAGGCGGTGCGCCGCGAGGCGGTCCGCTACGGGCCGGCCTACGGCGTGAGCGATCTCGATCGCCGGGTCGAGAGCCTCTTCGACACGCTCTTCGAGCGCAAGGTGGCGGCCTTCGCCGTCGCGACGGGAACCGCGGCGAACGCCATCTCGCTCGCCGCCCTCAGCCGGCCCGGCGGCGTCGTGCTCTGCCATTCCGGCAGCCACATCCTCGAGGACGAATGCGGCGCGGTCGAGTTCCAGACCGGGGGAGGCCGCCTCATGCCGGTCGGCGGCCCGGCCGGCAAGCTGGACATCGCGGAGCTCGAGCGGGCGCTCGACCGCTTCTCGCCCGAATTCGTCCATGCCGGCCAGCCGATGGCGGTCAGCATCACCCAGGCGACGGAATCGGGGACGGTCTATTCGGTCGACGAGGTCGCCCGGATCTGCGCCTCGGCCCGGGCGCGGGGCCTGCCGGTCCACATGGACGGCTCGCGTTTCGCCAATGCGGTCGCCCGGCTCGGCTGCGCGCCGGCGGACCTCACCTGGCGCGCGGGCGTGGACGTGCTCTCCTTCGGGGGAACCAAGAACGGCTGCCTCTTCGCGGAGGCCGTGATCGTGTTCGATCCCGGCCGCGCGCACGACGTGCCCTATCTCCGCAAGCGCGCCGGCCAGCTCTTCTCGAAGACGCGGCTCGTGGCGGCCCAGCTCGAGGCCTATCTCGAGGGCGACCGCTGGCTCGCCTTCGCGCGCCACGCCAACGGCATGGCGGACCGCCTGCGCGCCGGCATCGCCGCGGCGCCGCGCTCCCGCCTCGGCTGGCCTTCCGAGGCGAACGAGCTCTTCGCGGTGCTGAAGAAGGCGGACGCCGCCCGGCTGCGGGAGGCGGGCGCGACGTTCTACGACTGGCATCCGCCTGCCGACGGCTCGGTGCCGCTCGCCGGGGACGAGGGCCTCTACCGGCTGGTGACGAGCTTCGCGACAACCGATGCGGAGGTCGATGCGTTCCTCGCCGCTCTCGGCTGAAACGCAAAGCGCCCCGCGATCGCGGGGCGCTCGTGAAGTTGGGCTCGGGCCGGGTTCAGGCGGCCTTCGCCTCGACCGGCTTGTTCGCCGTCGCGTCGATCTGCCGGGCGGTCTGGCCGCCGATCGAGATCTTGCGGGGCTTCATCGTCTCCGGGATTTCGCGGACGAGCTCGATATGGAGCAGCCCGTTCTCGAGGCTGGCGCCGCGGACCTCGACATGGTCGGCGAGCTGGAAGCGACGCTCGAAGGCGCGCGCGGCGATGCCGCGATAGAGCACCTCCCGGCCGTTCTCCTCGGCCGATTCCTTCTTGTCGCCCTTCACCGTGAGCACGTTCTCCTTCGACTCGATGTCGAGGTCGCCCTCACCGAAGCCGGCGACCGCCATGGTGATGCGGTAGGCGTTCTCGCCGGTGCGCTCGATGTTGTACGGCGGATAGGTCGGCGCGGTCGCGTCGACATTGCCGAGCGTGTCGAGCATGCGGAAGAGACGATCGAAGCCGACCGTCTGGCGATAGAGCGGATTGGGATCGAACTGACGCATAATTCTGTCCTCCATTGAGCGACTGACTGCGCTGGCCGGCAGAGCCCCCCGGAAGCGGCGGGGCGGGCCGGGCCGCGGGTCCTTGCGGCACCCGCGAGAAGGAGATGGGAGCCTCCGAGCGCCGGTTCAAGGGGGCCGCACAGGCGGCTCGTGCCAATTTGTCGCACCCCGACGCAGGCGCGCCGGCGGCTCAGACCGCGACCGAGTGGCGCGCCGCCCCGGCCATGAAATAAGGATCGAGCGCGGCGCAGATCGTGCGCACGAAGGGCCGTCCGCGCGGCGTCACCGCGATCGCATCGCCTTCTTCCGCCAGGAAACCGTCCTCATCGCGCTGCGCGAGATAGGCGGCCTCCTCGAGGACCTCTTCCGCCTCGTCGCCGAAGCGGGCGGCGAGGTCGTTCCGGGACAGCCGGAACTCGCACATGAGCCGCTCGATGGCATAGGCGCGGATGCGGTCCTCGGCGGAGAGCTCGAAGCCGCGCACCACCGCCAGTTCGCCTGCCTCGACCCGCGCGCGGTAGCGGCCGGTCGCCACCTCGTTCTGGACGTAGCCCTGCGGAAGCTGTCCGATTGCGGAGGCGCCGAGGCCGATCAGGGCGTCGTAGGCGTCCGCCGTGTAGCCCTGGAAGTTGCGGTGGAGCCGGCCCTCCCGGGCGGCGACGGCGAGGCTGTCGCCCGGCAGGGCGAAATGGTCCATCCCGATCCGCTCGTAGCCGGAGGCGACGAGAATCGAGGCCGCCCGGTTCGCCTGCGCGAAGCGCTCGACCACGTCCGGCAGCTCCTCGGCATGGATCATGGTCTGGTGCTTCTTCATCCACGGCACATGCGCGTAGCCGAAGAGCGCGATCCGGTCCGGGCGCAGCGCGACGACCTTCCTCACCGTGTGCTCCACCGCATCGCGCGTCTGGCGCGGCAGCCCGTAGAGCACGTCGATATTGAGGGACCGGACGCCGCGGGCGCGGAAGGCCTCGACCACCGCTTCCGTCTCCTCGTAGGTCTGGACCCGGTTGATGGCCTTCTGGACCTCCGGGTCGAAATCCTGCACGCCGAAGCTCGCGCGCGTCACTCCGGCATCGGCGAGCGCCTCGATGCGCGCCTCGTCGAGCATGCGCGGGTCGACCTCGATCGAGAACTCGGCGTCGCCGGCGAACCGGAACGCTTCCCGCAGTGCGCCTGCAAGCCTCGCGATGTCCCCGGCGGAGAGGATCGTCGGCGAACCGCCGCCCCAGTGGACCTGCCGCACTTCCGGACCCTCCGGCAGCAGCCCGCCGACGGTCCGGATCTCTGCGGCGAGCGCGCCGGCATAGGCCGCCACCGGGGCGTACTGGCGCGTCTCCTTGGTGTGGCAGCCGCAGAACCAGCAGAGCGTGTCGCAGAACGGGATGTGGCAGTAGAGCGAAAGGCGCGCGTCGCGCGGGAGCCGCCCGAGCCAGGACCGGTAGGTCGCCGCATCCACCCGCTCGGTGAAATGCGGCGCCGTCGGATAGCTCGTGTAGCGCGGCACGGGTGCCGCATGGCGGCGGATGACGTCCTTCTCCATGCCGCATCCCTGCCATGCTGCGTCGCAATATCGCCTTGATCTCGATCAACCCGCGCCCGAGCTTGTCCGGCAGGCGGTGCCGCCGGGGCGATGAAGGGCGTTGCAATGGAAGGCGTGAGGGAAACGGCGCCGAAGACGGACAGGTGCGGCGGCTGCGCGATCCGGGGCGTCGCGATCTGCACGTCGCTCACGGAAGGCGACCGGCACGCGCTGCGGGCAATGGGGCAGCCGCGGCACTACGGGGCCGGCGACACGATCTTCGGCGAGGACGAGCGGTTCGGATTCCTCGCCAACGTCGTCTCCGGCGTCGTGAAGCTGTCGAAGACGCTGCCGGACGGGCGCCAGCAGATCATCGGCGTCGAGTTCGCGGGCGATTTCCTCGGCCGCATCTATCGCGACCGCACGAGCTTCCGCGCCGAAGCCGTCACGCCGGTCCATCTCTGCTGCTATCCGCGCGCCCGCTTCGAGGCGCTCGTCGCCGCCACGCGCGGACTGGAGGAGCGGCTCTTCCGCGACGCCCTCGACGAGCTCGATTCCGCCCGCGAATGGATGGTGCTGCTCGGCCGGCAGTCGGCGCGGGAGAAGGTCGCGCGCTTCCTCCAGATGATCGCCCGGCGGAATGCCGGCGGCTGCGGCCCGGCGCTCGGCGCGCGCTTCGAGCTGCCGCTCAGCCGCGCCGACATGGCGGACTTCCTAGGTCTCACCGTCGAGACCGTCAGCCGCCAGATGACGCGGCTGAAGACGGAGGGGCTGATCCGGATCAGCAACAACCGGATCATCGAGGTCGAGGATGTCGGCGATCTGGAGGCGGCCGCCGGCGGCTGGGCGGCCTGACGGCGGTCAGCCGGCATCCTTCCTGAGCGCGATCACGGCGGCCGGCCTGCGCTGGGCGAGGATGGCGGCGGCGATGCGCGATCCCGCCGCCGCGTCGAGCCGTTCGCGGGCCAGCGGGAACAGCACCCGCTCCTCCCACGAAATGTGGCGCCGCTGGGCCTCGAAGAAGCCCCTGAGCATGTAGCCCACCGCATCCGGGCTGATCCGCTCGCCGCGCGCCAGGTCGTCCAGGCAGTCGGCGATCTCGCGCGCGGCCTCGAGGTCGACCTCGTGTTCGGCCCGGGCCTGCTCGACCGCGCTCGCAAGCGCCGAGCCGCGGCCGAGACCGCCGAGGAGCGCAGGGAAGAGGACGGCATCCTCGGCGGCGAAATGCGCGGGATAGTGCGTGCGCAGGAAGAAGGCGGCCGCTTCCGCGGTGGCGAGGTCGACGGCGCCCGGAAGCGCGTCGGCGATCGCCTCGAGCAGGTCGCAGAGCCGCTCCTGCAGCATGTGCTCGAAGGTCAGCAGCGCGAAGATGTCCTCCCTCTGCGCCGCCTCGCTCGGCGCACGCCGCATGCACTCCGTGAGCTCACGGAGCCTGCGTTGCTGTGGCGACATGGAGGTCACTCCGGTCGGGAGCGCGACGCTCCCCCTCGTCCCGCACCATGCCAAAGCGCGTCCGCGGACGGCTTGATCTGGATCAAGGCCGTTTGCCGCCCGAACGAGCAGAACGCTTGCTGGAGGGCGCCGGTCCGCAACCGCACGGATTGCGCGCCCCTCGCAGAAAAAGGGGTTGAACAATGGCGATGGCTCAGGTCGGGGGGCTCGGCTTCGTAGCGCTCCTCGCATTGCTCGCGTCGGCGAACGCGGCCGACGCACCATTCGCGTTCCACATGGCTCTGATCGCCGTCATCGCGCTCGGCTGGGCGGTCTGGATCCTGCGCAACATGGACGTCTCGGGCCGCACCATCCCGCTCCGCGAGGCGGAGACCGGGTACATGGACGGCGTGGTGCGCGCGGGCGTCATCGCCACCGTGTTCTGGGGCGTGGTCGGCTTCCTGGTCGGCGTCGTGATCGCGCTCCAGCTCGGCTATCCCGAGCTCAACGTCGACGGCCTCAGCTTCACGAATTTCAGCCGGCTCCGGCCGCTCCACACCTCGGCCGTCATCTTCGCCTTCGGCGGAAACGCGCTGATCGCGACGAGCTTCTACGTCGTCCAGCGCACCAGCGGCGCGCGCCTCGCCCTCGGCAAGGCGGGCTGGTTCGTGTTCTGGGGCTACCAGCTCTTCATCGTGCTGGCGGCCACCGGCTACCTGATGGGCCAAACGCAGTCGCGCGAATATGCCGAGCCCGAATGGTACGTCGACCTCTGGCTGACGATCGTCTGGGTGGTCTACCTCGCCGTCTTCCTCGGCACGATTCTCAAGCGCAAGGAACCGCACATCTACGTCGCCAACTGGTTCTATCTCGCCTTCATCGTGACCATTGCGATGCTGCATGTGGTGAACAACCTGGCGATCCCGGTGTCGTTCCTCGGCTCGAAGAGCTATTCCGCCTTTTCCGGCGCGCAGGACGCGCTCATCCAGTGGTGGTACGGCCACAACGCGGTCGGCTTCTTCCTGACTGCCGGCTTCCTCGGGATGATGTACTACTTCATCCCGAAGCAGGCCGAGCGGCCGGTCTATTCCTACCGGCTCTCGATCGTCCACTTCTGGTCGCTGATCTTCCTCTACATCTGGGCCGGGCCGCACCACCTGCACTACACGGCGCTGCCGGACTGGGCGCAGACGCTCGGCATGGTGTTCTCGATCATGCTGTGGATGCCCTCCTGGGGCGGCATGATCAACGGCCTGATGACGCTCTCGGGCGCCTGGGACAAGCTCCGCACCGACCCGATCATCCGCATGATGGTCATTGCGGTCGCCTTCTACGGCATGTCCACCTTCGAGGGCCCGATGATGTCGGTGAAGGCGGTCAACTCCCTCAGCCACTATACCGATTGGACCATTGGACACGTCCATTCCGGCGCGCTCGGCTGGGTCGGAATGATCAGCTTCGGGGCGGTCTACTACCTGACGCCGCGGCTCTGGAACCGCGAGCGGCTCTACAGCCTGCGCCTCGTGAACTGGCACTTCTGGCTCGCGACGATCGGGATCGTCCTCTACGCGTCGGCCATGTGGGTCGCCGGCATCATGCAGGGCCTGATGTGGCGCGAATACGACGAGCTCGGCTTCCTGGTCTACTCGTTCATCGAGACCGTCGCGGCCATGCACCCCTACTTCGTCATCCGCGCGCTCGGCGGGATCCTCTACCTCACCGGCGCGCTCCTGATGGCCTTCAACGTCTGGAAGACCATCCGCGGCGACCTCCGGCAGGAAGTCCCGATGGGTGCGGTCCAGCCGGCCGAGTGACAGCGAGACACGACAATGTGGAAGCACGACAAGATCGAGAAGAACGCCACCATCCTGCTCGTCCTGAGCTTCCTGGTGGTCACCGTCGGCGGCATCGTCGAGATCGTCCCGCTGTTCTACCTGCAGAACACGGTCGAGAAGGTGGACGGCATGCGGCCCTACACCCCGCTCGAGCTGGCGGGCCGCGACATCTATGTCCGCGAGGGCTGCTATGTCTGCCACAGCCAGATGATCCGGACCATGCGGGACGAGGTGGACCGCTACGGCCATTACAGCCTGGCGGCGGAATCGATGTACGATCACCCGTTCCAGTGGGGGTCGAAGCGGACCGGGCCGGACCTCGCCCGCGTCGGCGGCCGGTACTCCGACGAGTGGCAGCGCCAGCACCTCATCCAGCCGACCTCCGTCGTCCCGGAATCGATCATGCCGACCTATCCGCACATCGCGGAGAGCGAGCTGCGGTTCGAAGACATCGCCGCCCACCTGAAGACGAACAGCGAGGTCGGCGTCCCCTATAGCGACGAGATGATCACCCACGCCAAGTCCGATCTCGTCGCGCAGGCGACGGGGGAGGGCGACGTGGCGGGCCTGGAGAGCCGGTACCCGAAGGCGCAGGCACGCGATTACGACGGCGATCCGAGCCGGATCACCGAGATGGATGCGCTCGTCGCCTACCTGCAGATGCTCGGCACGCTGGTGGACTTCACCCGCTACGAGCCGCGCACCGAAGCCAATCTGAGGTGATGCGATGAGCTTCTACGACGCGCTTCGCCGTTTCGCCGACAGCTGGGGTCTCATCTTCCTCTTCCTCGTGTTCCTCGCCGCCATCCTCTGGGTCCTGCGCCCGGGCGGCCGCGAGCACTACCGCAAGCAGGGCGAGATCCCCTTCAAACACGACAAGTACGAGGATTGAGCCATGGCTGACATCAAGCAGCCCCACACCGGCGGTCCGCAGGGCGTGGAGCGGGACGAGCCCACCGGCCAGATCACGACCGGGCACGAATGGGACGGCATCAAGGAACTCGACACGCCGATGCCGCGCTGGTGGCTGTGGACCTTCTACGGCACCATCGTCTGGGCGCTGGGCTACGTGATCCTCTACCCGGCCTGGCCGCTCGTGCATGACGCGACCCGCGGCGTTCTGGGCTGGTCGAGCCGCGGGCAGGTGCAGGAGGCGCTGGTCGAGGCGGCACAGGCCCAGGGCGGCTTCCGCGACAGGATCGCGAGCCTCTCTTTGGAGGACATCCGGCAGGATCCCGAGCTTCTCCGCTTCGCGCAGGCCGGCGGCCGCTCCGCCTTCCAGGTGAACTGCTCGCAGTGCCACGGCTCGGGCGCCGCCGGCTCGGTCGGCTATCCGAACCTCAACGACGACGAATGGCTGTGGGGCGGCACGCTGGAGGAGATCCATGCGACGATCGTGAACGGCGCCCGCTTCGTCGGGAACGACGACACCCACGTCTCCGAAATGCCCGCCTTCGGCGACGGCGTCCTCGACCGCGCCCAGATCGAGCAGGTCGCCAATTACGTGCTGTCGCTGTCCGGCTCGCCGCACGACGCGGCCAAGGCCGAGGCCGGTGCCCCGCTCTTCGCGGACAATTGCGCCGCCTGCCACGGCGATGCGGGGCAGGGCGATGCCTCGGTCGGCGCGCCGGCCCTCAACGACCAGATCTGGCTCTATTCGGGCAAGCTCGACGCCATCGTCGCGCAGATCCAGCGGCCCCGCCACGGCGTGATGCCGGCCTGGGGGCACCGGCTCGATCCGACCACGATCAAGGAACTGGCGCTCTACGTCCACGGCCTCGGGGGCGGGAAATAAGAAGGGCCTGGGCCGGAGCGCCGCGGCGGGGGTGCCTGGGACGGGCGCCCCCGCTTGCCGATTCGGGCCGGGGTCGCGGCCCCGCGGACGGCTCAGCCGATCATGGCCGTCACGATCCTGACCCTGGCGCCGGTCGCGACGGGCGTTTCAAGGGTCGCCCGCCTGCCGTCGACGAAGACGTCGATGTTCCGGCGGATCCGCGGCGAGGAATCGCAGAGCCTGTCGCGCATCCCCGGCCAGCGCGCGTCGAGGGCGGCGAGGATCTCCGCCACGCTCGCCGCGCGCAGCTGCACGCGGGCCGGAGATCCCGGGAAGAGCCGGACCAAGGCGGGCGGCAGTTCCACCGACACGCCCGCATCCTCCGCGCCCGCCGCTTCCGGATCCATCGTCGCGGCCGGGTTCAGGCGGCGGAAAGCGTCTCGACGGAGAGGATCGTCGGCAGGTGCTCCGCGATGCGGGTCCAGCTTTCCCCCTCGTCGCGGCTCGCGAAGAGCGACCCGGTATTGGTGCCGAAATAGATGCCGGCCGGGTCGCGGTCGTCCGTCGCCATCGCCTGCCGGAGCACGCCGAAGAAGGCGTTTCCTTCGGGCAGCCCCTGCCGGAGCGGTTCCCAGCTCTCGCCGCCGTCGCGCGTCCGCCAGACCGCCACCTTGCCGTCGGGCGGATAGCGGCCGGCGGTGTCGCCGTTGAGCGGCAGGAGATAGAGCGTCGCGGGATCGCGGGGGTGGACAGTGGCCGGGAAGCCGAAGCTCGAGGGAAGGCCCGCCTCGATGCTCTGCCAGGAGCGGCCGCCGTCGCGGCTGCGATACATGCCGCAATGGTTCTGCTGGTAGAGGAGGTCGGAGACGTCCGGCGCTGCCACCACGCAGTGCACGCACTGGCCGAACTCCGGATAGCGCTGGTTCTCCGGCATGTAGTCGTTCCGGGTGCCGCGGTTGCGCGGCTCCCAGGTCGTGCCGCCGTCGGCGGAATGGAACACCCCGGCCGCGGAGATGCCGACCCAGATGCGGTTCCCGTCCCGCGGATCGTGCGCGATCGAATGCAGGATCAGGCCCGCCCCGCCCGGGTTCCACTCGGGCCGGGTCGGGTGGTCGCGGAGCCCGCCGACATGGCTCCAGGTCTCGCCGCGATCCTCGCTGCGGAACAGGCCCGCCGGCTGCACGCCGGCATAGACGCTGCCGTTCCGGGGCGAGAGGCTCCACACCGACTTCACGGGTTCCTCGCCCGCCTCGTAGGCGAGCCCCTGGCTCGAATGCGTCCAGCTCGCGCCGAGGTCGTCCGACTTCCAGACCGCCGGGCCGAACCATGAATTGCCGCCGCCGGCATAGATGGTGCCGGTCTCCGGATCGGCCTTGACGTGGTTAATCGGCCAGGCCTCGCAGAACGGGCCCCGGACCGCCCAGGCCTCACGTCCCGCATCGCCCGCGACGATGAACGCGCCGCGGGTCGTGCCGAGCAGCACATAGGTCTTCCGAGCCATGGCTTCCTCCCTGCCTTGCTCGCTCGGCCGGGATCAGGCGTCCGCCTGCCCCGGATCGGACATCACCATCCAGCCGATGCCGAACCGGTCGGCGAGCATACCGAAGCGGGGCGAAAAGAAGGTCGGCCCGATCGGCAGCCGGATGTTGCCGCCTTCGGCGAGCGCCGCGAACATCCGCTCCGCCTCTTCCGTGCTGCCCACGGACAGAGCGAGCGAGATGCCCTCGAAATTCGGGTTTCCGGAATTCATCCCGTCGGAGCACATCACCATCGTGTCGCCGACCTTGAGGCTCGCATGCATGATCTTCTTGCCGGATCCGGGCGGCATCGTGCCGGGCGGCGGCGGCTCCGGCGATTCGTCCATCCGCATGATGGCCGTGACCTCCGCGCCGAGCGTCCGGCGGTAGAAGTCGAGCGCCTCCTCGCACCGGCCCTCGAAGAAGACATAAGGCTGCACACGCATCGCGCTCTCCCTGTCGGCGGCCGGGCGTCCGCGCTTCAACCCGGACGCGACGGCCATCTTGACTTGAAGCGTTGATATCAACACATCTGGGCGATGTCAAAGCAACCCGAGGTCGGCTTCGCTACGACCCTTCTCGTGCGGGATACCTGCCTCTGCCTCCACGCCCAGCGCGCGGCGCGGGCTTTGGCGCGCCGCTTCGACGAGGCGCTGCGGCCGGTCGGGCTGACGAGCGGCCAGTTCTCGCTCCTGATGTCGCTCAATCGCCCACATCCCCCGAGCATGGGCGAGGTCGCGGCCGTGCTCGCGCTCGACCGCACCACGCTCACCGCGAACCTGAAGCCGCTCGAGCGCCGCGGGCTGGTCGCGGCCTCGCCCGATCCGAGGGACCGCCGCACGCGGCGCCTCGCCCTCACCGAAGCGGGGCGGGCGGCGCTCGCCGACGCCCTTCCGATCTGGCAGGAGACGCATGCCGCGCTGGAGCGCCGGCTGGCGGGATCGGACCCGGACCGCCTGCGGGCCGATCTCCTCGCTCTGTCCTAGGCGGGCGCCCCCGAAGACGGCTGCGACATTCCCCGCGGCGGCCGAACCCCGTCCACTTGACCTGGATCAACGCCGCGTCGCCCGGGCGCGCCTATCCCAGCCGTTGGCGTGCCGCATTGCGCGCCCGCGCAGCGTTTTACGCGAGCACTTCGATGGCGAAGATGACAGAGCAGACCTATGCCGCCGGCGGCGGCGTCGAGACGATCCAGGCCGATGCGGTCAACAGCCGGACCAGGCGGCCGCTCTATGCTGCCCGCGTCAAGATCTTCCCGAAGGCGGTCGACGGGTTCTACCGCCGGCTCAAATGGGCGATCCTCGCCGTCGCGCTCGCCGTCTACTGGATCACGCCCTGGCTCCGCTGGGACCGCGGCCCCGCCGCGCCGGACCAGGCCGTCCTCGTGGACCTCGCCAACCGGCGCTTCTACTTCTTCTTCATCGAGATCTGGCCGCAGGAATTCTACTACGTCGCCGGCCTCCTGATCATGGCCGGCCTCGGCCTCTTCCTCGTCACCTCGGTGCTCGGGCGGGCGTGGTGCGGCTATGCCTGCCCGCAGACGGTCTGGACCGATCTCTACATGGCGGTCGAGCGGCTCGTCGAAGGGGACCGCAACGCGCGCATGCGTCTCGACAAGGCGCCGTGGGGCCTCGAGAAGATCCGCAAGCGGGTGACGGTGCACACGCTCTGGATCCTCATCGCGGTCGCGACCGGCGGCGCCTGGGTGTTCTACTTCGCCGACGCGCCGACGCTCCTGCGCGAGCTCGTCACGCTCCAGGCCGCGCCGGTCGCCTACACCACGATCGCGATCCTGACCGCGACGACCTACGTCTTCGCCGGCTTCATGCGCGAGCAGGTCTGCACCTACATGTGCCCGTGGCCGCGCATCCAGGGCGCCATGCTCGACGAGGATTCGCTCATCGTCACCTACAATGCGTGGCGGGGCGAGCCGCGCTCGCGCGGCCAGAAGAAGGCGCTCGCGCAGGGCCTCGACGTCGGCGACTGCGTCGATTGCAACGCCTGCGTCGCGGTGTGCCCGATGGGGATCGACATTCGCGACGGCCAGCAGCTCGAATGCATCACCTGCGCGCTCTGCATCGACGCCTGCAACGACATCATGGCGAAGGTCGGCAAGCCGCGCGATCTCATCAGCTATACGACGCTGCGCGACTACGAGACCCATTCCGCCGAGGCGCGCCGCGCCGGGCGCGCCGTCGCGACGCAGAACCAGCGGCGCGTCGGCGTCTCCCACGTGGTGCGGCCGCGCACGATCCTCTACTTCTCGCTCTGGTCGCTGATCGGTCTCGCCATGCTTTTCGGCATCGCCACCCGCGACCGGCTCGACCTCAACGTGCTGCCCGACCGCAACCCCCTCTACGTGACGCTTGCGGACGGCTCGATCCGCAACGGCTACACCGTCAAGATCCTGAACATGGTCCCGGAGACGCGGAGCTTCGTTCTCGGCACGGACGGGTTGCGGAACGCGCAGCTCCGCCTCGCCGAGGGCGACGGCCAGGGCGGCAGCGAGCTCCGCATCGACGTGGAGCCGGACCGCTTGCGCGAGGTCAAGGTCTTCGTGACGCTGCCGCGCGACGAGGTGAGGCGCGAGCGTAGCGATTTCCGCTTCGTCGTCCGCGACGTCGAGAGCGGCGAGACCTCGCACGAGGGAACCCATTTCCACGGACCCGAACAATGACCCGTCTTGTCCGCTTCTTCCGCCTCAGCGAAGAGAACCCGTTCACCGGCTGGCACATGCTCGCCGTCACGCTGCTCTTCTTCGGCACGATCATCACGGTGAACGTCTTCATGGCGATGGCCGCGACGAGCACGTTCCCGGGGCTCTCCGTCGCGAACAGCTACGTGTCGAGCCAGAATTACAACGAGCTCCTGGCGGCGGCGCGGAGCCAGGAGCAGGCCGGCTGGAACCCCGTCTTCGCGGTCAGGCAGGGCGTGCTCGGGTTCGAGCTCCACGATGCCGCCGGCACCCCGTCGCTCGGGCTTTCGGTCGCCGCCCATGTCGGGCGTCCGGGCACGGAGGCGCAGGACCGCGAGATCGCCTTCGCCGCCGCCGGCGCCGGCTATCTCGCCGAGGCGCCGCTGCCGCCCGGCCGCTGGGAGGTCGATCTCGAGGCGCGGCGGGGCGACCGGCTCGTGTTCCGCGAGACGCGCGAGATCTTCGTTTCGCAGGATGGCGCGGGCCGATGACCACCTCCTCGCGCGACCTCGTCTCCGGCGCCGGCTGCTGCCCGACGCCGCCCGTCGCGGTCGGCGGCCGCGCCACGGTCGACGCCTCCTTCGTGCGACCGAATGCCGACGGCAGCGCGCATCTCGATTTCCTCGTCCCGGAGATGCACTGCGCGGCCTGCCTGACCAGGCTCGAGCGGGGCCTCGGCGCTCTGCCCGGCGTGGCGAAGGCGCGCGCCAACCTCACCAGCCGCCGCGTCGGGGTCGATTTCGATCCCGCCGCCGCGGATCCCGATGCGATGCTGGCGGCGATCGAGGCGGCGGGCTACACCGCGCGCCCGTTCGACGTCGCGGCCTTCGACGCCTCCGGCGAGGACGAGGTCGGGCGCGAGCTCCTCCGCTCGCTCGCCGTCGCCGGCTTCGCCGCCGGCAACGTTATGCTCCTCTCCGTCTCGGTCTGGTCGGGCGCCGATGCCGCCACCCGCGACCTCTTCCACTGGATCTCGGCGCTCATCGCGCTTCCCGCCATCGCCTATGCCGGAAGGCCGTTCTTCCGCTCCGCGCTGAAGGCGGTGGCGGGCGGCACGCTCAACATGGACGTGCCGATCGCGCTCGGCGTGACGCTCGCCGCGGCGATGAGCCTCTACGAGACGGCGACGGGCGGCGCGCACGCCTGGTTCGATGCCGCGATCACGCTGCTCTTCTTCCTGCTCGTCGGGCGCTATCTCGACCACCGGATGCGCGACGTCGCGCGCTCGGCCGCCGCCAAGCTGATGTCGCTCTCCGCCAAGAGCGCCCGCCGGCTCGATCCGGACGGCGCGGTGAGCCACGTGCCCGTCTCGGAGATCGAGCCCGGGAACCGGGTCGAGATCGCCGCCGGCGAACGGGTGCCGCTCGACGGCGTGATCGTGAGCGGCGCGAGCGACATCGACCGCTCGATGCTGACCGGGGAGCCGGAGCCGGAGCGGGTCGCCGTGAGCGACGGCGTCTATGCCGGCACGATGAACCTCACCGGTCCGCTCGTCGTCGCTGTCACGAAGAAGGCCGGCGACACGCTCCTCGCCGATATCGTCCGCCTGATGGAAGCCGCCGAGCGGACCCAGGGCCGGTTCGTCCGCATCGCCGATCGCGCCTCGCGCCTCTATGCGCCCGCCGTCCATCTTCTCGCGCTCGTCACGGCCGTTGCCTGGATCCTCGCCGGCGCCGGCTGGCACGCCGCGCTCGCGGCGGGCGTGGCGGTCCTCATCATCACCTGCCCCTGCGCGCTCGGCCTCGCCGTGCCGGCGGTGCAGGTCGTGGCGGGCGGGCATCTGCTCCGCCGCGGCATCATGCTGAAGGACGGCAACGCGCTCGAGAAGCTCGCCGCGGTGGATACGATCGTGTTCGACAAGACCGGCACGCTCACCGAGGGGGAGCCGCGCCTCGTCGAAGGTCCCGCGGGCTCAGAGCGGGAATGGGCGGTCGCCGCCGCGCTCGGCCGGGCGAGCCGGCATCCGCTCGCCCGCGCGCTCGCCGGTGCCGCCGAGGCGCGCGGCGTG
>NZ_SPKJ01000046.1 GCF_009866965.1 Propylenella binzhouense | reverse complement strand
CGCGCGGGCTCCGGCGCGCTCGCCGTCGCCGCGATCGCCGGCGCGACCGCCTTCAAGCGCGAGGCGGCGCCGGAGGCGGAGCCCGCCTTGCACGAGCATGCGCACGACCATGCCGCCGCCGAGGCCTATGCCGCCGCCGCCGCGCCGGTCCGCGACAGGGCGCAGAAGGCCGCCGAGGCGCGCATGAAGGGCTATGAGGGCGAGGCCTGCGGCGAATGCGGCAACTTCACCATGGTCCGCAACGGCACCTGCCTGAAATGCGACACCTGCGGCTCGACGAGCGGGTGCAGCTGATCTGAGAAGGAGAACATCCCCCGCCCTCATGGTGAGGTGCGGAGCGAAGCGGAGCCTCGAACCCTCAGCGTGAGGCACGACGCGAGCCAGCCTCCGCCCTCATGGTGAGGTGCGGAGCGAAGCGGAGCCTCGAACCCTCAGCGTGAGGCACGACGCGGGCCAGCCTCCGCCCTCATGGTGAGGTGCGGAGCGAAGCGGAGCCTCGAACCACGAGGGCGGCCCCCCATCGCGGGTGCCGCCCGCCTTCATGAAGCGATCGACCCCGAGGCTCCGCGTGCGGGAACCCGGGCAGCCTCGCCCTTCGAGGCTCCCCCTCGACAGGCTCGGGGTCGCTCCTCAGGATGAGGCTAAGCGGGCGTTTCGCAGCCTCAGCGTGAGCCGCGCCACGGCGGCCGCGACGCCAGGTCCGGCAGCGCCTCGTACTCGCCTCGGATCAGCGCCTCCTTCTTCCGCCGCGACCAGCCCTTGATCTGCCGCTCCCGCGCGATCGCCTCGGTGAGGCGCTCGTAGGTCTCGCAAAAGACCAGTCTCACCGGCCGCCTGCGGGCTGTGTAGCTGTCGATCGGCTCGTTGTTGTGCTCCCAGAGCCGTGCCTGCGGGTCCTGCCGGGTAAGACCCGTGTAGTAGCTGCCGTCCGCGCAGCGCAGGATATAGACGGTCGCTTCCATGTCCCGCCCCTTGACCACCGCATCATGGCTGCCGATCGGCGGAACGGACAAGCCCTCTTGGCCGCCCCCGCGGGTCGAGGCTGCCGCTTCGCATCTCATACGACGGCGGTTGGCGCAGCGCGGCGCGGCCACCCTCTCCGTCGTCATCGCCCCCCTCCGCCGTCTCGCCGGACTTGATCCGGCGATCCAAGGTGCGGCGAAGCAGAGGCCGCGTGGGTGCCCGGGTCAAGCCCGGGCACGACGACAGAACAAGCGGCAGGGCGCCGGAACGGGACGGGCGGCGGCGCGGCGGACCTCAGACCTCCGGCGGCGGCGCGGCGGACCTCGGACCTCCGAAGGCGGGGCGGCGGACCTCAGACGTCCGAAGGCGTCGCCGCCTCGCCGCCGTGGCGGGCGATCGCGCGCACGCCGGCATTGCCGCGTATGTCGCGCCCCGTCGGGTTCCAGGTGCAGACCGTCTCGGGGTTCACCCAGACCGTCCGGTAGCTCCCCGGCGCGAAGAACTCGACGAAGGCCATCTCGCAGTCGGGATCGGCGGCGAGGTAGTGGCGCTCGAGGTCGGGATAGTAGACGAGATCGCCCGCCTTCACGCGGAAGGGCCGCTCGTCGGCATAGGCCGTGCCGCTCCCCTTCAGGAAGTACATGAAATGGTCGGCGCCGACATGGTGGTGGTTGGCGCCGCTGGTGCCGGGCGGATAGATGATCATCTCGCCCTTGATCGCATGCGTGCCGAAGAGCCTCGGCGTGGCGAGGTAGATGCGCTTGCGGGCATCGTGCTCGGAATCGAGCACCGGCTCGCGCGTCCAGTCGAGAATGCGGAGCGCCGGCGGACGGGCGGCGAAATCGGAATCGAGCGCATCCGCCTCCGGCGCCTCGGCCATGATCAGCGCCGCGCCGGCCGCGCTCGCGAGCCGGCCGCGGAAGCCCGGCGGCAGGAACACGACGTGATCGGCGCCAAGCGCGGCCGCCCCGCCGACGCCGCTCCCGGAGAACTCCGCCGTGCCGGCGAGGATCTGGAACCAGGCGAGGCTGCCCTCCGCAACCTCGAGCGCTAGCGCCGCGCCCGGGGCGATCTCGATGCGGTCGAGCAGGATCCGGGTGCGCGGGACGCGCTCCGTGTCGAGCAGCCGCCGCCGGGACACGCCTTCGCCGACCGCCTCGGCCGCGACTGCGGCCACTTCCACCCTGATCGCCATCTCGTCCCTCCCCCGCCCGCCTCTTGGTCGCAAGCGGTGCGGCGCGCCGATTATGCCGGCCCGCGCGGGGAAGCGGAAGGGGACGGCAGGGAACGGCGCGGGATGGTGGGTCCGGTAGGACTCGACCGCCACTTTCCCCAGTTCACCTCATCCTGAAAGTCTTGGATCGCATCAGACTTTCCTGCACCTAGCAGAATCGCGAAAAAGCGCATAGCTTGATCAGATGCTCGCGACGACGCGGTTAGATCTTGTCCAGCCATCTCAACCAGGAGAAGCAGGACCATCTCTTCGTGTCATGTGCCGATGATTTGTTCACGAGAATGAATATATACGCAATGTCAGGAAGAAAAAGACAGAATGTTATTCTTAATCTGGCCTTGGCACTACAATATGCGCAACATGCGAACTTTGCTGGGACAGCCCGGCAGGCTGTCGCGGATGGATATTCTGCGATTGACGCGGCCATGTCTGCCATCCTGACACAGGAGGGCATAGAGCCTCCGCGAAACCATAAGCGGAAACTTGCTCTTGTCCGGACCTCGCATCCCGCGATGCTTTCCCCAAATTTTAAGTGGAGGGGAACTTCGGCAACATACAGTCCGGGAGGCGATTGGGACAGCGTGGAGGGCTTCTATAAGCAATGGCTTGATTCACGCTATCGCAGCTTTGACCTGCCTCCGGCCCAAGCATCCGGTCGTGTTCGTGAAGCGCACCAGTTCATCAATGCGACAATGCGTGTGATTGCTAGAAGAATGAAGATCGGCGCTCGCAAGCTGGGCGAGCAGGCTTCCAAACAGGCTTTCGGAACCGACCATTCCGAACTCGGTCTAGCCGTGGGCACGATGCATGACCACCTCTTTTCCGAAGCCGAACGGTTCGGCGAGATGTACGGCTCTAAACTTGGGACCAAGCTCGCAAGCACGACAAATTATTGCGAGTTGGACATAGCGACGGGTGATCAGCTTACTCAGGCGATCATCGGGGAAGACGAAGAAATTGCAGCCGAAGGCGCCCGCGTGTATGCGGAGTTTAACAAGCTCGTCGAAAGGATCATTGAAAAGCGCCGAGAACGAATCCTTGGCAGCCGACAAGGCGAAGCGGCAAATGCAGAGGCGTTGAACGATTCGCCTAACTTCATGCTCAGCATGAAGGCGAGATACCACGGCGCTACGGTCAGAGAGTCAGGTGAACGGTGGGCGCGCACTCTGGCAGGTTTGGGCGTGGCATTTAGAAAGCCGCCGCGATCCCGCAAGGAAAACCAGAGAGGGCGGAAATCGTGATCATCTTGCCCGAGCCGGTGAAGGCACTCTATGCAGTGCATATGGCGTGTGCCGACGCTTCGCTCACATCGAGTTGACCGTCACCTTGGACGAGAAATTGGTGCGCATATTGGCGAAGCCGTGGTGGCTTGGAGCCCGAGCTTGCCGCCCACGGGGCGACGAGCGGGAATAGCCCGCCGCCTTCGGCCACTTTGCGATGTTTATCAGAGGTTGGCGTTCTTGCACGCGGTGTCCGTTGTTGGCGCTCGAAGACTCGCCGGCAGATCTTACACAAACCTACGTACAAGAGTTCCGGCTGTCCCCGCTTCTTCCGACCCTCTTCGGAGGCCGGCTAACCCAGAAATCCCTGCATGGCCTTGGGTTTCTAGACCTTCTCGGAGCTAGTCGGAGAAGCGAGTGGTGGGTCCGGTAGGACTCGAACCTACAACCAGACGGTTATGAGCCGTCGGCTCTAACCATTGAGCTACGGACCCGCGCCGTTCCGGTTACGCCGTTCCGGCGGCGCGGACAAGGCCCGCGGGCTCCGCTGCGCCCGGCCCGGCGGCGGCGCCTGGCCCCGTTTCCGCTTCGCCCCCCGGCGGCCCGGATTCCCGCCGCAATCGGCATGCAAAGCCGCCGAAGCACTCCAGGAGGAACCATGATGACCCGTGCGCTCGCTCTTTTCCCGCTCCTCGCCTGCCTCGCCGCGGCGCCGGCCTTCGCCCAAAGCGCCGCGCCTTCCCCGATCCCGGAGCGGCGGATCGTGGTGACCGGCACCGGCGAGGCGGTCGCCAAGCCCGACATGGCGACGCTCGAGCTCGGCGTCGTCACGGAGGACAGCACCGCCGCCGCCGCGCTCTCGGCCAACAACCAGGCGATGGCGCGGATCGTCGAGGACCTGAAGTCCGCCGGCATCGAGCCGCGCGACCTGCAGACGGCCGGGCTCGACATCGCGCCGCGCTACACCCGTCCCGACCCGAACGAGAACCGCGCGCCGGAGATCGCCGGCTACACGGTGCGAAACCAGCTCCGCATCCGGATCCGCGACCTCGCGGCGGTGGGCGCGACGCTCGACCGCGCGGTCGGGCTCGGCGCCAACTCGCTGTCCGGGCCGGCCTTCACGCTCGCCGATACGAGCGGCCTCGAGGCGGAAGCGCGGCGGAAGGCGGTGGCGGACGCCAAGGCGCGCGCGGAGCTCTATGCCCGGGCCGCCGGGATCGGCCTCGGGCGCGTGCTGCGGATCGACGAGAATGGCGGCGAGCGCCCCTATCCCGTCGCCGCGCCGCGCATGATGAAGGCGGAGGCGTTCGATGCCGCGATGCCGGTCGAAGGCGGCGAGCTCACGATCAGCGCCTCCGTGACAATGACCTGGGCGATCGCGGACTGACGGCCCCGCGGCTCAACTCGGCGTGAGCGGGCGAACCGCGGCGCGGGTCGCGGATTTCCCTCCAGGACCGCCTGGAGCGGACCGGGTCCGACCCCTTCCCGCAGGAGCACGCCGATGAGCCGCCCGTTCGCACGATTGCTGTCTGCAACAGCACTCGCCGCGCTGCCTGCGGCCGCGGCCGCGCTCGACCAGGACGTCCGCACGGAGGAGGTCGCCGCCAATGTCGCGACTTTCGCCGACGGGCTCGACCATCCCTGGGCGCTCGCCTTCCTGCCGGACGGCTCGATGCTCGTGACGGAGCGCCCGGGCCGGCTCCGGCGGGTGAGCGCGGCGGGCGAGATCTCCGATCCGATCGCCGGTGTCCCGAAGGTGGACGCGCGCGGGCAGGGCGGGCTTCTCGACGTGGCGCTCGACCCGGACTTCGAGACGAACCGGCTCGTCTATCTGAGCTATGCCGAGCCCGGCGAGGGCGGGACGACGAGCACGGCGGTCGCACGCGGCCGGCTCGACCGCGACGCAACCGCGCTCGCGGACGTGACGGTGGTCTTCTCCCAGAAGCCGAAGGTGGCGAGCACCGCCCATTACGGCTCCCGGCTCGCCTTCGACGATGCGGGCAGGCTCTATGTCACGCTCGGCGAGCGCTTCGCCGAGCGCTTCCGCGGGCAGGCGCAGGAGCTCGATTCCCATCTCGGCAAGATCGTGCGGATCAACCCGGACGGCTCGGTGCCCGACGACAATCCCTTCGTCGGGCGGGAAGGCGCGCTGCCGGAGATCTGGTCCTACGGGCACCGCAACGTCCAGGCCGCGGCGATCCATCCCGGGAGCGGCGCGCTCTGGGAGATCGAGCACGGGCCGCGCGGCGGCGACGAGCTGAACATCCCGAAGGCGGGCGGCAATTACGGCTGGCCGGTCGTCTCCTACGGGGTGAACTATGACGGTTCGCCGGTCGGCACGGGCAGGCAGCGCGCGCCCGGCATGGAGGATCCGATCCGCACCTGGACGCCGGTGATCGCACCCTCCGGGATGGCCTTCTACAGCGGCAAGGCGTTTCCGGAATGGGAGGGCGACCTCTTCGTGGGCGGGCTCGCCTCCACCGCGCTCGTGCGGCTCGCACTCGACGGCCGGATGGTCACGCACGAGGAACGGCTGCTCGAGGATGCGGGGCAGCGCATCCGCGACGTCGCGGAGGCGCCGGGCGGGGAGATCTACGTCGTGACGGACGAGGACGACGGCGCGATCCTGCGGATTGCGCCGCTCCGGGACTGACGGGCGCTCCGGCGGAGGGGGAGACGGTCCGCGCGGCTCAATCGCGCGGGTCGCTCTGGTCCCCCTCTTCCCAGCCTTCCGTCAGGATCGGGTTGAGCGGTCCGCCGCTTTCGCCTTCGCCGTTGACGCGGTTCAGCCAGTCCTTGACCTGCTCGATCGTATAGGTCTGGTCCTGGAGGTCGTCCTCCTCGAAGCGGACGGTGACGTCGTCCGGATCGAGGAAGTTGTGCTCGGTGCCGGAAAAGGCGGCGGCATCCTCGCCGTCGATCGTCTGGATCTGGTAATCCGGATCGCGGCCCGGCCGCGGGCTGGCGAGCCGCATCACGAGCCGGTCGGTCGCAGCCCCGAGCACCTGCGCCGCGTCGCCGAAATTGCGCAGCACGCCGGTGATGAAGGTCTCGGGATCCTCGATCGGGGCCGTCAGCCCGGGCAGGTGCAGGTCGTCGAGCGCCATGGTGGTCTCCCTTCGTTTGCCTCGGAGAAGCCGGCCCAGGCGATTCCGTTCCGCCGCCGCCGTCAAGGCACGATGACGATGCGCGAGCGCTTGAGGCCGAGCTTCCGGACGAGGTTGAAGAAGATGCGGGCGTTGTCCGGGTGCAGGCGCACGCATCCGTGCGAGGCCGGCCGGCCGAGACTGCGGATCGCCGTGGTGCCGTGGACGGCGTAGCCGCCCCTGAAGAAGACCGAGTTCGGCATCGCGCCGTCATATTTGCGGGAGTACCATTTCCGCTCGAGCCGGAACGGGCGGTAGCGGCCGACCGGCGTCCGATAGCCCTTCTTCCCCGTCGAGACGCGCCAGAGATAGGCGAGCCTGCCATCGACCGTGACCGACATAAGCTGCTCGGAGATGTCGATCCGCGCGACGACCGCATCCGCAGCGCCCGCCGGCTGCGAGGCGGCGCATCCGAGGAAGAGGAGGACGGCGAGGACGGTGGCGCTGCGCGCGCACCGGAAAAAGCCCGCCGCGACGAGCGCCCTCCACGAACAGCCTACGCGAGACATGGCCGCCCTCGATGGTTCGACGGGCGGTCACGGACCGGCCCGGCAATCAAGATCATAATGCGCGTTTACGATCGGTCAAAGCGCGCCGGCAGTGCCGGTGAACGCACCGGATATCCCGCAGAGGCGCCGGAACCCGGGAAATCCGCCCATCCCCGGCGAGGAGCCGGGTCCCGGAAGCCGCCGCTCGCTGACTTGTGATGGGCGCCCCGGCAGGCCGCCGCGCCGGCGGCCCGACGTGCCATCCGCGCCGGGCCCGGTCGGCGGTGCCGCGCGAGGCGGATCGTCAGGCGACGAGCGGCTTCAGCCCGGGATGCGTGCGGAAGAAGGCCTGCTTCTCCGCCCATCCGTCGATGCCGAGCACGTGGCCGGCATGCTTGACGATCAGGAACACCAGGCAGCCCGCATAGACGATGTGATAGTCGAGGATGAAGTTGTTGGTCGCCGACATAGGGGAAGTCCATGTGGGCGGTCCAGTAGATGAGCATGAGCAGAGCGCCGAAGAAGGCGCCGAGCCGCGTGAACAGACCGAACAGCAGCGACAACCCGATGAGGAGATGGCCGTAGCCGACCAGGAAGGTCATGAAGGGGGCGACCGCGGGGGCGGCGAGCGGCGCGTAGAGAGCGTGGAAGGTCTTCGTGCTGCCGAGGAAGCCGGCGACGGAGAATTGCGGATTGAAGACCTGGTGCGAGGACGCGTAGAGGAACGTCCAGGCCATGGCCAGCCTCAGAAAGAGAACGAAGCCGCGGTCGAAGCGGGTATCGGTCATCGGTCATATCCTTTCAGATCGTGAGCAACTCCCCCGGGACGAGGCCGCTAGGCCGACGGATCGGCCCGCGCCCTTCCCCACGGCATGCGAATGATGACGCCCCGCGCGGTCGCGCCCGGACCAGACGGCGATCCTGGGGATTTCGCCGTCCGCCGCTACTCTGGACGAGCCGGAACATGCCGCCTTGAGGCACGTCAAAATCGGGCCGCGGGCGCCGCCGTGCGGGCACCCTTCGCTTCGGCAGCTTGCGCCGGGGACGGCTCTGGTCTAGCCACTGCGGCAAGCAAGAGGCAGGGAGGCACCGCCTGATGAGTGTGCTGATCGTCGGCCTGGTTCTCTTCCTCGGCGTGCACTCCGTCCGGATCGCGGCCGATTCCTGGCGCTCGCGGATGCTGGAGCGTCTCGGCGAGGGACCCTGGAAGGGGATCTACGCGCTCCTCTCGCTCGTCGGCCTCGTCTTGATCGTCTGGGGCTACGGTCTTGCGCGGCTCGATCCCATCGTGATCTGGTCGCCCCCGATCTGGACCCGGCACCTCGCGATCCTGCTCAACCTCTTCGCGTTTCTCCTGCTCGCGATCTATCTCGTCCCAAGCGGGCGGCTGAAGGCCCGCCTCCACCACCCGATGGTGCTCGGCGTGAAGGTCTGGGCCTTCGCGCATCTTCTCGCCAACGGCACGCTGGCCGATCTTCTCCTGTTCGGATCGTTCCTCCTCTGGGCCATCGCCGACTTCGCCTCCGCCCGCCGCCGGGACCGGGCGGCCGGCCGGATCTATGTCGCTGGGCCGGTCCGGAACGACGTCGTCGCGGTCGCGGTCGGCCTGGTGCTCTGGCTCGCGATCCTGACCTTCCTTCATCAATGGCTGATCGGGGTCAGCCCCCTCGCCTGACATCCGGAGCGTTCGAATGTCCACTCAGACCGAGACCCGGCGCGTCACCGCCGTCGACATCGCCAAGCGGAAGGGCGGCGAAAAGGTCGTCTCGCTCACCGCCTACCATGCCCACACGGCCGGCATCGTCGACCGCTACGTGGACTTCATCCTCGTCGGCGACAGCCTCGGCATGGTGATGCACGGGCTGGAGACGACGCTGCCGGTCACGCTCGAGATGATGATCCTGCAGGGCCGCGCGGTCATGCGCGGGTCGAAGCGCGCGCTGGTCGTCGTCGACATGCCGTTCGGCTCCTACGAGGAAGGGCCGGAGCAGGCGTTCCGCAACGCGGCCCATGTCCTGAAGCAGACCGGCGCGGGCGCGATCAAGCTCGAAGGCGGCGTCCACATGGCCGAAACCGTCTCGTTCCTCGTGAAGCGCGGCATTCCCGTCATGGGGCATGTCGGGCTCACCCCGCAGGCGATCAACACGATGGGCGGATTCCGCGTCCAGGGCCGCGGCGAGGAAGGCCAGCGGATCGTGGAGCAGGACGCGCTGGCGATTGCGAACGCCGGCGCCTTCGCGATCGTGCTCGAAGGCATCGTCGAGCCGGTCGCGCGCCGGATCACCGAGACGCTTCCCGTCATCACGATCGGGATCGGCGCCTCCCCCGCCTGCGACGGGCAGATCCTGGTGCTGGAGGACATGCTCGGCCTCAACGACTGGGTGCCGAAATTCGTGAAGAAGTTCGGCACGCTCCGCGATCACATCGAGGAGGCGGTCTCGGGCTATGCGGCCGAGGTGCGGGCCGGCAGCTTCCCGGCCACCGAACACACCTATCAGCCTGCGCCCGGCCCGGCCCGGAAGGCCGCCAACGGCTGAGGGACCGGGCGGGCCGGAGCCCGCCCGGAAAGGCGGTCAGCGGGCCGCGAGGCCGCCGTCCTTCACGATCACGATCTCGGTCGCTGCGCCCGCAATGCCGAAATCGTTGTCGTTGACGATCATCAGGTCGCCGTCGGCGGTCATGGCGAGCCCTTCGACCTTGCCGGGGTAGCGCGGGTTGGCGCCTTCCAGCGAGGAGGCGACCAGGCGCTCCGTCTTGCCGACCGGCACGATTTCCGCCGCTTCGAGCTCGACCTGCTCCAGGCTCGGGGCGGTCGCCGGATCGTCCCAGCGCGAGCCGAGAATGTTGGTCGCGCCATCGAGCGATATCTCGAAGAGCTTGGCGACCTCGTCGGTCCGCTCGTCGACGAGGAAATGCCCGCGGCCGAGAGCGGTCATCTCCGAGACGCGGAGCGAGGACGGCTTCTTGGCATCGCTGGCGCCGAGCTCGGCGAAGTGCTTCCAGTCGTCGAGGCGGTAGACGTATTCGCCGACCGGCGTGAGCGTGGTCGCACCGGCGTCGCTGCCGACCTCGACCGCGAGGAGGCGCGTGTTGATCGCGTCGCCATAGGCCTTGGAGTCCGGATTGGCGAGCGGGTTCTGCACCATGGCGAAGAGCGTCCTGCCGTCGTCGCCGAGCGCGAGCGCCTCGATGCCGCGGTTCGACTGCCGCTTGGCGAGGATCGCCGGAAGGCTGCCCGTCACGGGATAGTCGGCCGCGGCGAAATCCTGCTCAGTGCCGGCGGGCACGAAGCGGCGGACGATCGTGCCGTCCGGCGCGATCTCGGCGATCCCGGTCGCGTTCTCCTCGCCGATGAAGAAGCGGCCGTCCGGCAGGCGCACGAGGCCTTCCGCGTCGATCGAATTCGGGTCCTGCGCGAGCGGCTTGCCCTCGCCGTCACGCGGCATGTCCGTCTTCGCGACCTTGAGCGGATTGGTGAGGCCGCTCACCGCCTTGCCCTTCGGCGTCTTGAGCGGGACCGCCGCGGTGACCTTGTAGGTCTTCGAGGCCGGATCGAGCGTCACCTGATAGAGGGTGACCGTGTAGTCCGGCGCCGGATAGACGCGGCCGGCGCCCGCCTTCAGGCCCTCCGCCGCCGGGCAGATCGCGTCGACCGCGACCCCCATCAGCTCGACCGCCTCATCGCAGGTGAAGTTCGGGCCGCGGTCGGAGACTGTCCAGAACACGTTCGCCGGGTCCTTCGGGTCGCGGAAGGCGGCGGAGCCGATGCCGACATCGATGTCGAGCGCCTTGGCGCCGGCGACCGAGGACTGGTAGCGCGGCAGCTTCAGGACGTCCTGACCGGGCGCGGCCTGGTAGACAATGAGCGTCTCGGCATTGGCGGCAGCCGAGGCAAGGAGAGCGGAGACGGCGGCAAGAAGTGCGGACGAGCGCATGATGACCTCCAGGACATTCGTCAGGAGCCCGGTAGGTCCTTCCCGTGACAGTCTCATGAACCTTGAGCCGGCTTCCGGCCCGCGGTCTCCCGCCAGCCGGAATCCCTCGCGCGCGGCAAGAGAAAAGGGCCCGCGGATCGCTCCGCGGGCCCTCGTGATCCCCCTCCGGCGGCCGGCTATTCCGCGGCCTGCGGCGCCTCGCCCATCTCCTGGCGGTGCGACCACTCGGCCGCCTTCGCCTCGGTCATCCTGGCGAGTTCCTTGCGGATGCCCTCGGCATAGTCCGGATGCACCTTCTCGAAATGGCCGAGCTGGCGCTCCACGATGAAGTCCGGCACCCCGAACATCGCCTCCGCGAGGTTCAGGAACAGGCGCCGGCGCTGACCCTCGTCGAAGAGCATGAACAGCGCGCGCGGCTGGCTGTAATCGTCATTGCCCTCGCGATGGTCGTAGCGCGCCGCATCGCCGGAGATCCTGAGCGGCGGCTCCGCCACCTCGGGCTTCTGGGCCGGTCCGTTGAAGGAGTTCGGCTCGTAATAGGCGTCCGGGTCCGGATTGTTCGCGAAGAAACGCATCGGCCCGTCCTTGTGGTAGTGATGGACGGGGCAGCGCGGCGCGTTAACCGGGAGCGCCTCGTAATGCGTGCCGAGCCGGTAGCGGTGCGCGTCGGCATAGGAGAAGATGCGCCCCTGCAGCATCTTGTCCGGCGAGAAGCCGATCCCCGGCACGATGTTGGACGGTGCGAAGGCGAGCTGCTCGATCTCCGCGAAATAATTGTCCGGGTTCCGGTTGAGCTCCAGGATACCGACATCGATCGGCGGATAGTCCGCATGCGGCCACACCTTGGTGAGGTCGAACGGGTTGTACGGCGTCCTGTCCGCATCGAGCTCGGGCATGATCTGGACCTGCATCTTCCAGCGCGGGAAGTCGCCCTTCTCGATCGCGTTGAAGAGGTCCTCCTGGGTCGACTCGCGGGTCCGGCCGACCACTTCGGCCGCTTCTGCATTGGTCCAGTGCTTGTGGCCCTGCAGCGTCTTGAAGTGGAATTTGACCCAGAACCGCTCGTTCTGCGCATTGATGAACGAGAAGGTGTGCGAGCCGTAGCCGTTCATGTGGCGGACCGTCTGCGGCAGGCCGCGATCCGAGAAGAGGATCGTCACCTGGTGCAGGCTCTCCGGCGACAGCGACCAGAAGTCCCACATCGCCGTCGGCGAGCGCAGGTTGGTGCGCGGATGCCGCTTCTGCGTATGGATGAAGTCGGGGAACTTGTAGGGATCGCGGACGAAGAAGACCGGCGTGTTGTTGCCGACGAGGTCCCAGTTGCCCTCCTCGGTGTAGAACTTCAGCGCGAAGCCGCGCACGTCGCGCTCCGCGTCCGCGGCGCCGAGCTCGCCCGCAACCGTGGAGAAGCGCGCGATCATCGGCGTCTTGGCGCCGGGCTGCAGCACCTTCGCCTTGGTGTACTTCGAGATGTCGCCGGTGACGGTGAGCGTTCCATAGGCGCCCCAGCCCTTGGCGTGGACCGGCCGCTCCGGGATGCGCTCCCGGTTCTGGTGGGTCAGCTTCTCGATGAGCTGATAGTCCTGCAGCAGGATCGGCCCACGCGGGCCGGCGGTGAGCGCATTCTGGTTGTCGGCAACGGGTGCGCCGGCGCTCGTCGTCAATGTCGGACGTTCGGCCATGGAACTTCCCCTTCTTTGGAATGGTTCTATGCTGGTAGCGCCGGATGCCGGCGGACGCAAATAGGATGTGCCGCTCACACCGATAGCTTTAGCCTATCGCAGAAAGCCAGACTCTTCGGATTTCCCTATCGAGCCCGGTAGCCGGCCGCGGACAGGCGGCAGCGGTTCGCCTAGCCTCGCTCCAGCCGCTCGCGCAAGGCCATGGCCGCGGAGGGATTTTTCGCCTTCTCCCCGCTGATGACATAGAGGAAGACGTCGCGTGCCGGCCCGCAGCGGCGCTCGGTCTCGACCGTCGCGATATCCTCCGGGGCGCCGCCTGCGGCCCAAAGCCGCGCGCGCTCCGCCCATCCGTCGAGCGCCTCGGCGCCGTAGCCGGCCGGCTCCTCGGCGCAGGTACCCATGATGCGGGCATAGACGAATCCCGCGGTCAGATCCCCGATCTGCGGATAGTCACAGTCGCCGGCAAGGACGATCGCGACCCCGTATTCGCGCGCGAGCGCCACGAAGTCCGGCGTGCGAAAGCTTTCGTGCCGCACCTCGATGGCGTGGCGCATGGGGCGCCCCTCCACGCTTTTCGGCAGGAGCTTCAGGAAAGCCTCGATCTCGCCCCGGTCGAAGGCCTTGGCCGGCATCAGCTGCCAGTTGATCGGTCCGAGCTTCTCGCCGAGGGCGAGGGGCCCGCCGGAGCAGAACCGCTCGATCGACTCGCCCGCCTCCGCGAGGTTCCGCCGGTTGGTGGCATAGCGGGGACCCTTCAGCGCGAACACGAAATCGTCCGGCGTCTCCTCGCGCCATTTCGCGAAGGTCTCCGGCGCCTGCGAGCGATAAAAGGTCCCGTTCACCTCGATGGAGGTGAGATTGCGGCTCGCGAATTCGAGCTCGCGCCTGGCCGGGAGCCCCTTCGGATAGAAGGTGCCGCGCCATGGTCCGAAGTTCCAGCCGCCGATCCCGACGCGGATCCTCGCCTCGTCCCCGTTCGCCATGCTGCCCATCCCCAGGCCAGGACCCCTCGGCCGCCGCTTATGCGGCGGCGCGGAAGCGGCGGAGGGTGCCGCCGTGCATCACCGATCCCGGCAGCTGCCGGCCGAAGATGCGCTCGGCGAGGTTCCCCACCTCGATCAGCCGGTCGAGATCGATGCCGGTCTCGATCCCCATCTCCTCGCACAGGAAGACGAGATCCTCCGTGCAGATGTTGCCGGCCGCACCGGCATGGCCCGCGAAGGGGCAGCCGCCGAGCCCCGCGACCGCGGAATCGTAGCGCGCGACGCCCATCTCGAGGCCGGCAAAGGCGTTCGCCACCGCCATGCCGCGCGTATCGTGGAGATGGAGGACGATGTCGAGCTCCGGATAGGCGTCCTGCACGGCCCCGACCGTCCGCCGGATATGCACGGGCGTCGCCCAGGCCATGGTGTCGGCGAGCCGCACCTCGCGCGGCTTCAGATCGTGCGCCGCGGCGATCTCGAGCGCCTGGCCGATCGCCTCGAGGACCCGCGCGGTCGGGATGTCGCCCTGGAAGTTGCAGCCGAAGGCCGCCATCACGCCGATCGCGGTCACCGGGATCCCGGCGGCCTTGTAGACTTCCATCTGGGCATGCTCGTTGGCGATGTTGGTCGCGAAGTCGATGCGCTGGTTGCGCATCAGGAACGGCTCGGAGGCGCAGATGCGGATCGAGCCCGTGATGGCGAGCCTGTCGCGGTGGGCGAGCGCGCGCTCGAAGCCCTTCGCGTTCAGCCAGAGCGCCGTGTAGTCGACGCCTTCGCGCTTGCGGAAGCCTTCGACCACGGCGTCGGCATCGGCCCAGCCGGGCACGTGCTTCGGGCTCACGAAGGAGGCGACCTGGATGTGCCTGACGCCCGTTTCGGAAAGGGCGTCGATGAGCTCGATCTTGTGCGCCGTCGGGATCGGCGCCTTCTCGATCTGGAAGCCCTCGCGCGGCCCCTCCTCGTTGATCTCGACGTGCTTCGGCAGTCCGGACATCCGATGCCTCCTCCATTGCCGGCCGCCTGGCGCGGCCTTCCGAGCCGGATGCGGTCAATCCGGCGCGCTTGCGACCATCTCCTCGAGGCGATCGATGAGCGGCCGCTGTCCCTCCAATATCTTCTCGCGGGCGACCGGCAAAGGAAACCACGCGGCGCGATCGATCTCGGGAAAGACCACGGTCCGCCCGCTCCGGGGCGGCCATTCCACCGTGCAGAGATTGCTCGCCACCGAACCGGCGTCGAGATCACCCAGGACCGCGAACGCCGCCACGACCTTGCCGCCCTTCTGCCGGACGCGCCCGAGCGGCCGGAGCGGCCCGTCAGGCGCGATCCCGAGCTCTTCGCGGAACTCGCGCCGGGCGGCCTGCTCGGGATCCTCGTCCGGCTCGATCTCCCCTTTCGGAATAGACCAGGCGCCGAGGTCGCGGCTCTTCCAGAACGGCCCGCCGGGATGGACGAGGAGCGCCTCGAGGCCGCTCTCCGCAGGCCGGTACATCAGAATGCCGGCGCTCAGCTTCGGCACCGCACCACCCCCGGCGAAAATTCGCGCGCCGCCGCTTGATCCAGCGCAATGTGAGCTTCATCTTTCTGAGGACTGATGAAGTCATCGCGGGCGGGTGCCCGGCGGCCGCAGACGAGGCCGGAGACACCCGAACGGCCCGCATGACGGGAGGGGGACATGATGTCCGAGCTGGCCTTGATCGCATTTCTCGCCGCCGCGGCAGGGTTCGTGCTCGCCGGGGTCGCGAGCATCGCGGCTCCCCGTCCCGTCCCCGTGAAGGTCCTCGCGCGGCACCGCAGGCGAGGCTGACGGACCGGCTCGCGGGGCCCCATGCGGGCCCTCAGCTTTTCAGCCGGTAGCCGGTCCGGAAGATCCAGGCCACCAGCGCCAGGCAGACCGCCAGGAAGACGAGCGTCATTGCGAGGCTCACTTCTATTCCGACATCCGAGCTCCCGTAGAAGCTCCAGCGGAAGCCGCTGACGAGATAGACGACGGGATTGAAGAAGGTGAGCGTCCGCCAGAGCGGCGGCAGCATGTCGATCGAATAGAAGCTGCCGCCGAGAAAGGTGAGCGGCGTCACGATCAGGAGCGGCACCAGCTGCAGCTTCTCGAAGCCGTCCGCCCAGATCCCGATGATGAATCCGAACAGGCTGAAGGTGGCGGCCGTCAGCACGAGAAAGCCGAACATCCAGACCGGGTGCTCGATCCTGAGCGGCACGAAGAGGCTCGCGGTCGCCAGGATGATGAGCCCGAGCATCATGGACTTGGTCGCCGCCGCGCCGACATAGCCGACCACGATCTCCCAGTACGACACGGGTGCCGAGAGCACCTCGTAGATCGTTCCCGTGAATTTCGGGAAATAGATGCCGAACGAGGCGTTCGAAATGCTCTGCGTCAGGAGCGACAGCATGATGAGCCCCGGCACGATGAAGGCGCCGTAACTCACGCCGTCGACCTCCGCGATGCGCGAGCCGATCGCGGAGCCGAAGACGACGAAATAGAGCGAGGTCGAGATGACCGGCGAGACGACGCTCTGGAGCAGCGTGCGGAAGGTCCGCGCCATCTCGAAGCCGTAGATCGCCCTGATCGCGTAGAGGTTCATGCGCTCTCCCTCACGAGGCTGACGAAGATCTCCTCGAGCGAGCTTTCCCGGGTGCGGAGGTCGCGGAAGCGGATGCCGGCCTCCGAGAGGGCGCGCAGCAGCATCGTGATGCCGGTCCGCTCGGCCTGCGTGTCGTAGGTGTAGACGAGCTCGTTGCCGTCTGCGGCCAGCGTGAGCTCGTAGGCCGAAAGCGACTCCGGAATTGCCGGCAGCGGCGCCTGGAGTTGCAGGATGAGCTGCTTGCGCCCGAGCTTGCGCATCAGCTCTGCCTTCTGCTCGACGAGGATCAGCTCGCCGTGGCTGATCACGCCCACGCGGTCGGCCATCTCCTCGGCCTCCTCGATGTAGTGCGTGGTGAGGATGACGGTCACGCCGGTCGCCCGCAATTCGCGCACGAGCGCCCACATGTCGCGGCGGAGCTCGACGTCGACGCCCGCGGTCGGCTCGTCGAGGAAGAGGATCGACGGTTCGTGCGCAAGCGCCTTGGCGATGAGGACGCGCCGCTTCATGCCGCCGGAAAGCGTGATGATCTTGGAGTTCCGCTTCTCCCAGAGCGAGAGCGCGCGGAGCACCTTCTCCACATGCGCCGGATCGGCCGGCTTTCCGAACAGCCCGCGGCTGAAGCTCGCGGTCGCGAACACCGTCTCGAAGGCGTCGGTCGTCAGCTCCTGCGGCACCAGGCCGATCAGCGAGCGCGCGGCCCTGTAGTCCGCGACGATGTCGTGCCCGTCCACCGCGACGTGCCCGGCGGTCGGGTTCACCAGACCGCAGATGATGCTGATGAGCGTGGTCTTGCCCGCGCCGTTCGGCCCGAGCAGCGCAAAGATCTCGCCCCGCATGATCTCGAGGTCGATCGTCTTCAGCGCGCGGAAGCCCGTCGCGTAGGTCTTGGACAGCCCGGAGACTTGGATGATCGGCGGCATGGGCGCTTCCGGCGTGATTGGTCCCGGTGCGGGTCGACCCCGGCTTTGCCGAGTCGAAACGACAGGACGGGCCCTTCTACGCGGACCGGGCCGGTTTGGCCACACGCGGACGTGCAGCCGGGCACCCTGCCCGGCTGGCCGCTTCAGGAGGCGGGAGGCTCGAGGGGCGGCAGGCCGAGCGAGCGCCGGTAGCCCGGATCGAGCACGTCCTGCGCTTCCGCATGCCGCTTCAGGTAGAGTGCGAAGACGGGGCAGACCGGGATGACGCGCCGCCCCTCCTCCCGCGCCCGTGCGATCAGCGCCCGGTACATCGCGCTCGCGATGCCGCGCCCCTCGAGCGGCGGCGGTACCTCGGTATGGGCGACCACGATGCCGCCGGAGATCAGGTTGTAGTCGACGATGGCGAGCTTGCCGTCGATCTCCACCTCGAGCCGGTGGGCGGCGGCATTGTCGCGGACTTCGGGTGCGGACTCGCCCATGGCGTCAGCCCGTCGCAGCCGGGGCGATCGAAAGGCCGAGTATCATGGCACCGTCCTCCTTCGTCGCGCGGCGATCGGCGGGCTCCGGCGGTCGCAGCCGCAGCCGCATCCTGCGCCGCGCGCGGAAGGCTATACGATCGAGACCGGCCTTACCATAAGCCGCCGGCTTCCAGGCGTTCGGTCGGTGGAAATCGGCTACAATGGCGGACTCGGCGCCTGATGCCGGCGCTTCTGGCCGGAATGCCGCTGCCGGCCGGAGAAGGCGCGGGATGCGAGGGAGGGAAGATGCCAGAGAGCCGGATCGGCCTGAAGCGGATCTATGAACCGCCCGATCCTTCGGACGGCCGGCGCGTGCTCGTCGACAGGCTCTGGCCGCGCGGGATGACGAAGGCCGAGGCGGCGGTCGACGAATGGGCGAAGGACCTCGCGCCGAGCGCGGATCTGCGGCGGCGCTATCACGGCCGGCCGGAGGACTGGGAGGCGTTCCGCGCGCTCTACCGGGCCGAGCTCGCCGGGCGCGAGGGCGAACTCGACCGGCTCGCGGCGCTTACCCGCGAAGGCCCGGTCACGCTGCTCTTCGCCTCGAAGAACGAGGCGCGCAACAACGCCACGGTGCTGAAGGCGGTGCTGGAGGAAAGGCTGCGGGGCCGCGGTCCGGCCGGCGCCTAATCGAGGCCGCGCTCACCACCAGGCTTCCGGCGTGAAGCTGCCGGCGGAATCCTCGATCACCTGCGCTGCGCGGAAGAGCGTCGCCTCGTCGAAGGGCCGGCCGATGAGCTGCAGCCCGAGCGGCAGGCCCGCCGGGTCGAGACCCGCCGGCACGGCGATCCCCGGCAGGCCGGCCATGTTCACGGTCACCGTGAAGATGTCGTTCAGGTACATCTCGACGGGGTCGCCTCCCGCCTTCTCGCCGATCCCGAACGCGGAGGATGGCGTTGCCGGCGTGAGGATCGCGTCGATCCCGGCCTGGAACGCCTCCTCGAAGTCGCGCTTGATGAGGGTGCGGACCTTCTGCGCCCGGAGATAATAGGCGTCGTAATAGCCGGCTGAAAGAACGTAGGTGCCGATCAGCACGCGCCGCTTCACCTCGCGGCCGAAGCCCGCCGCCCGGGTCTTCTCGTACATGTCGACGATATCGTCGCCCGGCACGCGGAGCCCGTAGCGCACCCCGTCATAGCGCGCGAGGTTGGACGAGGCCTCGGCCGGCGCGACGATGTAATAGGCCGGCAGCGCGTATTTCGTATGCGGCAGCGAGATCTCGACGAGCTCGGCACCGGCGGCGCGGTACCAGTCCATGCCGGCCTGCCACAGCTTCTCGATCTCCTCCGGCATGCCGTCGACCCGGTATTCCCTGGGGATCCCGATCCGGAGGCCCTTCACGCTCTCGCCGATCGCGGCCTCGTAGTCCGGCACCTCGACGTCCGCCGACGTCGTGTCCTTCGGGTCCACGGAGGCCATCGTGCGGAGCATGATCGCCGCGTCCCGCACGGTGCGGGCGATCGGCCCGGCCTGGTCGAGCGAGGAGGCGAAGGCGACGATGCCCCGGCGCGAGCAGCGCCCGTAGGTCGGCTTGATGCCGACCGTGCCGGTGAAGGCGGCGGGCTGGCGGATCGAGCCGCCGGTGTCGGTCGCCGTCGCGCCGGCGCAGAGATGCGCCGCGACCGCCGCGGCCGAGCCGCCGGAAGAGCCGCCGGGCACCAGCTGCGCGTTGCCGCCGCGCCGGCGCCACGGGTTCACGACGGGGCCGTAATAGCTGGTCTCGTTGGACGAGCCCATCGCGAACTCGTCCATGTTGAGCTTGCCGAGCATGACGCCGCCGTCGCGCCAGAGATTGGCGGTGACGGTCGATTCGTAGGGCGGCTTGAAGCCGTCCAGGACGTGGCTCGCGGCCTGGCTGTGGATTCCCTTCGTGCAGAAGAGGTCCTTGATCCCGAGCGGCACGCCCTCGAGCGCGCGCGCTTCGCCTTCCGCGATGCGCCGGTCGGATTCCCCGGCCATCTCCAGGGCCCGCTCGGGCGTCACTGCGACATAGGCGTTGAACGCCTGGTTGAAGCGCTCGATCGCCGCGAGATAGGCCTCCGTCAGCTCGACGGCCGAGAAGTCCTTCCGGCGCAGCCCTTCGCGGATGCCGGCGATCGTGAGGGCGGTGAGTTCGCTCATGCGGCCTGTACGTGCTTCTTCAAGATGCGTCTCGCAGGAGACGGAATGGCGCCGATCCGGAGGTCCCGCACCGCATCGCCGCGCGGGATCCCGGCCGCGGCCGGAGGATCACGCCTACTCCACGACCTTCGGGACGAGGAAGTAGTTCTCGTCCGTGAGCGGCGCGTTGCGGACGATGTCGGCGGCGATGCCGCCGTCGTCGACGACGTCCTCGCGCCGCTTCACGGCCATCGGGATGACGGACGTCATCGGCTCCACGCCGGCGACGTCCACCTCGTTCAGCTGTTCCACGAAGCCGAGGATGGCGTTGAGCTCGCCCTGCAGCGCCGCGGCCTCCTCCTCGGTGACGCGGATGCGGGCGAGATGGGCGACGCGCTTGACGGTGGCGATATCGACGGACACGGGCAATCCCGGCTGGAACGGATGCGACCGGCTATAGAACGGCGGGACGCGCGAGACAACGCCGGCGGCTCAGAGCGTGATGGGTCTGCCGCGTTCCGGCACGAGCACCTTCGCGCCGTCCTCGCCCATCTCGCGCACGAAGGCCTCCGCGCTCTGGTCGAGGAGCGGGAAGGTCGCGTAATGGGCCGGGATCACGTGCCGGAAATGGAAGTAGCGGCGGCAGGCCATCGCCGCCGTCCTCGCGCCCATGGTGAAGCGGTCGCCGATCGGCACGATCCCGATCTCCGGCCGATGGATCTCGTCGATGAGCGCCATGTCGCCGAAGATCTCGGTATCGCCCATGTGGTAGAGCACCGGCTCCCCGGGCGCCTTCACGACCAGCCCGAGCGGGTTGCCGAGATAGACCGGGCGTCCGTCCTTGATGGTCGAGGAGGAATGGAGCGCGTTCACCAGGGAGACCGTGAACGGCCCGCAATCGACCGTGCCGCCGTGATTGCCGGGATTGATGTTCGCGGCGCCCTGCCCGCTCAGCCACATGCAGACCTCGAACGATCCGACGAGCTGGGCGCCGGTCGAATCGCAGATCATCGCGGCGTCGCCCACATGGTCGTCGTGGCCGTGGGTGAGGAGCACGTGCGTGCAGCCGAGCGAAGCGTCGGTCAGGTCGCCCTCGAAGGTCGGATTTCCGGACAGGAACGGATCGATCAGGATGACGGCGTCCGCGATCTCGACGCGGAATGCGGAATGGCCGAACCAGGTGATCTTCATTCTCTCCTCCTTGCTGAGTTTCGGTGGCGCATCCGCCGGTCAGGCCGCGATCGCCCGGTCGTGCACGGCCCGCAGGAAAGCGTGGCGCACCTCCGGCGCGGTTCTGCCGCGCGCCTCCCAGACATGGCGCTGCAGGAAATAGCCGGTCAGGGCGAAGGCGCCGGCGAGGTCGGCGCCGTCGAAGGTCGCGCCGGAGCGATGCAGGAAGGCCGGCAGCGGCAGAAGCCGGTCGCGATAGGGCTGCGCGGCCTCCCGGGACACGGCGCGGCCGCTTTTCGGCGAGACGAAGGCGAGGTCTTCGGTCGTCCCGGTCGCGGCGCAGGCGGTGAGGTCGAGCCCGAAGCCGAGCTCGTCGAGGAGCAGGAGCTCGAAGCGGGCGATGAGCGCGCCCGCGACCGCCGGATCCCCGAGATTGTCGAGGAGCACCGCGAGCACGTCGTAGAGCTGGGGATGGGGATCGCGCTCGGGCAGCAGCCGGAGATGCTCGGCGAGAAGCTGCAGGCCGAACGTCGCGACGCTCGATTCCATGATCGCGGCGGCGCGTTCGCCGAGAGGCTCGACGCGGAAGCTCCCGAGATGCTCGTCGAGACGGGCCCGCCAGGTCACGGACAGGCTGTTGCCCGGCTGGAGCACGTGCCGCAGCGCCTTGGAGCGGCCGCCGCGAACGAGGCCCAGGCAGCGCCCGCGGCTCCGCGTCATCACCTCCAGGATGACGGAGCTCTCGCCGAGACGGCGTGTGCCGACCGCGATCGCCTCCTCGCTCCATTCCATGGCTCGGCTCCTGCCCGCGTCCCCTTCCCTCTCAGCGCGGGAAATCGAGTCCCATCTCGCGATAGCGCTCGGGATCGTCGGACCAGTTCTCGCGCACCTTCACGAAGAGGAAGAGGTGGACCGGCCTGCCGAGCATCTCGGCGAGATCGCGGCGCGCCGCCATCGAGATCGCCTTGATCGTCTGCCCGCCCTTGCCGAGCACGATCTTGCGCTGGCTCTCGCGCGCGACATAGACGACCTGGTCGATGCGCACGCCCTTCGGCGTCTCGGTCCAGGCTTCCGTCTCGACGGTGGATTCGTAGGGCAGCTCCTCGTGGAGCCGCGTCATCAGCTTCTCGCGCGTGATCTCCGCGGCGAGCGCGCGCATCGGCAGGTCCGACATCTGGTCCTCGGGATAGAGCCAGGGTCCGGGCGGCATGGCCGCGGCGAAATAATCGAGGAGGTCCGGCACGCCGTCGCCGGTGAGCGCCGAAACCATGAAGGTGCGGTCGAACGCGACCGCCTCGTTCGCCTCGGCCGCGAGCGCGAGGAGGAGGTCGCGCTTCACCACGTCGATCTTGTTGAGGACGAGGACCTTCGGCCGGCCGGCGGGAAATTCCGCGCCGAGCTTCTCCAGGATCGCGGCGGCCTCTTCAGCGAGGCCCTTGCGCGCATCGACGAGAAGGGCGACCAGATCGGCCTCCGCCGCGCCGCCCCAGGCCGTCGTCACCATGGCGCGGTCGAGCCGGCGCCTCGGCTGGAAGATGCCCGGCGTGTCGACGAACACGATCTGCGACTGCCCGTGTATGGCGATGCCGCGGATGAGGGCGCGCGTCGTCTGCACCTTGTGGGTGACGATCGACACCTTGGAGCCGACCAGCGCATTGAGGAGCGTGGACTTGCCGGCATTCGGCGCGCCGATCAGCGCGACGAAGCCCGCCCGCGTCGCCGCCGCTCCGGAACCGCCTTCTTTCACTCCCGGCTCCATACGCCCTCCCGCATCAGGAGCTCGGAGGCGGCCTCGTGCTCCGCCTCCCGCTTGGCGCGCCCCTGGCCGCGGGCGCTCTCGACGCCGTCGACCCGGACCTCGACCTCGAATCGCGGCGCGTGGTCCGGCCCGGACCGGCTGATCTCCTCGTAGACCGGGGTGCCGTAGCCGTGCCGGTGCGACCATTCCTGCAGCTCGGTCTTGGCGTCGCGGAGCGGGCCGCTCATCGTCTCGAGCCGCGTGCGCCAGAACCGCTCCACCACCCCGCGCGCCGCGTCGAGACCGCCGTCCCGATAGGCCGCGCCGATCACGGCCTCGCAGACATCTGCGAGCACGCCGGCGGTGGCGCGGCTCGCGCCCTTCACGCTGCCGCCGATCCGCAGATGTGCGGGCAGGTCCATCTCCCTCGCGACCTTGGCGCAGGTCTCGCCGCTCACCAGCTTGGCGAGCCGCCGCGAGAGCTCGCCCTCTGGCGCCGTCTCGTAATGTGCGTCCAGCATGTCGGCGATGACAAGGCCGAGCACCCGGTCGCCCAGGAATTCGAGGCGCTGATAGGTGTCGAGCGGCTGGTGCTCTACGCCGTTCGCCACCGCGCTCGCATGGGTGAGCGCGCGCTGCAGCAGTTCGGCATCCCTGAACCTGTACCCGATCCGCTCCTCGAGCTCCGCCAGGCTGGCATGCCGCCTCATAGCAGCTCGAAGAACCTGTTCAGGCGCAGCGTCTCTGGCCATTTCCAGATCGCCCAGACCGGCGCACCCTCGTCGACGGAGAAGAAGATGATCTCGGCCCGGCCAACGAGATTTTCGGCCGGCACGTAGCCGACGAACTGCAGGAAGCGGCTGTCGGTCGAATTGTCGCGGTTGTCGCCCATCATGAAATAATGGTCCGGCGGAACCTCGTAGACCTCGGTGTTGTCCTTCTCGCCCGTCTCCGTCATGTCGAGCGTGACGTAGCTCACCCCGCTGGGGAGCGTCTCGCGGTACTGGCGGATCCGGACCTGCTCGCCGAACGGGGTCTCCCCGAGATAGTCGTCGATCCGCTCGCGCTTGACCGGCTCGCCGTTGATGAAGAGGACGCCGTTCTTCATCTGGATCTTGTCGCCGGGAAGCCCGATCACGCGCTTGATGTAATCGGTCTCGGGATCGCGCGGCAGCCGGAACACGGCGATGTCGCCGCGCTCGGGCTTGGAGCCCAGGATGCGCCCGTGGATGAAGGAGAGGTCGATCGGGAAGGAATAGCGGCTATAGCCGTAGCTGAACTTCGAGACGAACAAATAATCGCCGATCAGCAGGGTCGGCATCATCGATCCCGACGGAATATTGAACGGATGATAGAGGAACGTCCGGAAGACGAGCGCGATCAGGAGCGCCTGGATGATGACTTTGATGGTCTCGCCAATGCCGCCATGCTCTTTCGCCTTTTCATCGGCGCTACGTTCGGCCACGCTCATGGCTCCATCCTGATCGTTCGGTGGAAGGGTTTAGCGACCAAGGCGCACGGCCGCAATGCGCGCTTTGAGGCGATCATTGGGGCGGCTTTGCGGCCTGCGGCAACGCCTCGATGATGACGAAGGCCTGGGCGAGCGGCCAATCGTCGGTGATCGTGAGATGGATTGCCGGGTCGTGGCCGCTCGGGACGATCGCCGCGAGCCGGCGCGCCGCACCCCCGGTCAGGAGCATTGTCGGCTTTCCGGAAGGCAGGTTGACCACCCCCATGTCGCGCCAGAACACGCCGTTCCTGAGCCCGGTGCCGAGCGCCTTCGCGCATGCCTCCTTGGCGGCGAAGCGCTTGGCGTAGGAGGCCGCCCGCTCGCGCCGCCGGTCCGATTTGCGCTGCTCGATATCGGTGAAGACGCGCTGGACGAAGCGCTCGCCGTAGCGCTCCAGCGTCGTTTCGACGCGGCGGATGTCGATGAGGTCGCTGCCCATTCCGACGATCACGACACTGCCTCCGCGCTCGGCGCCCGGGCCTCCTCCATCTGCCGCCGCATCGCCCGCACGCTCGCCTCGAGCCCCACGAAGATCGCCTCGCCGATCAGGAAATGGCCGATATTGAGCTCGACGATCTCGGGAATCGCGGCGACCGGCTTCACGTTGTCGAAGCCGAGCCCGTGTCCGGCATGAACCTCGAGGCCGATGCCGCTGGCGTGGCGGGCAGCGGCGGCAAGGCGCGCGAGCTCCGAGCCGGCCTGGCCCGCCTCCCACAGCTCGCAATAGCGCCCGGTATGCAGCTCGACGACGGGCGCGCCCATCGCGACCGCCGCATCGAGCTGCGCCGGGTCCGGCTCGACGAAGAGCGACACCCGGATGCCGGCCTCGGTCAGCTTCCGCACCATCGGCTCCAGATGGGATCGGGCGCCCGCGGCGTCGAGGCCGCCTTCCGTCGTACGCTCCTCGCGCCGCTCGGGAACGATGCAGGCCGCGTGCGGCCGGTGGCGGAGTGCGATCGCGAGCATCTCCTCCGTCGCCGCCATCTCAAGATTGAGCGGAAGCGCGATCTCGCCCATCAGGCGTTCGATGTCGCTGTCGCGGATATGGCGGCGGTCCTCGCGCAGATGCGCCGTGATGCCGTCGGCGCCGGCGGCCTCGGCGAGATGCGCGGCCCGGACCGGATCCGGATGCCGGCCGCCGCGGGCGTTCCGCACCGTCGCCACGTGATCGATGTTAACGCCGAGGCGCAGAGCTTGTGTGGCCATAGGAGAGGCTCTCCTGAGCGGACGGATCGTCCGCCGTCTCATGCTTGAGGGGAGGCAGCCGGCGGGCCGCGAATCGCTCGCGGCGCCCGGCCTGATATGTGGCGACCAGGTAATAGGTCAGGAAATAGGTCACCACCGCGATCGCAAGCCCGAGCGGGACCGACCCGATCGCCATCGGCTTCAGGATCGGCACGAGCTGGTCGAACGACTTCGTGAGGAGGTCCTGGCCGAGACGCGCGGGGGCATCCCGGTCGTGGCCGTGAAGGAGCAGGTGGCCGATCTTGTAGGTGCCGACCCAGATGAACGGGAAGGTGACGGGATTCCCGATGCTGGTGCCGATCGCGCCGGCGATGAGGTTGCCGCGGAGCGGCCAGGCGATCAGGAAGGTGATGAGGAAGTGCATGCCGATGAAGGGCGTGCAGGAGACGAAAGCGCCGACGGCACAGCCCATCGCGATCGAGTAGGGCGTCGCCGAGAGCCGGAGCACGCGCTTGGCGTGATAGGCGGCCGAGCGGCGCCAGCTGACGCGCGGCCAGAGCCAGACCCTGACCCGCTGCCGGAAACTCTGCCTGTGCCGCCGCTTGAAGAGCATCGGACCGGACTACGCTCCCTCGCCTGCGCACGGTGCGGACGGCACGGTATGCCGTCCCGCTTCAGCCGTTGACCCGCGTGACACTGCTCACCACGCTCTTCGCGCGCAAGTCGCTCATGATCCTGTTGAGATGCTTGAGGTTCCACACCTCCAGATCGATCTCCATCTCGGTGAAGTCCCGGTCGCGCTTCAGCATGCGCAGATTGTCGATATTGCCGTCGGCCACGCCGACCACCTCGGCGATGGCGGCGAGCGTGCCGGGCTCGTTGAGCGCGGTCACGCGCACCCGGGCGGGGAAGCGCTCGCTCGAATCCTCCGCCACATCCCAGCGCACGTCGACCCAGCGCTCCGGCTCGTCGTCGAACTGGCTGAGCTGCGGCGACTGGATCGGATAGATGGTGATGCCTTCGCCGGGCACCAGGATGCCCACGATCCGGTCGCCTGGGACCGCGCCGCCCTCCGGCGCGAACCGGACCGGCGCGTCCTTGTCGAGGCCGCGGATCGGCAGCGAACGGCTGGAGGCGCCGTTCATCTCGTAGTCGGCCGGCAGGCGGAACTTGAGGCCGCGATTGGAGGCGAGCCAGCCCTCCTCGGAAGGCGCGAGGCCGGGCGGGATGCGGTCCTCGCGATAATCGGGATAGATGGCGCGCAGGACGATCGCGGGCTTCAGGTCGCCCCGCCCGACGGCGGCGAGCGCATCCTCCAGGTCGCCGTGGCCGAGGCGGTGGAGCACGTTGCGGAAGCCCGATTCCGAATAGGTCTTCCCCGCCTTCTCGAAGGCGCGTTCCAGGGTGTGACGGCCGAGCCCGGCATATTGGCGCCGCACGTGGGCCCGGGTGGCGCGCCGGATGGCCGCCCGCGCCTTGCCCGTCGCCACGATCGAGCCCCAGGCCGGCGGCGGCCGCTGCGCCTCCGAGCGGATGATCTCGACCTCGTCCCCGTTCTGGAGCGGCTGCACCAGCGGCGCGAGCTGCCCGTTCACCTTGGCGCCGACGCAGGTATCGCCGACATCGGTGTGAACGGCGTAGGCGAAGTCGATCGGCGTCGCGCCCCGCGGCAGCGCGATCAGCCGCCCCTTCGGGGTGAAGCAGAACACCTGGTCCTGGAAGAGCTCGAGCTTGGTGTGCTCCAGGAACTCCTCGGGCGCGTCGCCATGGGCGATCTGCTCGACCGTCTGCCGGAGCCAGGCATAGGCGCGGCTCTCGGCCATCAGGCGGTCCCGGTCGCCGGCGATCCCCTCCTTGTAGAGCGGGTGCGCCGCAATGCCGTACTCGGCGATCCGGTCCATTTCGACGGTCCGGATCTGCAGTTCGACGCGCTGCTGCTTGGGACCGATGATGGTCGTGTGGAGCGAGCGGTACTCGTTCTGCTTCGGCGTGGAGATGTAGTCCTTGAACCGTCCGGGCACCATCCGGAACGACGTGTGGACGATGCCGAGCGCGCGGTAGCAATCCTCGGTGCTGTCGACGAGAACGCGGAAGCCGAAGATATCGGAGAGCTGCTCGAAGCCGACGGACTTCCGCTGCATCTTGGCGAAGATCGAATAGGGTCGCTTCTGGCGCGACTTGATGGCCGCCTGGATGCCGCTCTTCCGCAGCCGGTCCTCGAGATCCGCGGTGATCATCTCGACCGTGCCGCCGGTACGCTCGCGCAGGCCCTGCAGCTTGTTCGAGATCGTGGCATAGGCCTCGGGATTGAGGATCCGGAACGCGAGATCCTCGAGTTCCTCGCGCATCGACTGCATGCCCATGCGCCCCGCGAGCGGCGCATAGATCTCCATCGTCTCCTCTGCGATGCGCGCCCGCTTGTCCTCCCGGACGTACTGGATGGTGCGCATGTTGTGGAGCCGGTCCGCGAGCTTGACGAGCAGCACCCGGATGTCGTCCGCCACGGCGAGGAGGAGCTTGCGGAGGTTTTCCGCCTGCTGGGCCTCGCGCGAGACGAGGTCGAGCCGCTGGATCTTGGTGAGCCCCTCCACCAGCGTCGCGATCTGCGGCCCGAAGAGGTTCGCGATCTCCTCCTGGGTCGCCGTGGTGTCCTCGATCGTGTCGTGGAGGAGCGCCACGACGACCGAGGCATCGTCGAGCTTCAGGTCCGTCAGGATGGCGGCGACTTCGAGCGGATGCGAGAAATAGGGGTCGCCCGACGCGCGCTTCTGGGTGCCGTGCTTCTGCATGGCGTAGACGTAGGCGCGGTTGAGGAGATCCTCGTTCACCTGCGGATTGTAGGCGGCGACCCGTTCAACGAGTTCGTACTGGCGCATCATCGCCGCTGGTTCCGTCGGGTATCGCTGGCTCGGGGATCGATCGAGGGTCTTTCCCCAATATAAGAGGCCCTCGGCCCTTCCGCTTCAACATCGAGGGACAAAAAAGGCGCAGCCCGCGCTGCGCCTTTTCCAGAAGCAGGAACGCGACGATCAGTCCTCGCGGCGCTCCGGCGGATCGAGGCTCTCCAGCCCGCGCAGGAGATCCTCCTCCGACATCCGGTCGAACGCGATGTCGCTGTCCTCGATGCCGCCGGCGACCTCGATCGGCGCGGCCGGCTGCTCCGGTTCGTCGACCTCGACATATTTCTGCAGCGAATGGATGAGATCCTCGTCGAGATCCTCCGGTGAGACGGTCCGCTCCGCGATCTCGCGCAGGGCAACCACCGGATTCTTGTCGTTGTCGCGGTCGACGGTGAGCTGCGATCCGTTCGCGATCATGCGGGCGCGGTGGGCGGCCAGCAGAACGAGTTCGAAACGGTTCGGAACCTTGTCGACGCAATCCTCCACGGTGACGCGCGCCATGGATGTGCCTCCTATGTCGGGAATTGGACACCTGTGTAGGCAATCCCGTCCAGCGTTTCAAGAACGGTTGTGGGCATAGAAGCCGGCCGCCTTGACGTGATGCGGCAAAGGCTTATCGAAGGTGCCCATTCAGGGGCCCGCCCCGCCATTCATAATTCCGCCCCGGAGACCGCAATGTTCGACCCGCGCGAAAAGATCGCCCTCTTCATCGACGGCGCAAATCTCTACGCCACCTCCCGCTCGCTCGGCTTCGATATCGACTACCGGCGCCTGCTGTCGGATTTCAGGGAGAAGGGCTATCTGGTGCGGGCGAGTTACTATACGGCCCTCGCCGAAGACCAGGAATATTCCTCGATCCGGCCGCTGATCGACTGGCTCGACTATAACGGCTATCGGATCGTCACGAAGCCGCTGAAGGAGTTCACCGACGCCCAGGGCCGGCGCAAGGTGAAGGGCAACATGGATATCGAGCTCACCGTCGACGCGATGGAGACGGCGGAGCACGTCGATCACATCGTCCTCTTCTCCGGCGACGGCGACTTCCGCTACCTGGTCGAGGCGCTGCAGCGCCGCGGCAAGAAGGTGACCGTCGCCTCCACGATGAAGACGCAGCCGCCGATGATTTCGGACGACCTGCGCCGCCAGGCCGACCATTTCCTCGAGCTCGCGACGATGGCGGATGCGGTCGGCCGCGATCCCGCCCAGCGGCCGCAGCGGCCCCCGCGCGATTATGCGCCGCCGCAGAACGACGAATATGACGACGAGTACGAGGACCTGTGAGCGCGGCCGCAAAGGCTTCCGAGCCGCCGCGGGACTGCCCGCTCTGCCCCCGGCTGGTGGCGTTCCGGGAGGAGTGGCGGGAACGGGAGCCGGCCTGGCACAATGCGCCCGTCCCGACCTTCGGCGCGGACGGCGCCCGGCTCCTCGTGGTCGGCCTGGCGCCCGGCCTGCGCGGGGCCAACCGGACCGGCCGTCCCTTCACCGGTGATTATGCCGGCGAGCTGCTCTACCGGACGCTCCTCGCCTATGGCTTCGCGAGCGGGCGCTTCGAGGCCCGCGTGGATGACGGCCTCGTCCTCACCGACGCCGCGGTGACGAATGCGGTCAGATGCGTGCCGCCGGGCAACAAGCCCACCCCGGCCGAAATCGGCGCCTGCCGCCGGTTCCTGGATGCGACGCTCGCCGGGCGGGCGGGGTTGCGCGCCGTTCTCGCCCTCGGCCGGATCGCGCATGAGAGCGTCGCGCGCGCGCTCGGCCTGCGCCTCAGGGACGTCCCGTTCGCCCATGGCGCCGTGCATGCCGGCCCGGCGGGGCTGCGCCTCTACGACAGCTATCATTGCTCGCGGCTCAACACGAACACGGGCGTGCTGACGCCCGAAATGTTCGAGAGCGTGATCGCCCGGATCCGGTCCGATCTCGGCTGAGGCGCCGGCCGCCAGGCTCAGCCCTTCTCGCGCAGCAGGCGTCCCTTCTCCCGCGCCCAGTCGCGCTGCTTCTCCGTCTCGCGCTTGTCGTGGACCTTCTTGCCCTTGGCGAGCGCGATCTCGACCTTGGCGCGGCCGCGGTCGTTGAAGTACATCCGCAGCGGGACGATCGTCATGCCTTCCCGGTTCACCGCGCCGAACAGGCGGTTCACCTCCCGCTTGTGGAGCAGCAGCTTGCGGGGCCGGCGCGGCTCGTGATTGAAGAAGCTCGCCTGCTGATACTCCGGAATGTAGGAGTTGATCAGCCAGACCTCGCCGCCTTCCGGGCTCACATAGGATTCGGCGATGTTCGCCTTGGACTGGCGGAGGCTCTTCACCTCCGTGCCGGCGAGCGCGATGCCGGCCTCGAAGGTCTCGCCGATTTCGTAGTTGAACCTCGCCCTGCGGTTGTCGGCGACGACGCCGTGCTGGGTGCTCGCTTTCTTTGCCATCAGGTCAGTTCAGGAGCCCCGCATGCCGGAGCGCGGCATCCACCTCGGAGCGCGTCGCCGGGGTGACCGGAACGATCGGCGAGCGGACCTCCTCGCTCATGTGGCCGAGCCGGGCGAGCGCATACTTGGTCGGCGCGGGGCTCGGCTCGAGGAAGAGCGCACGGTGGAGCGGCATCAGCCGGTCCTGATAGTCGAGCGCGGTGGCGAAGTCCTTGGCGCGGCAGGCGTCCTGGAACTCCGCGCAGAGCCGCGGCGCGACGTTCGCCGTCACCGAGATGCAGCCGTGCCCGCCATGCGCCATGAAGCCGAGCGCAGTGGCGTCCTCGCCGGAGAGCTGGAGGAAGTCCGGCCCCATCGCCTGGCGCTGCAGGCTGGCCCGGGCGAGGTTCGCCGTGGCGTCCTTCACGCCGATGATGTTCTCGCAGTCCTCGAAGAGGCGCGTCATCGTCTCCACCGACATGTCCACGATCGAACGCGGCGGGATGTTGTAGATGACGAGCGGGATCGAGATGGCGTCGGCCACCGTCTTGAAGTGGAGGTAGAGGCCCTGCTGGCTCGGCTTGTTGTAATAGGGCGTGACGACGAGCACCGCGTCGGCGCCCGCCTGCTCGGCGTGCCGGGCAAGCTCGACCGCCTCGCGCGTGTTGTTCGAGCCCGCGCCGGCGATGACCGGCACGCGGCCGTTCGCCGCCTCGATGCAGATCTCGACCACGCGCCGATGCTCCGCATGCGAAAGCGTCGGTGATTCGCCCGTCGTTCCGACCGGGACCAGGCCGCTGCTGCCCTCGCCGATCTGCCATTCGACGAAGGCGCGAAAAGCCGCCTCATCCACTTCGCCGTCGCGCATGGGCGTCACGAGCGCCGGTATCGACCCCCTGAACATCGTTTCCTCGACTGCCGGATCTGCCGTTTGGCGCCGGACGATAGTGACCCGCCCGCCCGAGGGCAAGCGCGCTTCCGAACCTCGCCGGATCATGCCATGATCCCGACACAAGTCCGTGGTCCTTCGAAGTAATGGTGGAAGGGGAATTGTTCTATCGTCGGCGCGGATCGGCGTTCCGTTCAGCTTTGCTGGCGCTCGGCCTCGGCTGCGCCGCATTGTTGGCGGTTCCTGCCGTCGCGCCGAGCTTTTCTTCGGTCGAGGCGGCCGCGAAGAGCGCCGCCAAGAAGACCCAGCGCGTCGCCAATTCTGCCAAGCGGACGCAGAAGACGGCCCGAACCGGAAAGCGGGCGTCGGCCCCGAAGCGAAAGCCTGCGGTCGCCGTCGCCGCGGCGCTGCCCCGGCCGAGGCCGGCGAGCCTCGGGCCCCTCCGGGCCGGTGCCGTCGCGGCCGCCCGGACCGCGGTCCTTGCCAG
>NZ_SPKJ01000045.1 GCF_009866965.1 Propylenella binzhouense | reverse complement strand
TGCGTGCCCGCGCCGGGGCGGCGTGGCCCGACCTCTCCGACGAGGCGCTCGCGGCGCGCGCGGAGGACTGGCTGGTGCCGGCGCTCCGCGGCAGGCGACGGCTCGCCGATCTTGCGGGGCCGGTCCTGCGGGACGCGCTCGCCGCCCTGCTGCCGTGGGAGAGGATGGCGGAGCTCGACCGCCTCGCGCCGGCGCGCTTCATCGCGCCCGCGGGCAATTCGGTCGCGATCGACTATTCGTCGGGCGAGCCGGTCGTCGCGCTCCCGGTGCAGAACCTCTTCGGTACCGCGGCGCATCCCGCGGTGCTCGGCGGTGCCGTGCCGATCGTCTTCGAGCTGCTCTCGCCGGCACGCCGCCCGATCCAGGTCACGCGCGACCTGCCCGCCTTCTGGCGCGGCTCATGGCGGGATGTCCGGGCCGATATGCGCGGGCGCTATCCGAAGCATGCCTGGCCGGAGAACCCGGCCGAGGCGGCGCCCTTGACGGGCGCCAAGCGCCGGCCGGGCTGAGGGCGGAGGCCCGCCTCAATGCGCCGCGACGGCCGCCTTCTTCCAGCGCCGGCCCGTGAGCGAGACGCCGAAGCGGTTGGGCGTGCGGGCGAAGGCGGCGAGCCCGAGCAGGGCAGGGCTCTCGCGCGTGATGACGACGGTCGACATGCCGCGCATCAGCTCGTCATGCGGCGCCTTCGCCTCGAAGGCGCGACGGAACTCGCCGCGCTCCAGGAAGGGGATGAGCCGCGGCGCGATGCCGCCGCCGACATAGACCCCGCCGCGGGCCATGAGCACGAGCGCGAGGTCGCCGGCGAGCCGGCCGAGCAGGCGCGCATAGAGCTCGATCGTCCGCTCGGCGCACGGGTCGGTCCCGGACAAGGCGGCATCCGTGATCATGGCCGGGCTGTGGAGCTGCGGCATCGAGCCTTCGACGGTGGCGACCGCCCGGTAGAGGCGGACGATGCCGCGCCCCGCGAGAAGCGACTCCGCCGAGATCCGCCCGTGTTCCGGCTCGATCGCCCGCCAGACCGGAAACTCGTCGGGCTCGACCGGCCCGAAGGAGACGTGCCCGCCCTCGCCGGGCAGCGGCACCCAGATGCGGGCGGCGTGCGCGAGCCCGCCGACGCCGAGGCCCGTGCCCGGGCCGACCACGACCTTCGTGCAGAAGGTCTCGATCGCGCCGCCGCCGATCCTGTGGAGATCGTTGTCCTTCAGCTCGGGGAGGGCGAGCGCGAGCGCCTCGAAATCGTTGAGGAGGATGACGTCGGCGACCCCGATCCGCTCGACGATGTCGTGCGGCCGCACGATCCAGTCGGCATTCGTCAGGTCGACCTCGTTGCCGCTCACGGGGCCGGCCACGGCAATGACCGCCGAGCGCGGCATCACGCTCGTATGCGCGAGCACGTTCTCCTCGATCGCGGTCTCGATGTCCGGATAGCTCCGCGTCTCCACGGGCGGGAAGCTGCGCGGCTCGGCATTGGCGTCGGAAAGGAGCGCGAAGCGGACGTTCGTGCCGCCGATATCGCCGATCAGGACCGGAAAGGCGAGCGGCTCTATCGCGGCTTGCAGCAGTGACATTCCGGGCTCCCGATCCGCAACGGCATGCAACAGATATCGCTTTGCGCCGGTCCGTCAAAGCATATGAAAGCAGGTGCGCTGCAGCGAAGGCCGTGCCAATCTTCGCCGTGGGGCCGGTCCCCGGGCCGGTCGGAGGAAGATAGGAGCTGCTATGCGCATGACCTGGGTCGCCGCTGTCGCTGCGCTCGCCTTCGCGGGTGCCGCCCATGCCGCGGACATCAAGCCGGCGGTCGTCTACGATCTCGGCGGCAAGTTCGACAAGTCCTTCAACGAGGCCGCCTTCCAGGGCGCGGAGCGGTTCGCGAAGGATACCGGCATCACGTATCGCGACTTCGAGGTCCAGAACGATTCCCAGCGCGAGCAGGCGCTCAGGAACTTCGCCCGGCGGGGCTTCGATCCGATCGTCGCCATCGGGTTCAGCCAGGCGCAGGCGATCGAAAAGGTCGCAACGGAATTCCCCGACATCCGCTTCGCCATCATCGACATGGTGGTGGACAAGCCGAACGTCCGCTCGATCGTCTTCAAGGAGGAGGAGGGCTCCTATCTCGTGGGCATGCTGGCGGCGATGGCATCGAAGACCGGGACGATCGGATTCGTGGGCGGAATGGACATCCCCCTCATCCGGAAGTTCGCCTGCGGCTATGTGCAGGGCGCCAAGTCCGTGAAGCCCGATATCACCGTGCTGCAGAACATGACGGGCACCACCGGGGCGGCGTGGACCGACCCCGTGAAGGGCGGCGAGCTCGCCAGGAGCCAGTTCGACCGCGGGGCCGACGTCGTCTACCACGCGGCCGGGGGGACCGGCATCGGCGTGCTGCAGGCCGCCGCCGATGCGGACAAGCTCGGCATCGGCGTCGATTCCAACCAGAACGCGCTCCATCCCGGCCATGTGCTGACCTCGATGCTGAAGCGCGTCGACAATGCCGTCTACACCGCCTTCGAGGATGCCCAGAACGGCTCGTGGTCGAACGGCGTGCAGGTGCTCGGGCTTGCCGAGGAGGGGGTCGGCTGGGCGCTCGACGAAAACAACGACAAGCTCGTGACCGACGAAATGAAGGACAAGGTCGAGGCCGCCACGTCGAAGATCATCTCGGGCGACATCAAGGTCCACGACTACATGGCCGACAACACCTGCCCGACTTCCTGAACGTGGGGCTTCACCGCCGCGCCTGCCTTGCGCTCGCCGGCGGGGCGGGACTGGCGCTCGCCGGCTGCGCCGGAAAGGGGGCGCTGCTCGAGGCGCGGCAGCTTCCGGTCGACAGCGCAGGCGCCGGCAGGCTCGTTTCCGCGTTCCGTTCGGAGGCGGGCCTGAACGCCGTCTCCGCGAACGGGGTGCTGGGCGATGCCGCCGGACGGCAGGCGCTCGCGATGGCGCGGGCGGACCGCCTGAGCCACAGGGTCGCCGGTCCGCTGCCGAAGCGGCTCGCGGCAGTCGGGTACGACTGGGGCATTGCGGTCGAGAATCTCGGCGCGGGCTACCGGACGATCGAACAGGCGATGGCGGGCTGGAAGCAATCGCCCGACCACCGGCGGAATCTCCTCCGGGAGGGCGCGACGGAGTTCGGAATCGGGCTCGCCTATGCTCCGGCCTCCGAATACCGCTACTTCTGGGCGCTGGTCCTAGCCATGCCGATGCCGCCGCGCGGCGCCGGCGGCCCGTTCGGCGCGTGAGGCGACCTTGGCCGCGCCCGCCATCGAACTCGTCGGCATCGACAAGAGCTTCGGTGCGGTGCACGCCAACCGCAACATCGCCCTCACGGTCGAGAAGGGGACGATCCACGGGATCGTCGGCGAGAACGGGGCCGGCAAGTCGACCCTGATGTCGATCCTCTACGGCTTCTACCATCCCGATGCCGGCGAGATCCGCATCGATGGCAGGTCCGTGCAGATGCGCTCGCCGCAGGACGCGATCGCAGCGGGGATCGGCATGGTCCATCAGCACTTCATGCTGGTGGAGCCGTTCACCGTGCTCGAGAACGTCATGCTCGGCAGCGAAGGCGGGGCGCTGCTGCGGCAGGGGATTCGGAACGCGCGCGCGACGCTTGAGGCGATCGCACGCGATTTCGGGCTCTTCGTCGATCCCGACGCCGTGGTGGGCAGCCTACCGGTCGGATTGCAGCAGCGCGTCGAGATCCTGAAGGCGCTCTATCGCGGTGCCGAAACGCTGATCCTTGACGAGCCGACGGGCGTTCTGACGCCCGCCGAGGCGGACCAGCTTTTCGACGTGCTGCGCCAGCTGAGGGCGCAGGGCAAGACGGTCGTCCTCATCACGCACAAGCTGCGCGAGATCATGGCCGTGACGAATCGCGTTTCGGTCATGCGGCGTGGCGAGATGGTGGCGACGATGCCGACCGCCGAAGCGGCGCCGGAGCGTCTCGCCGAGCTGATGGTGGGGCGACGGGTGCTCCTGCGTGCCGAGAAGGAGACCGTCGTGCCGGGCCGACCCCTTCTCGGCGCCCGCGATCTCGCGCTCGAGGACGAAAGGGGCGTCACGCTGCTCTCCGGCATCACGTTCGAGGTCCGCGCCGGCGAGATCGTCGGCATAGCCGGCGTCGCGGGCAACGGCCAGTCGGAGCTGATGGAGGTGATCGCAGGAATGCGGCCCGCGACCGGCGGCGCGCTCTTCCTCGACGGCCGGGAGATCGATTTGACCGGGGGGTGCGATGCCGCGGCGATGCGGCGGATCGGGCTGGCCCATGTGCCGGAGGACCGCCACCGGACCGGGCTCGTCATGCCGTTCGAGGAGTGCGACAACGCCATTCTCGGCTACCACCGGGATCCGCGCTACGGGTCCGGCTGGCTCATGGACCGCCGCGCGGTGGAGGCCAAGGCCAACCAGGAGATCGCGCAGTACGACATACGCCCGCCGGACTGCCGGCTGCCTGCGGCGAACTTCTCCGGCGGGAACCAGCAGAAGATCGTGCTCGGTCGCGAGCTGGAGCGTGACCCCGCCGTGCTCGTCGTCGGCCAGCCGACCCGCGGCGTCGATATCGGCGCCATCGAGTTCATCCACAGGCGCCTGCTCGACATGCGGGCTGCCGGGAAGGCCATCCTGCTCGTTTCGGTCGAACTCGACGAAATCCGGGCGCTGTCGGACCGCATCCTGGTGATGTGCGGCGGCCGGATCGTCGGCGAGCGGACGCCGGCGGCGAGCGAGACCGAGCTCGGACTGCTGATGGCGGGCGCGGACAGGGCTGCGGCATGAGGCTGCGCTGTCTGCTCACCCTGGCTCTCATCGCTGCGCTCGCCGGCAGCGCGGCGTCGGACGAGCTCCCGCATGTTTCGGTCGGACGCGGCATTCTTTCGGCCTCGATGCGGACGCATACGCTCGAGGTGCGGCTCGACGCCGCGCCGGGCGAAGGCGACGCGAGCGGCCGCTCGACCCCTCGGGTGGCGATCTTCGAACGCGGCGCGCTGGCCGCGCGCGCGGAGATGGCGGAGGCCGTCGCCGATTCCGTCCCGGCCGTCGCGACCCTCGTCGAGATGGACCCCGGGAACGACACGCCCGAGGTCGTGCTCGAAGGCTTCACCGGCGGTGCCCATTGCTGCAACGAGATGCTTGTCCTCAGCAAGGCGCCGGGCGGCGCCTGGCAGACGATCCGCGTCGGCCTTTTGAACGGTGCCGGCAGCAACCTCGCCGATTCGGACGGCGACGGGCGCTACGAGATCGAGGGGCAGGACGAGGCCTTCCTCTACCGCTTCGGCTGCTATGCGTGCTCCGCCGCGCCGCTGCAGATCCTCGTCGTCCGCAACGCGGAGCTCCACGACGCCTCGCTCGAGACCCGGTTCCAGGCCCGGCACCGCGCCTATCTTGAGGCCATGGAAGCCGGCGTCGCGCTCGAGGAGGCCGGCAACGGCTTTCTCGCCGGCTGGGTGGCCGAGAAGGCGATCCTCGGCGAGGGGGCCGAGGCCTGGGCGGAGATGCTCCGCGCCTACAATCCCCAGGACCGCTGGGGCCTGGAACATTGCCCTGACGGAACCGAGCGCTGCGAGGCTTCCGAGAAGATTCTCGAAAGCTTCCCCGACGCTCTGCGGACCTTCCTCGATGAGCGCGGATACCCGCTCTAGCCCGCCGCCGGCCGCCGGAGCGGCACCCCGGGCGGTGCGGATCCCGCCCTGGGCCGAATACGGCCTGATCCCGCTCGTCAACGTCACCGCCGCCTTCCTCGTGGCGGGGCTCGTCGTCCTCTTCATCGGCGAGAGCCCGCTCGCCGCCGTCAAGCTCCTCCTGTGGGGCGCCCTCGGCTTCGGCGAGGGGATCGGCTTCACGCTGTTCTACGCGACCAACTTCATCTTCACCGGGCTCGCCGTCGCCGTCGCCTTCCACGCCGGGCTCTTCAACATCGGCGGCGAGGGCCAGGCCTATGTCGGCGGGCTCGGCGTCGCTCTTGTCGCCCTTGCGCTCGACCGCATCGCGCCGTGGTGGGTCGTCTTCCCCGCGGCGACCGCCGCCGCCGCCCTCTTCGGCGCCGCCTGGGCCTTCATCCCGGGCTGGCTCCAGGTCAGGCGCGGCAGCCACGTCGTGATCACGACGATCATGTTCAACTTCATCGCGTCGGCCATGATGGTGTGGCTGCTCGTCGACCACCTCATGCCGGCGGGCTCGATGCAGCCCGAGACGCGCACGTTCGCCGCCAGCGCCGCGCTGCCGAAGCTCGGCGGCCTCTTCGCCCTGCTCGGCCTCGATGTCGGCGGCGCTCCCGTCAATCTCAGCCTCTTCCTCGCGCTCGCCTGCGCGCTCTTCGTCTACGTCCTCGTCTGGCGGACGAAGCTCGGCTACGAGATCCGCACCGTCGGTCTCAATCCGGCGGCGGCGGTCTATGCCGGCATATCGATCACCCGGATCGCCGTCGTTTCGATGATGCTCTCCGGTGCGCTTGCCGGCATGATGGCGGTCAATCCGGTCCTGGGCGACCAGCAGCGCCTGCAGATCGACTTCGTGGGCGGCGCCGGGTTCGTCGGGATCGCCGTTGCGCTGATGGGGCGGGGGCATCCGGTCGGGATCGTCCTCTCCGCCATCCTCTTCGGCATGCTCTACCAGGGCGGGGCGGAGCTCGCCTTCGACATGCCGGCCGTGTCGCGCGACATGATCGTGGTCATCCAGGGCCTCGTGATCCTGTTCGCCGGAGCGCTCGAGCATCTCTTCCGGCCGGGCATCGCCCGCCTGCTCGCGCTCGGTTCGGCCGCCCTCCGGCGGCGGGCGGGCGCCCCGGGGAAGGCGGTCTGATGGAAGCCGTGCTCCCCGTGCTCGATTCGGCGGTCCGGCTCTCGGTTCCGCTGATCCTCGCCGCCCTTGCCGGCCTCTTCTCGGAGCGCTCCGGCATCTTCGACATCGGGCTCGAGGGCAAGATGCTGATCGCCGCCTTTGCCGCCGGCGCGGTCGCGGGCGTGACGGCCTCGGCCTGGCTCGGCCTGGCCGCGGCCGTGGTCGCCTCGGTGGCGTTCGCCCTGGTGCACGGCTATGCCTCGATCACCCAGCGCGGCAACCAGATCGTCTCCGGGGTCGCGATCAACTTTCTCGCCTCGGGCCTCACCGCGTTCCTGGGCCAGGCGTGGTTCTCCCAGGGCGGGCGCACCCCGCCGGTCCCGGCCGGCGGCCGCTTCGCCGAGATCGAGCTGCCGGGCGCCGAGGCGCTCCGCGGCGTGCCGCTCGTGGGGCCCGTCTACGCGGAGCTGATCTCGGGGCACAATCTTCTCGTCTATCTCGCCGTGCTCGCGGTTCCGCTTTCCGCGTGGATCCTCTACCGCACCCGCTTCGGCCTGCGCCTGCGCGCCGTCGGCGAGAACCCGGCCGCGGTCGATACCGCCGGCATCTCGGTCGCGTGGCTGCGCTATCGCGCGGTCATGATCGCCGGGATTTTCTGCGGCTTCGCGGGCGCCTACCTCGCCATCGCGCAATCGGCCGGGTTCATCCGGGACATGACGGCCGGCAAGGGCTTCATCGCGCTCGCCGCGCTCATCTTCGCCAAGTGGCGGCCCTGGCCGGTGCTCGGCGCCTGTTTCCTGTTCGGCCTCCTCGACGCGATCTCGATCCGGCTGCAGGGCGCGCGGCTGCCGATCGTCGGCGAGGTGCCCGTCCAGGCGATCCAGGCGCTGCCATATCTGTTGACGGTCGTCCTGCTCGCGGGCTTCATCGGGCGGGCCGTGCCGCCGCGGGCGGGGGGCGTGCCCTATGTCAAGGAGCATTGATGGCGGACGAGTCCCACGCGCTGTTCCAGGCGGCCCGGAATGCAATGGCCTTTTCCCATTCGCCCTATTCGAAGTTTCCCGTGGGCGCGGCGGTGCGCACGCCCTCCGGCGCCATCTATGCCGGCTGCAACGTCGAGAACGCCTCCTACCCGGAGGGCTGGTGCGCCGAGACGACGGCGATCGGGCACATGATCATGGGCGGCGACTGGCAGATTGCCGAGATCGCCGTCGTGGCGGAGAAGATGGAGCGCGCTACCCCCTGCGGCGGCTGCAGGCAGCGCCTCGCGGAGTTCAGCACGCCGGAGACGAAAGTCCATCTTTGCGATGCGGAGGGCGTCGTGGAGACGGTGCTCCTCGCTGATCTCCTGCCGCACGCCTTCGGCCTCGGGCCGCGATGAGCGCGCTCACCAATGCCGCCCTCGTCGAATCGCGCACGCGCCACCGGCCGAAGGTCGCGGTCGTGCTCGGCTCCGGGCTGGGCGGGGTCGTCGACGCGCTGCGCGATGCCGTCGAGATCCCCTATTGCGATCTCGCCGGCTTTCCCGAGCCGGCCGTCTCCGGCCATGACGGCCGCATGGTGGTCGGCACGCTGTCGGATGTCCCGGTCATGGTTCTCGCCGGCCGCGCGCATTATTACGAAAGCGGGCGCGCGGACGGCATGCGCATGGCGCTCGAGACGGTCAAGGCGGCCGGGGCGGAGGTGCTGGTCCTCACCAACGCGGCCGGGAGCCTCGATCCCGAGGTGGCGCCGGGCTCGCTGATGCTCGTCACCGACCACATCAACATGACGGGCGTGAATCCGCTGATCGGAGAGGCGTCGGACGCCCGTTTCGTCGGCATGACCGCCGCCTACGACGCCGAGCTCGCCGGCCGCGCGCGCAACGCCGCCCGTTCGCTCGGGATCGCGCTCGCGCGCGGCGTCTACATGTGGTTCTCCGGGCCGTCCTTCGAGACGCCGGCAGAGATCAGGGCGGCCCGCGCGCTCGGCGCCGATGCCGTCGGCATGTCGACCGTCCCCGAGGTCATCCTGGCGCGCTTTCTCGGCCTCAGGGTTCTGGCCTTCTCGGTCATCACGAACTTCGCCGCCGGCATGGGTCCGGTGGCGCCGTCGCACGAGGAGACCAAGGCGCGCGCGCCGGAAGGAGGCGCGAAGCTGAAGGCCGTGCTCGCGCGCCTGCTGGAGGACTGGAATGACGGCCGATGAACGCAAGGCGCTCGCGCGGCGCGCGCTCGCCTGCCTCGATCTGACCGACCTCTCCGACGGCTGCACGCCGGAGGATGTGGAACGGCTGTGCGAACGTGCCCTGACGGCGCACGGGCCGGTCGCCGCCGTCTGCATCTGGCCCCGCTTCGTGGCCCAGGCCGTGGCGCGGCTCGGCGGCAGTCCCGTGCGCGTGGCGGCGGTCGCGAACTTCCCGGCGGGCGGGGAGGATATCGACGCGGCGGCGGCCGAAGCGGAGGCGGCGGTCGCGGCCGGCGCCGACGAGATCGACATGGTGATGGCCTGGCGCCTCGTCGCCACGCGCCCGGAGCATGCCGAAGCCGAGATCGTGCGGGTCTGCGAGGCGATCGGCGACGATGTCGTGCTGAAGGTGATCCTCGAGACGGGCGAGCTGAAGGAGGAGAAGCTCATCCGCAGGGCGGCGGAGATCGCCGCCCGCTCCGGCGCCGATTTCATCAAGACATCGACGGGCAAGGTTCCCGTCAACGCGACGCCGGAGGCGGCGCGGACGATGCTCGGCGTGATCGCGGAATATTCCGGGGAGATCGGCTTCAAGGCCGCCGGCGGCATCCGCACGCTCGACGATGCCGCAGTCTATTTCGGTCTGGCGACGGAGATCCTGGGCCCCGACTGGCCGGCGCCGGAGCGCTTCCGCATCGGCGCCTCCGGGCTCCTCGACGCCCTTCTCGCCGAGCTCGGCGGCGGGCCGGCCGCCGCGGATGCGGACGGCTATTGAGGCATGCGCCTCCTCCCGCAGGAGATCATCCGCAGGAAGCGCGACGGCGACCGGCTCTCGGACGAGGAGATCGCCTTCTTCATCGCCGGCCTGACCGACGGGTCGATTTCGGAAGGTCAGGTCGCCGCCTTCGCGATGGCCGTCTTCTTCCGCGATCTCGACAGGGCCGAGCGCGTCGCGCTGACCGAGGCGATGCGCGATTCGGGGACCGTGCTCGACTGGTCCGGGCTCGACCGGCCGGCGCTCGACAAGCACTCGACGGGCGGCGTCGGCGACAACGTCTCGCTGATGCTGGCGCCGATCGTGGCGGCCTGCGGCGGCGCGGTGCCGATGATCTCCGGCCGCGGGCTGGGGCATACCGGCGGCACGCTCGACAAGCTCGATTCCATTCCGGGCTACCGCAGCCAGCCGGGCCTCGAGGAGTTCCGTCGCGTGGTCACCGAGGTGGGCTGCGCCATTATCGGGCAGACGGCGGATCTCGCTCCCGCGGACAGGCGCCTCTATGCCATCAGGGACGTGACCGCGACGGTGGAATCGATCGCGCTCATCACCGCCTCGATCCTTTCGAAGAAGCTCGCCGCCGGGCTCGACGGGCTGGTCCTCGACGTCAAGGTGGGCTCGGGCGCCTTCATGGCAGGGATCGATGACGGGCGCGCACTCGCCGACAGCCTGGTCGGGGTGGCGAACGGAGCGGGGCTTTCGACCTCTGCTCTCCTCACGGGCATGGACGAACCGCTCGCCTCCGCGGCCGGCAATGCGCTCGAAGTGGCGAACGCGATCCGGTTCCTGACAGGGGAGCAGCGCGATACCAGGCTGGAGAGGGTCGTCCTCGCCCTCGCCGGCGAAATGCTGGTGCTCGGCGGTCTCGCCGAAGATCATGTCGCCGCCGAGCTCGCGGCGCGGGTCGCGCTGGAGGACGGCTGCGCGGCGGAGCGCTTCGCGCTCATGGTCGCCGCCCTCGGCGGCCCGGGCGATCTCGTCGAAGAGCCGGACTTGCACCTCCCCGCGGCACCGGTCCAGCGCCCGGTCCTGCCCGGGGAAGGGGGCTGGGTCGCCGGCATCGATACGCGTGCCCTCGGGCTCGCGGTCGTTGCGCTCGGGGGCGGGCGGATGCGGGCCGACGACCGGATCGACCCCTCCGTCGGGCTCGCGGAGCTTGCCGGGCTCGGCGAGCGGGTGGGGCCGGAACGGCCGCTCTGCATCGTGCATTCGAGGGACGATGCGGGTGCGGAGCATGCTGCACGGGCGGTCCGGGCCGCCTATCGCCTCGGCGGGCCGCGCGAACCGTCGCCTGCCGTCATCGAGCGGTTCGGCGCTGAGGGGAGCTGAATGGCGCGGGCCTTCCTTCTGGTCATGGATTCCGTCGGCATCGGCGGTGCCTCGGATGAAGCGGCGTTCGGCGATGCCGGCGCCGACACGCTCGGCCACATTGCCGGAGCCTGCGCGGCCGGGCGCGCCGACGTTCCGGGCGGGCGTTCCGGCCCGCTTGCAATACCGGTCATGAACCGCCTGGGCATCGGGCGCGCCGCCGAAGCCTCGACGGGCAGCCACCCGGCCGGGATCGAGCGGATCGAGCGTCCCGAGGCGATCTGGGGTTTCGCGCGGGAAGTCTCCAAGGGCAAGGACACCCAGTCCGGCCATTGGGAGCTCGCCGGACTTCCGGTGCCGTTCACGTGGGGCTACTTCCCCGACACGATACCGGCCTTCCCGGAGGCGCTGACGGCGGCGCTGATCGCGGAGGCGGGCCTGCCCGGCATTCTCGGCAACAGGCACGCCTCCGGCACCGCCGTGATCGCCGAGCTCGGCGCCGAGCACGTGCGCACGGGCAAGCCGATCTGCTACACCTCGGCCGATTCCGTCTTCCAGATCGCCGCGCACGAGGAGGCGTTCGGCCTCGAGCGTCTCTACGAGGTCTGCCGCATCGCCCGCCGCCTCTGCGACCCGCTCCGGATCGGCCGGGTGATAGCGCGGCCGTTCCTCGGCGACGCGCAGTCCGGGTTCGAGCGGACCGGCCACCGACGCGACTTCGCCGTGCCGCCGCCCGAGCCGACGCTCCTCGACGACGCGGTGGCGGCCGGCCGCACGGTGTTCGGCGTCGGCAAGATCGGCGACATATTCTCCGGCCGCGGCGTCTCCCGCGTGCTGAAGGCGCCGGAGAACGCGTCGCAGTTCGAGGCGACCCTCGAGGCGGCGGCCGAAGCGAAGGACGGCGACCTCGTCGTGACGAACTTCATCGATTTCGACCAGATCTACGGCCATCGGCGCGACGTCGCGGGTTATGCCGCCTGTCTCGAGGACTTCGACGCGCGTCTGCCGCGGCTCCTCCGGGTTCTTCGCCCGGGCGATCTCGTCGTCCTTACGGCCGATCACGGCAACGATCCCACCTTTCGCGGTTCGGATCACACCCGGGAGAACATCCCGGTCCTCGCCTTCGGCCCGGGCATCGAGGGTCGCCCGGCCGGCGAGCGCAGGACCTATGCGGATGTCGCACAGACCATCGCCGCGCATCTGGCGCTGCCGCGGATACGGTGCGGCACCAGCTTGATGTGACCGGCGGGCCGGCTATCATCCGGCCGATGCGAGCGGCACGGCATTTCCGGGCGTCCGGCGACGGGCACCTCACCATCGGCATGCGCGAGGCGTGGGACCGCGACGGCTATCTCGTCCGCGACGAGTTCGTGCGGCCGGCGGAACTGGCCGAACTCAGGGCGAGGATCGACGGTCTGGTGGAGGGGTTCGATCCCGAGTCCGTGCGCTCGATCTTCTCGACCCGCGGCGCCGAGCACGTGCAGGACCTCTACTTCCGCGAATCGGGCGACAAGATCCGCTTCTTCTTCGAAGCCGAGGCTTTCGACGAGCAGGGCAGGCTCGCAGCGGCGAAGCGGCGCGCGCTCAACAAGATCGGGCATGCGCTCCATGACCTCGACCCGGTGTTCGACCGGTTCTGCCGCGATCCCCGGCTCGCCGCACTCTGCGAGGATCTCGGCATGCGGGATCCCGCCCTGGCCCAGTCGATGGTGATCTTCAAGCAGCCGCATATCGGCGGCGAGGTCGGCATGCACCAGGACGCGAGCTTCCTCCATACAAGGCCGGAATCCGTGGTCGGATTCTGGTTCGCGCTCGACGACGCCGATGCGGAGAACGGCTGCCTGCTCGCCATTCCGGGCGGCCATGCGGACGGGCTCCGCGAGCGCTTCCACTACCAGGGTGATCAGCTCGTCATGACCCGGCTCCACGACATCGGCTGGGACGAGCAGGAGATGGTCGCGCTTGAAGCGAAATCCGGCACGCTCGTCGTCCTGCACGGGCTGCTGCCGCACGGCTCGGCACCGAACCGCACGCCGCGGCCGCGCGAGGCGGTGACGCTCCACGTCGTCGACCGCGCGGCGGAATGGTCGGCCGACAACTGGCTGAAGCGCAGGGCGTCCATGCCGTTCCGGGGCTTCTCCGAACCGGCCGCCGGAGCGGCATAGGCCCCTGATGCCCCGTTCATCGAGAGCTGTTCGCGAGAGTCCTGCTTGAACGTGCTCGTCATGGGGCTCGCCCGCACCGGAACGACGGTCGTCTCGGAGGCGGTCCAGCAGGCGGTCGGCGCGCGGCACTACCTTTCCGAACCCCGCACGATCGACGCGTTCCACGAACGCGCGCTGCTCGGGACGGAAGGCGTCGTCGCGAAGGTCATCTTCGAGCACTGGAGCGATCGGCCCAATCTGAGGCGGGCCGTCGTCGCGAACGAGTGCGCGCTCCGCTTCGACCGCCGCGTCTTCGTCATGCGGGATCCGCGCGACGAACTGATCAGCCGCCTGCACTTCTTCATCCTGAGCCATATCGACGGCAGCGGATACGATCCGGTCGCGTGCGGGCGCTGGCTCGATCTCCTGCGCCGGAAGGAAGCGGCGCCGCGGAGCGTTCCTATCAAGGATCTGATCGCGGGCCGGGAGACCATCTTCGGAAAGGGCGCGATCGAGGATATCGGCAAGAACCGCAATTATTTCGGCTTCGTGTCGGGCCTTGGGCCCCGGAAGCTGGTCCTGCGCTACGAGGACTTCGTGCGGGGGGAGCGGGCTGCGCTCGCCGGATATCTCGGCTGCGATTCCGTCGAGGACACCGTGCAGCCGCGCTTTCCGCACCGTCGGCGCACCGCCGACGCACAGAACTGGCGGCGCTACTTCACGCCGGAGGACGTCGCCCATTTCAGGCCGGAATACGAGCCGGTCCTCGCTGCGGCGGGATATTCCGACTGGACGCTCGATCCGGTCGACCGCCTCGACCCGGAGACCGGATCCGCCTATGTCGAGCGGCTGATCGCGATCGCGCGCGAACGCAAGAGGCGCCGCTGGTGGCAGGGCGCGTGGCCGTTGCGCCGGTGACCCGGATCGCGCCCGGTGCCGGCCCCGGATGGTCGCCCCTTGGCGCGCTCGCGCCGGCCACATACAAGGCGCAGGCAACGGCAAGGAGGCGCCGATGGCGGCAGAATTCGAAGGCGTGACGGTCGTCGACCATCCGCTCGTCCAGCACAAGCTCACCATCATGCGCGACGCCGAAACCTCGACGCGCGGGTTCCGGCAGCTCCTGCGCGAGACGGCCGCCCTCATCTGCTACGAGGCGACGCGCGACCTGCCGCTCGAGACCGTGGCGATCAGGACTCCGCTCGCCCCCATGCAGGCGAAGAAGATCGCCGGGAAGAAGCTGGTCTTCGCCTCCATCCTGCGCGCCGGCAACGGCCTTCTCGAAGGCATGCTCGACCTCGTCCCGTCCGCGCGCGTCGCCCATATCGGCATGTATCGCGACCCGAAGACGCTGCAGCCGGTGGAGTACTACTTCAAGGCGCCGGAGGACCTCTCGGAGCGCACGGTGATCGCCGTCGATCCGATGCTCGCCACCGCCAACTCGGCGGTCGCGGCGATCAACCTGCTGAAGAGCCGCGGCGCGAAGGATGTGCGGTTCGTCTGCCTGCTCGCGGCCCCGGAGGGCATCAGGCGCTTCCGGGCGGCCCATCCGGACGTGCCGGTCTTCACGGCCGCGATCGACAGCCACCTCGACGATCACGGCTACATCGTGCCGGGCCTCGGCGATGCGGGCGACCGCATGTACGGCACGAAGTGACGGGGCGGCGCGGAAGCCGGCGGCCCGGGCCCGGTCTCAGCGCAGCGCAGGGCGGAAATTGCGCGCGAGCAAGGCGCCGGCGGCGAGCCCGAGGGCGAGGACGCCGTAGGTCGCCGCGATCGAGCGCGTTGGCAGGACCTCCTCCCATCCCGGCGTGAGCCGCTTCGGCGCGAGACCGTAATCGACGGCGGCCGCGATGGCGGACATGGCCGCGACGTCGGCAAGGAGCTCCGGCGTCGAACGCGGCGGACGGAAGGCGAGCCAGATCTCGAACGGAAGCGCCCAGAACAGCGCCGAGGCGTGATGGGTCGCATAGCCGAGCGCGGTGTGCTCGAGATCCGCCGCCGTCACGCGGCCTGCCGCCCCGCCGTGCAGCCAGTGGCTCGTGGAATTGGTCGGCTGCAAGGGGCTCTTGCCTTCCGCGCTCGCGAGCCCGGCGAGCGCCGCGGTCGTGGCAATGCTCGCGACGGTGCCCGTCACGAGGGCCGAGAGCCCGATCCTTTGCCAGAGGTCCATCAGGGGCTCCCTTGATCCTTCGTCGCCCGATCAACCCGCGACCGGGTTCCGCGTTCCGGCGGAGGTCGAAGATCGGTCGCGGCGGTCGCCTGGGCGGGCCCGTCCGCGCTCCCTCAACCATTCCTTTCCGCTTTTCGGGCAGTCTTCATGCGGGCCGGCCGATGCGCAATCTCCTCGTCCTCTCCGTGCTGATCGCACTCGCCGCGGCATCCGTGCCGGGCATCGTCGCGCGCTATGCCGCGCCGGCGGACGGCCTGGTCGGGGAGCGCCCGAACGGACGCCAGGCCGCGAAGGCGGCGGGCCCGCGCCGGATCGCGATCCGGGCCGGCGCGGACGGCCACTATTACGTCGACGCTGCCATCAATCTGCGGCCGATCCGGCTCATGGTCGATACCGGCGCGACCGTCGTGGTGCTCCGGCAATCCGACGCCGCGCGCGTCGGATTGCGCACCGTCCGCGCCGATTTCAGCCATCCCGTCCAGACCGCCAACGGGACCACCTACGGGGCGGAGACGACGCTCGACAGCGTGGCCGTCAGCGACATCGACGTCGGCGACGTGCGCGCGCTCGTCATTCCGGATGCGCAACTTGGCATGAGTCTGCTCGGCGCGAGCTTTCTCAACCGGCTCGGCCGGTTCGAGGTCTCGAACGGCACCTTGATCCTGGAGGACTGATCGGCTTCGCTCCCCGGCATGCCGCCCCGGGGGAGCCCGTGTTTCCGAAGCCCGAGCCGTTCCTGCGCCCGAATACCCGCGCCTACGAATCCGTGCCGATGGTGAAGCCGACCGGCTTCCGGGAATACGACGCGCGCTGGCGCTACGGCGAGGAGATCAACCTGATGGGCGTCCAGGCCCTCGGGATGGGGATCGGGACGCTCGTCCACGAGATGGGAATTTCCCCGGAAATCGTGACCGGCCACGACTTCCGCTTCTATTCGGCGTCGATCAAGACGGCACTTGCCACGGGCATGATGGCGGCCGGGCTCAAGGTCCACGACATCGGCCTCGCGCTCACGCCGATGGCCTATTTCGCGCAGTTCGCGCTCGACGTGCCGGCGGTGGCGATGGTGACCGCGTCGCACAACGAGAATGGCTGGACCGGCGTCAAGATGGGCGCGCAGCGCCCGCTCACCTTCGGCCCGGAGGAGATGGGCCGCCTCCGGGAGATCGTGCTCGCCGGCCGCTTCGCGCCGCGGAGCGGCGGCGCCTACGTCTTCGTCGGCGACATGGCGGAACGCTACCTCGCCGACCTCGCCGCCCGGCCGAGGCTCCGCCGCCCGATCCGGGTCGTGGCCGCCTGCGGCAACGGCACGGCCGGGGCCTTCGCGCCGCAGGCGCTCGCGGCCGCCGGCGTCGAGGTCATCCCGCTCGACGCGGAACTCGACCACAGCTTCCCGCGATACAATCCCAACCCGGAGGACATGACGATGCTCGGCGCGATCCGCGAGGCCGTGCTCGGCTCGGGCGCCGCGATCGGGTTCGGCTTCGACGGCGACGGCGACCGCTGCGGCGTTGTGGACGACGAGGGCGTCGCATTGTTCGCGGACAAGGTGGGCCTGCTGCTTGCCCGCGACATTTCGTCCCGAAATCCCGGATCGCGCTTCGTCGTCGACGTGAAATCGACCGGGCTCTTCCAAGACGATCCGGTCCTCTGCGCGAACGGGGCGACGGTCGAGTACTGGAAGACCGGCCATTCCTATCTGAAGCGCCGGGTCATGGAATGCGGCGCGACGGCGGGCTTCGAGAAGTCGGGGCACTACTTCTTCGGTCCGCCGGTCGGGCGGGGCTATGACGACGCGCTTGTCTCCGCGCTCGCCATCCTCGACCTGCTCGACCGCCACCCGGACCGGAGCATGGCCGATCTTCGCCGCTCCTTGCCGACGACCTGGGGATCGCCGACTATGGCAGTCCATTGCGACGACGAGACGAAATACGGCGTGGTCGACCGCGTCGTAGCGGACCTCGAGGCGACGCTGCGGCAGGGCGGGGCCCTGGCGGGGCAGCCGGTCCGCGAGCTCGCGACCGTGAACGGCGCGCGTGTGACGAATGCGGATGGAACCTGGGGGCTCGTGCGGGCCTCCTCCAACAAGCCCGAGATCGTCATGGTCGTCGAAAGCCCCGTCTCGGAGGCGCGCATGCTGGAGATGTTCCATGCACTGGACCTGGTTCTCCGCCGCAACGGCGAGGTCGGGCCGTTCAACCAGACGCCCTGAACAGGGCCGCCAGGCGCGTGCGACGGCCCGCCGGGCCGCGATCCTCGCTTTCTGCCTCGCGCCGCTCCTCGCGACGGGAGCGGCGGCCGGATCGGCAGAGGAGAACCGGCTGCGGGGGACGATCGAGGCGCGCGCGATCCCGCTCGACGAACCGCCGCCCTCCCGCGAAGCTCCGGAGGATGGACTCGCCGCAGCGTCCGCCATCCAGAGGATCACGACCCCGGCGCCGGCACTCAGGATCGGCGTCGTTCCGCGCGGCCCTGCCGCCAAGGCCCTCGCGGCGCTCCAGCCGGTCCGGCAGGGGCTCGAACGCGCGATCGGCCGGCCCGTCGAGATCCTGCCGTTCGCGAGCTATTCCGCCCTCGTCGACGCACAGGCCGAGAGGCGGGTCGAGGTCGCGATGCTGTCGGCCGCGGCCTTCGCCGATCTCCAGGCGCGCTGCGGCTGCGCCGAACCGGTGGCGGCGCCTGCGGCGGAAGACGGCGGCATCGCCTATTACGGCGTGCTCATCGTGCGCAGCGACGCAGGCAAGACTCGCCTCGAGGATCTCCGGGGGGCGCGGCTTATCGCCGGACCGGCGGATTCGATCGGAGCGCGGCGGCTGCAATTCGCGGCGCTCGCCGCCGAGGGGATCGATCCCGCCAGCTTCTTCGGCGCGATCGGGACCGTTGCGTCGCCCGTGGAGGCGCTCCGGCAGGTGCTCGCGGGCAAGGCCGACGCCGCGCTCGGCTGGAGCTCGATGGAAGGAGAGGCGGCCGCCGGCTATTCGCGCGGCACGCTCGCCATGCTCGCCGCCGCAGACCCTGCCGCACCTTCCGGCCTCTCGGTGATCTGGCGGACGCCGGCGCTCGCGCACGGGCCGGTGGCTGCGCTCAGCACGCTGCCCGACAGGGACAAGCGGGCCCTCGCCTCCTATCTCGTCGGCCTTGCCGATGCCGATCCCGCGGCCTACCACGCGCTCGAGCCTCTTTACCCAGGCGGATACCGGATGGTCGGTCCCGCGGATTATCGCGGCGCGGAGCTTCTCTCGGGCGGGGCACGCGGCGGATCCGGGCCGGTTCCGTCCGATCAGCGAAGCTGAGCGGAGACGGTCAGGAGCAGATCTTGCCGCTCGAATTGTTGTTGCAGAGCTCGACCTTGTTGGTGAGCCGCGGCACGAAATAGCCGGTCGAGGCGAGATGAAGCGAACCGGTGATCACGTATCCGATCGACGGCGTATAGGTGTAATAGGCCTCGGACATGATGATCTGGCTGTTCGGCACGCGGAGATTGGCATCGATCTGCGCCGTGACGTTCTTGCTCTTGTCGTAGGCGGCATGCGACCCGCGCGCCCGGCTCCAGGCGACGGTGGCGTTGCCCTTGGAATCGACGTCGACGGCGGTGATGACCATGTCGGCCGCCGAGCCGTCATAGGGGTACATGACACCCTCGGCGATATCGAAGATGTTCTCGACATCGGCATAGGTGAGCGTCTTCCAGCGCGCCACCAGATCGCCGGTGGAGGAGGCGAGATCGGTGACCTTGCGGTCGACGCTGAGCGCCTGCGTCACCTCCACGCCGCCGATCCAGAGCAGGATCATCACCGGCGCGACGAGCGCGAACTCTACGGCGGCAACGCCATCCTGCCGACGGGCAAGCGAGCTTAGCCTGCGACCGACCGCGCGGACGAGGCGACGGGACGCACTCTTGCGGCAAACGGATCGGTTCCGCGGCATCACGAGGTCCCGCCCGAGGAGGTCTTTGCGAACGGCTCGTTCCTGAACGCCACGGTGGTGCCGATGAGGCGCCTGCCGTTCGAGAGGTTGCTGAGCGACAGCCCCCAGAAGAGCGGCGCCGTCCACATCTGGTAATAGGCCCGCACGACGACGATCTGGTTCGCGCTGCCGAAATCGAAGTCGCTTTCCTTGGGAAACTTGTCGTCCTTGTCGAGCGGGTCGGCGACGTTCATCTCGCCGAACGTCGAGTAGGACTTGACGTCCATGTAGAAATAGCCGTCGTCGCAGTCGATGAGGGCGGTCATCTGATCGCAGACATCCGCCTTGAACTGAGCCGTCGTGAAGCCGCCGGTCTGCGCCTGGCCGGTACGGATGAGGCGGGCGGCATCGTAGACCGCGTTGTCCAGGATCTGTTCCGAGAGGAAGACGAGGGCGGTCTGCGCGATCACGAAGATCAGGAAGAAGAAGGCCGGCGCGACGAAGGCGAACTCGACCGCGGTGACGCCGCGCTGGTCTCTTCCGAACCGCGCGGCGGCGGTCGAAAGAGAGCGGTTCCGCCGCCGGAAGCTAAGCATGGGTCGCCTTGATCGCCTTCTGGAATCCCGAGCCGTCGTAACGCCGCCTTGCGTCTAAAGCTCGATTAAATTTCGAACTTGTTTAACGAAAACTGAGAAGGACCCGGTCCGCGTCAGCGGGCGCCGGAGAATTCCTGCCGGCCCTGGATCTGCGCCTTGGCCCTGTCGAAGGCTTCCTTCTCGTCGCCGACCGAGATCACCTGCTCGCATTGCGGCGAGCAGGAGAAGCTCTGCCGCTTGCTGCCGTAGAAGACGGTCGTGAGCTGGCGGACGTCGGAGGAGACGCGAACGATCTCGTTGGCGATCTCCTGACCCTTGTCGTCGAGGATGATGAGGTTCGTCGTTCCGGCCGCCTTGCCCGTCAGGACGACCGTCTTGTCGTCGCCGACCGTCGCATCGGCGATGCCCGGATTGCCGATGACCAGCGTGGCGGCCGGCTTGTCCAGTTTCAGAATCTTCGCGAAGTCGATGGTGACATCGATCGTATCGGCCCGCGCCGCGCCGGCGGCGAAGAGCGCGCCGGCGACAACCAGGCTGCGCGCGGCGCGCCGCACCAGACGGGCCTCGATGATTCGCATTGCAAGCTCCTTGTCCTCGACCGCCATTCTGGGGAGAAACGGTGAAGAATTTCCAAATGGCGGGCGCGGACTTTTCCCTCAAATCCCGCCCGCACCCGCTTCGCTCACTTAACCTCCCGAGCCGACTCCTGAGGCCGCTGCCGCGGATCCGTTCTATGGGAGTATGAGCGAAGCAACATGCTTGCTTAACGAGTGGTAAAAGCAAGCGCGTTAAGAGGATGTTAACAGAGCGGGTCTGCCGAACCTGAACATCTTGTGAGATCCGCCTGAGCGGAGTCGCTTTGCGATAGATCAAATTGATTTTGTTTTTACCATCTGGCGGGTTTTCGCTCGGAACTGTCGAGGTCTCCGTGCAATTAACCTGCCTGCAAGCAATCGCTGATATCCCAACGGCCAGTTTCGGCGGGCAAACTGAAAACCCTCGAAGCGGGCCTCCGGGGCCAGGTGGAGAACAGGAGTAGAGACATGAAGAATCTTGTTGCGCGTTTCGCCAAGGACGAGTCGGGCGCCACGGCCATCGAGTACGGCCTGATCGCTGCCCTCATCGCGGTCGTGCTGATCGCCGTCATGGGCACGCTCGGTTCGGGCCTCACGAACGCCTTCGGCGGCATCAAGGCCCAGCTCGACAAGGCGAAGGCGAGCTGATCAGCCGTCTTCCATCCAGTTTCAGCGAGCGGAGGGCGCGCCCTCCGCTCGATTTTTTTGAACGTCCGCTTTTTTAACGATCGGTTGACATGGTCCGATTCCCCGAGGGGCGAGGGGGCTCGAAGCGCTGATGGTCGCGACGCTGGCACAATCGGCCGCAATCCTGGTCTTTCCCGGCCTGATGATCTACGCGGGGATCGCCGACCTCACCACGATGACGATCCGCAACGTCCTCGTGCTCGCGCTGCTCGCCGCCTATTTCGTGCTGGCGCCGCTCGCCGGATTTCCGCTGGCCGCGATCGGCTGGAGCGCGGCACTCGGGCTCGGCGTCCTCGCAATCGCGTTCGTCCTCTTCTCGTTCGGCTGGATCGGCGGCGGCGACGCCAAGCTCGCGGCCGTGACGGCGATCTGGTTCGGACCGCAGGATGCGCTCGTCTACTTCGTCTACGCCTCCCTGCTCGGCGGGGTCCTGACCTTCGCGATCCTGCAGATGCGCGGGTGGCCGCTGCCTTCGGGCCTCTACCGGATCGGCTGGATCACGCGGCTGCACGAGCGGACGGCGGGCATTCCCTACGGCGCGGCGATGGCGCCCGCGGCGCTCATCGTGTTTCCGCACACCGCCTGGATGGCCAACCTGACCTGAGCGAAGGCATTACTTCCGGACACAGTCCAGGACCGGATTTCAGGGCCGTTAACCATCCCTTGATGTTTCAAAGCGAGACTGTGCCGAGGCAAAGCCCACCGGTACTCTTCAATCGAGGCTCTGGACATGTTTCGCGTGATCGTTCTGGCCATTGCGCTCGTTGCGGGCGGAATAGCGGCCTATCTGGCGCTCAGTCTCGGCTCCGGCGATTCGTCGCAAACGGTGGTCGAGCTCGCGCCGCAGATCAGCACGCAGGAAGTCGTCGTCGCCTCCAAGGACCTCAACCAGGGCCAGGCCCTCTCCGAGGAAAACCTGCGCTGGCAGAAATGGCCCGAGGAAGCGGTGAACGCCGCCTTCATCACCAAGGCTGACCGCCCCGACGCGATCGAGACGCTGAAGGGCGCGGTGGTGCGCAGCCAGTTCGCCGCCGGCGAGCCGATCCGCGAGGCGAAGCTCGCGCAGGCGGGATCCGGCTTCATGTCGGCCATCCTGCCGAGCGGCAAGCGGGCGGTGGCGGTGCGGGTCTCCGCGCAGAACACGGCCGGCGGCTTCATCCTTCCCAACGACCGCGTCGACGTCATCCAGACCGTCAGCCAGACGGGCGCCGACGGCCAGAACGAGACCGTGAGCCGCACCATCCTCACCAACATCCGGGTGCTGGCGATCGACCAGACGGTCGACGACAGCAGCGGCGAGCCGGTGGTCGTCGGCAAGACGGCCACCCTCGAGGTCGATCCGGTACAGGCCGAGGTGGTCACGTCCGCGGAAGCATCGGGAACCCTTTCCCTCGCTCTCCGGGCGATGGCCGACACCGACGAGAAGTCGGTGGCGAACGAGCGGCAGAGCGGAACCGTGAAGATCTACCGGTCGGGCCGCAGCCAGATTGTGAAGACCCAGTGAGCTGCAGCCTCCGATCGTCCAGGAGCCGAAAATGATTGCGCTTGCCACGTTTCGCTCAGCACTCCGCGTCCTAGCGGTCGTCGTCATCGGCTTGCTGGCGGTCGGATCGGCCTCGGCCGGATCGGACTATCTCCGGCTCGGCGCCGGCGACATGGCCCAGAGCCGTGCGGTCCGGCTCGGCATCAACAAGTCGATGGTGATCGAGCTGCCGCGCCCGGCCGGCGACGTGCTGGTCTCCAACCCGGCGATCGCCGACGCGGTGCTGAGGACCTCGCAGCGGCTCTACCTGATCGGCGTGAAGCTCGGCCAGGCGAACATCTTCCTGTTCGACAATACTGGCGCGCAGATCGCGAGCTTCGACGTCTATGTCGAGGCCGATCTCGGCGCGCTGAACAGGCTCCTCTCCGAGGCGATCACCGACGGCTGGGTCAAGGCCGAGGCCATGAACGGCAACATCGTGCTGCGCGGCGAGGTCGCTTCGGCCTCCTCCTCGAGCCGCGCGCAGGAGATCACCGTCGGCATGCTGCAGGGACAGTCGCTCGGGACCAACGAGGGGGCAACCGGCGACCAGACGGTGGAGAAGAAGGTCGTCAACCTTCTCACCATCACCGGCGTGGAGCAGGTGAGCCTGAAGGTGACGATCGCGGAAGTGCAGCGCTCGGTCGTGAAGCAGCTCGGCATCGACACCCAGGCCTTCCTCGCGAAGGGCAACATCGCCTTCGGACTGGCCAATTCCCAGACCGGCTCGTTCGACTCGCAGGTCGGCCAGGCGGCGCTCGGGTGGGCGAACGGCGACAACAGCGTCACCGCGACGGTGAAGGCGCTCGAGGAGACCAACCTCATCAAGACGCTCGCCGAGCCGACACTCACCGCGGTTTCCGGCGAGACCGCCTCGTTCCTGGCGGGCGGCGAGTTTCCCTTCGTCACCGGCATCGACCAGGACACCGGCATCGTGACGGTCGACTTCAAGCCCTTCGGCGTGCAGCTCGCGTTCACGCCCGTCGTGCTCTCCGCCGGGCGGATCAGCCTCAAGGTCCGGACCGAGGTGAGCGAGATCGACTCGGTGGCGGCGAGCGGGGCCCCGACGCTCAGCTCCCGGCGGGCGGAGACCACGGTGGAGCTTCCCTCGGGCGGCGCCTTCGTGATCGGCGGCCTGATCCAGGAATCGACGCGGCGCGCGGTGAGCGGCCTGCCCGTGATCCAGAAGATCCCGGTGCTCGGCGCGCTCTTCTCGTCGAAGGACTTCCAGCGCGACGAGACCGAGCTCGTGATGATCGTCACGCCCTATCTCGTGAAGCCGACCTCGCCGTCGAAGCTCGCCCGGCCGAGCGACGGCCTCGTCTACGCCAACGATGCCGAGGCGATCTTCCTCGGCCAGATCAACAAGATCTACGGCTCGGTGAAGAACCAGCGCCCGGCCGCCTATCACGGCCAGCTCGGCTTCGCCTTCGACTGAGCGCCGGTTCGGGAGACAGGAACCATGCTGAACGCGATCAAGGTTGAAGCGGCCGCCGGCCGGAGGAGGGCGGCGGGCTTGCTCGCCGCGGCGCTCCTCGCCGGCGGGCTCGCGGGCTGCAACACCGCCGACGACCAGCGGATGGCCTATTTCGACAACGACTACCGCATCCGCCACCCGATCGTGATCTCGAACGAGCCGGCGACGCTCGACCTGCCGGTCGGGATGCGTGGCGGCGCGCTTTCCGGCGAATTCGTCGAGGCCATCCACAATTACGTCGCCGACTACCGCGAGAGCGGCACGGGCGGCATCACCATCCAGGTGCCGACCGGCTCGGCGAACGAGATCGCCGCCGCCCAGACGGGCAGCGCCGTCAACCAGGTGCTGGTGCAGGCCGGCGTGTCGCCGGCGGCGATCCAGGTCGCGCCCTATGCCTTTGGCGACCGCAGGAGGATGGCGCCGCTGCGGCTCTCCTTCCTCAAGGTGCAGGCGGTGACGCCGCGCTGCGGGGTGTGGCCGCGCGACGTGTCGCCGACCTTCGCGGACAGCACGCACTACAATTTCGGCTGTGCCGGGCAGCAGAACCTCGCGGCCATGGTCGCGAACCCGGCCGACCTGGTGCAGCCGCGGGCGGAGCAGCCGGCGAACGGCGCGCGCCGGGCGAAGGTCGTCACGGACTACCAGCAGGGCGCGGAGACGAAATCGAGCTCCACCCTGATCGACTACGATCTGAATGCCGAGTGACCCGATGAGCAATCTCGCCTACGACGTCGACGTCGATCTCGGCCGGCCGGAGGGCCAGGCCCGCATGGCGGACGCGCGGCCGGTGCCCCGCATCACGATCCAGGCCTTCTGCGACACGCCGGAGGTTGCCGGCGCGATCGAGATGGCCGCCAACGACCGCCGCATGGGCCGGGCGCACGTGAAGGTGCATACCGGCGGGATCAGCGCGGCGGTCGAGTTCTACCGCGGCGCCCCGACGCCGAACCTCGTGGTGATCGAGAGCCGGATGCCGCCGGAGCGGCTGATCGCCGAGCTCGACACGCTGGCGGAGGTCTGCGACGCCGGCACGCGGGTGATGATCATCGGCCATTCGAACGACGTCACGCTCTACCGCGAGCTCCTGAAGCGGGGCATCAGCGAATATCTCGTCGCGCCGGTCGACGTGATGACGGTCATCTCGTCGATCTCGAACATCTATCGCGAATCGAGTGCCGAGAAGCTCGGCCAGGCCTATGCCTTCGTCGGCTCGAAGGGCGGCGTGGGCGCCTCCACGGTGGCGCACAACGTCGCCTGGACGATGGCCCGCGTGTTCGGTTCCGACGTGATCCTCGCCGATCTCGACCTCGCCTTCGGGACGGCCGGGCTCGACTTCAACCTCGACCCGACCCAGGGCATCGCCGAGGCCGTGTTCGACCGCGACCGCCTCGACGAGGTGCTGCTCGACCGGCTGCTCGCGAAATGCGAGGACCATCTGAGCCTGCTCGCCGCGCCGGCGACGCTCGACCGGTCCTACGATTTCGACGAGGGCGCCTTCGAGCCGATGCTGGAGATCGTCCAGGCCAACGTCCCTTCGGTCGTCCTCGACGTCCCGCACGTCTGGACGTCCTGGGCGAAGCGGACCCTCATCTCCGCCGACGAGGTGGTGATCGTGGCGGCCCCCGACCTCGCCAACCTGCGCAACACCAAGGCGCTGATCGACCTGCTCCGGCAGGCGCGGCCGAACGATGCGCCGCCGAAGCTCGTGCTGAACCAGGTCGGCGTGCCGAAGCGGCCGGAGATCAAGCCGGACGATTTCGCCGCCGCGCTGCAGCTCGAGCCCATTGCCTCGATCCCGTTCGATCCGCTCCTGTTCGGGACCGCGGCCAATAACGGCCAGATGATCGCGGAGGCTTCGGCGAAGACGACGGTGTCCGACATCTTCTCCGACGTCGCCCAGATCATCACGGGACGGAAGGACGTGAAGCGCAGCCGGAAGGGCGCGATGAGCCTCGCTCCGCTCCTCGAGAAGCTGCGCGCCAAGCAGAAGCCGAAGGCCAAGGCGCGGCGCACGGCGTAGCCAGGAAAAGGCGCAAGCATGTTCGGAAAGCGTAGCGCACAGGGTGACGTCATCGAGAAGCCGCGGCCGATGCCGGCGGCACCGGCGCAGCCTGCTCCCCGCCAGACCGCCCCGGCGAGCCAGGCCCCGGCGGCGCAGACGCGGGCCCAGGCGACGCGCCGGAAGACGGAGGAATATTACGACCTGAAGACGCAGATCTTCGGGGCGCTGATCGACACGATCGATCTGTCGCAGCTCTCGAAGATGGACATGGACCAGTCGCGGGAGGAGATCCGCGACATCGTCAACGACATCATCACGGTGAAGAACGTCGTGATGTCGATCGCCGAGCAGGAGGAACTGCTCGAGGACATCTGCAACGACGTGCTCGGCTACGGGCCGCTCGAGCCGCTGCTCGCACGCGACGACATCGCCGACATCATGGTGAACGGGGCGAGCCAGGTCTTCATCGAGGTGAGCGGCAAGGTCCAGGAGACCGAGATCCGGTTCCGCGACAACGGCCAGCTCCTGAACATCTGCCAGCGCATCGTGAGCCAGGTCGGCCGCCGCGTCGACGAGGCGAGCCCGATCTGCGACGCGCGCCTGCCGGACGGCTCGCGCGTCAACGTCATCGCGCCGCCGCTGTCGATCGACGGGCCGGCGCTCACCATCCGGAAGTTCAAGAAGGACAAGCTGACGCTCGATCAGCTGGTCAATTTCGGCTCCATCACGCCCGAGGGCGCGGCGATCCTGCAGATCATCGGCCGCGTCCGCTGCAACGTGCTCGTCTCCGGCGGCACCGGCTCGGGCAAGACGACGCTGCTCAACTGCCTCACGCGCTACATCGACCATGACGAGCGCATCATCACCTGCGAGGACGCGGCGGAGCTGCAGCTTCAGCAGCCGCACGTGGTCCGGCTCGAGACCCGCCCGCCGAACATCGAGGGCGAGGGCGAGATCACGATGCGCGACCTCGTCAAGAACTGCCTGCGCATGCGGCCCGAGCGGATCATCGTCGGCGAGGTGCGCGGTCCGGAGGCGTTCGACCTCCTGCAGGCGATGAACACCGGTCACGACGGCTCGATGGGAACGCTCCACGCGAACTCCCCGCGCGAAGCGCTCTCCCGTATCGAATCGATGATCACGATGGGCGGCTATTCGCTGCCGTCGAAGACGATCCGCGAGATGATGACATCCTCGATCGACGTCATCGTGCAGGCGGCGCGCCTTCGCGACGGCTCCCGCCGCATCACCCACATCACCGAGGTGCTCGGGATGGAAGGGGACGTGGTCATCACCCAGGACCTCTTCCTGTACGAGATCCTGGGCGAGGACGCGAACGGCAAGATCATCGGCCGGCACCGCTCGACCGGGATCGGCCGCCCGGCATTCTGGGACCGCGCCCGCTATTACGGCGAGGAGCAGCGGCTCGCGGCTGCGCTCGACGCCGCCGAGATGAGCGATGCCCGGTAACGCGTCCCGTTCCGGCCGCACCGAAACGGCGGAGGACTGATCCGATGTCGCCGACGACCGTCCAGATCGCCGTCATCCTGCTTGCCGTCTTCAGCTTCGGCGGGCTCGCCGTCGCCGCCCTCTATCCGCGGCTGAGCGGCGCGTCGAAGCCGACGAAGCGGCTCGAGCACGTCGCCGCGCCCCGCAGCATGGCCGACCGGCGCAACGCCATCAGCGACGAGAGCCGACGCCGCCGGAGCGTCGAGGAGACGCTGAAGGAGATCGAGGAGAAGCAGAAGGCGCAGCTCAAGAAGAGCGCGAAGCCGAGCCTCGCCATCCGCATGCGGCAGGCCGGGCTCTCCTGGTCCAAGCAGACCTACTATCTCGTCTCGCTCGTCAGCATCGTCGTGGTGTCCGCGGCGGTGCTGGTAGGGACGGGCATCGGCCTGGTGCCGTCGGTCGGCTTCGGCGTCGCCGGCGGCCTGCTGCTGCCGTACTTCTACGTCAACTTCCTGCGCAAGCGCCGCTTCAAGCGCTTCAGCGAAGAGTTCCCGAACGCTGTCGACGTCATCGTCCGCGGCGTCAAGGCGGGTCTTCCCCTCGTCGACTGCCTGAAGATCATCGCGTCGGAATCGCAGGAGCCGGTCAAGAGCGAGTTCCAGACCATCGTCGAAGACCAGACGCTCGGCCTGCCGATGGACGAAGCGGTGGGCCGCCTCCCGGAGCGCGTCCCGCTCGCGGAATCGAACTTCTTCGCCATCGTGATCGCGATCCAGAGCCGGACCGGCGGCAGCCTTTCCGAGGCGCTCTCGAACCTCTCCAAGGTCTTGCGCGACCGCAAGAAGATGCGCGCGAAGATCCGGGCGATGAGCTCGGAAGCGAAGGCCTCGGCCGGCATCATCGGATCGCTGCCGATCGCGGTGACGGTGATCGTGTACCTGACGAGCCCCGACTACATCGCGCTGCTCTTCACCACGACCGTCGGCAACATCGTTCTCGCCGCGTGCGGCTTCTGGATGCTGATGGGCGTCCTTGTCATGCGCAAGATGATCAACTTCGATTTCTGAGGACGAGCGATGCTGAGCGCCGTGACGGACAATCCGGAAATGCTGATCGCGCTGATGGCTGCGCTTTCGGTGTTCTCCGCGATCCTCGTCGTCTCCTGGCCCTACCTCGTCCGGGACAATCTGGAGGTCCGGATGCGCTCGGTCGCGAGCGAGCGCGAGCGGATCCGCGCGCGCGAACGCGCGCGGCTCGAAGCCGAGAAGAAGACCTCGCTGCGCACCGAGCCGAAGAAGCTGTTCCAGGACATCGTCGACCGCTTCAACCTGTCCCGCCAGGCGGAGAGCGGCGAGATGGCGCGCATGCTCCGCATGGCCGGCTATCGCGGGCGCGGGCCGGTCGTGACGTTCCTCGCGATGCGGATGCTGATGCCGCTGGTGATGCTCATCGTCGCCGGCTTCTACGTGTTCCTGGTCATCCACCTCGAGCAGCCGTTCTTCGTGAAGCTGGCGATCGTCCTGGCCGTCACGTTTCTCGGCTATTACCTCCCGCAGCTCTACGTGAAGAACAAGATCAGCAAGCGGCAGCTCGCCGTCAAACGGGCATGGCCTGACGCGCTCGACCTGCTGCTGATCTGCGTCGAATCCGGCATGGGCATCGAAAGCGCGTTCCGGAAGGTCTCCGAGGAGATCGGCGTGCAGTCGATCGAACTCGCCGAGGAACTGAGCCTCACCACGGCCGAGCTCTCCTACCTGCAGGACCGGCGCCGCGCCTACGAGAATCTCGGTGAACGGACCGGGCTGGAGGGCGTCCGCGCCGTGGTGACGAGCCTGATCCAGGCCGAGAAATACGGTACGCCGCTCGGGCAGTCGCTGCGCATCCTCGCCCAGGAGAACCGCGACATGCGCATGGCGGAAGCCGAGAAGAAGGCGGCGTCGCTGCCGCCGAAGCTGACCGTGCCCATGATCATCTTCTTCCTGCCGGTGCTGTTCGCCGTCATCATCACGCCGGCCGCGATCCAGGTGACGAAGATCATGTAGCCGCCGGGGCGGCGGATACCGCGATCCGCCGCCGGGTCTCCGGCCGGACGGGGGCCGGACGGGGGGCCGGACGGGGACGGCCGTCGGGCTCAGCTCTCCTTCTTGAGATCGGCCCAGGTGTTCGGCTGCGCGACCATTCCCTGCAGATAATCCATGTTCGCGCCGGCCTGGCCGGACGGCGATCCCCCGGACACGAATGCCTGCGCTTCGCTGCCCTTGCCCTGCAGCGTCAGCACGAGGGCGAGGTTCTGCCTGACGCGCGTCGTGGCCTTCGGGCTCGCCAGCGCCTGCCGGAGCGTTGCCTCCGCCTTCTGGAGGTCGCGCCCGAGCACGTAGGACATTGCGAGATTGTTGAGGACCTGCGGCTCGCCCGGCGCGAGGACCAGGGCCTGGCTGTAGCGCTCGCGCGCGCCGTTATTGTCGCCGAGGGAATCGAGGATCGCCCCCTCGGTGGCGAGAAGCTGCCAGTCGGGATGGTCGCGCTGCTGGGCGCGCTGCACCACCGAGAGCGCCTCCCGGAACTGGCCGTCCTCGGCGAGCGCCTTGCCGAAGGCGGCGAGCACGGTCCGGTCCGAGGGGTGCAAGATGACGGCCTTGCGCATGACCGCGACCGCCTGGCTGGTCTGCCCGGCAGCCCTGAGCGCCGCGGCGTAGTTCAGCGCCGCCCGCTGGTCCTTCTCGTTCTTGCCGTAGGCGGCGCCCCAGGTCTGCACGGCGGCGAGCGCGTTCTGCTGGCTGAGGTCGGAGGTGACGAGCGTGCCGGTCGGCCTGAGCGACCCGGTCGTGGCAGGGCCGCGCCCGGTCGACTGGCAGCCGGCAAGTGCGACCGCGGCGATCGCACCAAGGGCGAAGCTGCGCGCGGCACGGCCGCCCCGGGAATTCGGCTTCGACGGAATCGGCATGGCCAAGGCTCGCTCGTTAACCATAGCGAAGGGTTAATCGCCACTCGCTAACGGCTCGTTAACGCTCCGCACGCATTGCCAGCCGGTCCGGCCCGCCGTACCTCTCGTGTCGCTTCAGGTGGAATCGCGATGACCCGTCTTCCGATCGTCCAGGCGCCGGCCGATGAGCCGGTCGTGCCGGTCCAGTGCATCCGGACCGGTGAACTCGAGCGCGCGCTTGCAACGCTCTCCGAGCAGGACCGGCGCTTCGCGGCCGCGCAAGGGTTCAAGGCTAAGGCCGGGGCGCTCGTGCTGCTGCCCGACCGCGACGGCGGCATCGGCCGCGTGCTCTTCGGGCTCGGAGCCGCCGACGCGCCCGACCGCACGCCGCTCCTTCCCGGCCGGCTCGCGCAGGAGCTTCCGGACGGCCTCTACAGGCTCGAAGGGGAGGGCTTCGATCCGGTGCTCGCCTCGCTCGCCTTCGCGCTCGGAGCCTATCGCTTCGAGCGCTACCGCAAGCCGAAGGAGGGCAAGGCGAGGCTGCTCCTTCCCCAGGCGGCGGACGGGGAGGAGATCACGCGGATAGCCGAATCGGTCCAGTTCGCGCGCGACCTCATCAACATCCCGGCCAACGATCTCGGTCCGGCCGAACTCGCCGCCGCCGGGCGCGAGATGGCGGAGGGCTACGGCGCCAGCGTCTCCATCGTCTCCGGCGAAGCGCTCGAGAAGGGCTATCCGATGATCGCGGCCGTCGGCGCCGCGAGCGAACGGCCGCCGCTGCTCCTCGACTTCGCCTGGGGCGACGAGCGCCATCCCAAGGTGACGCTCGTCGGCAAGGGAGTCGCGTTCGACACGGGCGGGCTCGACATCAAGGGCGCGAGCGGCATGCTCCTCATGAAGAAGGACATGGGCGGAGCCGCCAACGTCCTTGCGCTCGCCCGCATGATCATGGATGCCGGCCTGAAGGTGCGCCTGAGGGTGCTGGTGGCGGCGGTCGAGAACGCGATCTCCGGCAGCGCCTTCCGCCCCGGCGACATTCTGAGGAGCCGCAAGGGGCTGACGGTCGAGATCGGCAACACGGACGCCGAAGGCCGCCTCATCCTCGCCGACGCGCTCGCGCTCGCCGACGAGGAGGCCCCCGAACTCGTCGTCTCGATGGCGACGCTCACCGGCGCCGCCCGCGTGGCGCTCGGTCCCGACCTGCCGCCCTTCTACTGCGACGACGAGGGCTTCTCCGCCGATCTCGCGCGTTCCGCCGCCGCGGTCCACGACCCGCTCTGGCGGATGCCGTTCTGGCGGCCCTACGATTCCTGGCTCGCCTCCAAGACGGCCGATCTCGGGAACATCTCGCACAATTCGCATGCCGGCTCGATCGTGGCGGCGCTGTTCCTCGACCGCTTCGTCGAGAAGGCGAAGACCTACGCGCATTTCGACATATTCGCCTGGAACCCGAGCGCCCGGCCGTACGGGCCGGAGGGCGGCGAGGCGCAGGCGATCCGGGCGCTCTACCATCTCCTGCGGGCCCGCCATTCGTGAGACGGCGGAGGATGCCGTGACGCCCCTCGATCCGCGGCGGAACGCCTTCCGGCCCGATCTCGCCGACATCGCGCTCAAGGGCCGGGTCGCGGCGGCGCGCTTCGGCGAGGCGACGCCGATGCGGGTGGCGGCGCCGGTGACCGCCTTGCGCGACGCCCCGCGGCCGGACGCGGCGCGGCTGACGGAGGCGCTCCGCGG
>NZ_SPKJ01000044.1 GCF_009866965.1 Propylenella binzhouense | reverse complement strand
AAGCTCGACGAGGCGCAGGCGGCGGCGGCGGTCGGCCAGGTGGCGCTCGCCGGCGCCTGGGCGGGCGCCCTCGCGGAGCGCGGGCTCGCGGCCGCGCAGATCCTCCTCACGCTCGGCGACACCGAAGAGCGCCGCCGCTATCTCAACGCCCGCGCCACGATCGGGACGCTCCTCAAGCTCCGCGCCGTGCCGATCATCAACGAGAACGACACCGTCGCCACCAACGAGATCCGCTACGGCGACAACGACCGTCTTGCCGCGCGCGTCGCCGCCATGGTCGGCGCCGACTGCCTCGTCCTCCTCTCCGACATAGACGGGCTCTACAGCGCCCCGCCCCAGCAGGATCCCGGCGCCCGCTTCATCCCGCACGTGCCGGCGATCACGGCCGAGATCGAGGCGATGGCCGGGGCGGCGGGGTCCGAGCTCTCGCGCGGCGGCATGAAGACCAAGATCGAGGCCGGCAAGATCGCCACCGCCGCGGGCGCGGCGATGGTGATCGCGAGCGGCCGCGTCGCCAATCCGCTCGCGGCGATCGACGGCGGCGCGCGCGCCACGTGGTTCGATCCGCTTGCGACGCCCGCCTCCGCGCGGAAGGCCTGGATCGCCGGCCATATCGAGCCGCGCGGCACCGTCGTGGTCGATCGCGGCGCCGCGGCGGCGCTCCGCTCCGGCAAGAGCCTGCTCCCCGCCGGCGTGGTGAACGTGACGGGCAGCTTCGGCCGCGGCGACGCCGTCATCATCGTCAACGGCGACGGCGCGGAACTCGGCCGCGGCCTCGTCGCCTTCGATTTCGCCGAGGCGCAGAAGATCGCCGGCCGCCGCAGCCACGAGATCGAGGGCATCCTCGGCTATCCCGGCCGGTCCGTGATGGTCCATCGCGACGACATGGTGCTCCGCGAAGGCTAGGCGCGAAGGGCGTGCGCCTGCCGGCGAGACAGGCCGGCTTGGCTGCGCTATAGGAGCGCGACCATCGATCGCGTCGACGGAACGGGATGAAGATGCAAGCCAAGCGCAAGGATTATGCGGTCGTCGGGGCCGAGCGCGAGCCGGTCGAGACCGTCATGCGCCGGATCGGCGAGAAGGCGCGCCTCGTCGCTTCCGCGCTTGCCAATGCGGGCTCCGCGGCGAAGAATTGCGCGCTCACCGAGGCCGCCGCGGCGCTTCGCCGGCGGCAGGCGGAGCTCCTTGCCGCGAATGAAGAGGACGTGGCGGCGATGCGCTCGGCCGGCACCAGCGCGGCGATGATCGACCGCGGCACGCTCGATCCCGCGCGGATCGAGGCGATCGCCGCCTCGCTCGAGGCGATCGCCTCGCTTCCCGATCCGGTCGGTGCCGTCATGGCGGAATGGGACCGTCCGAACGGGCTCCGCATCGAGCGCGTGCGCACCCCGATCGGCGTGATCGGCGTGATCTTCGAGAGCCGGCCGAACGTGACCGCCGATGCCGGCGGGCTCTGCCTGAAGGCCGGCAATGCCGTGATCCTGCGCGGCGGCTCGGATACCCATCGCAGCTCCGCCGCGATCCATGCCTGCCTCGCGGAGGGGCTGCAGGCGGCCGGACTGCCGGAAGACGCCGTCCAGCTCGTCCCCACCACCGACCGCGCGGCGGTCGGCGCCATGCTGCGCGGCCTCGACGGCAATCTCGATGTGATCGTGCCGCGCGGCGGCAAGAGCCTCGTCGCGCGCGTCCAGGAGGAGGCGCGCGTCCCGGTCTTCGCGCATCTCGAAGGCGTCTGCCACGTCTATGTCCGCGGGCCGGTCGATCTGGAGATGGCGAAGCGCATCGTGGTCAATGCCAAGATGCGCCGCACCGGCATCTGCGGCGCGGCGGAGACGCTGCTCGTCGACGCGGCGATCGCCGGCACGCATCTGAAGCCGCTCGTGGAGGCGCTGATCGAGGCCGGCTGCGAGGTGCGTGGCGACGAGCACGTCCGCGCGGCGGTTCCCGCGGCAAAGGCGGCCGCCGAGGCGGATTGGTACGCCGAATATCTCGACGCGATCATCGCCGTGCGGGTGGTCGACGGGCTCGACGCCGCGATCGCCCACGTCGCCCGCTACGGCTCGCACCACACCGACGCGATCGTCACGGACGATGCGGCGGCTGCCGAGCGCTTCCTGAACGAGGTCGATTCCGCCATCGTCATGCACAACGCCTCGACCCAGTTCGCGGATGGCGGCGAGTTCGGCATGGGTGCGGAGATCGGCATCGCGACCGGCAAGATGCATGCGCGCGGCCCGGTCGGAGTCGAGCAGCTCACGAGCTTCAAGTACCGCGTGCGCGGGACCGGCCAGACCCGTCCTTGACGGAGCCTGTCCTCCGCAGCCGGGTCTTCCGCGGGCTGCCGCCGCATCCGGCGGGGCTGAGGGTCGGGCTCTATGGCGGCAGCTTCAACCCGGCGCATGCGGGCCACCGGCATGTCAGCCTGCTCGCGCTGAGGCGCCTCTCGCTCGACCAGGTCTGGTGGCTCGTCACCCCGGGCAATCCGCTGAAGATGACGGGCGGGCTGCCGCCGCAGCGCGAGCGCATGGCGCAGGCGGCGGCGGTGGCGAGGCATCCGCGCATTGCCGTGACCGGGCTTGAGGCGGAGATCGGAACGCGCTTCACCGCCGATCTCGTCGCCTGGCTCGCCGAGCGGCTGCCGCTCGTGCGATTCGTCTGGATCATGGGCAGCGACAATCTCTGCCAGTTCGACCGCTGGGAACGGTTCGAGGCGATCGCCGGGACGGTTCCCCTGGCGGTGGTCAACCGGCCGGGCAGCCTCGCCGCGCCGCTCGCCGCCCGGGCCGCGCACAGGCTCGCGCGCTGGCGCATTCCCGAGGCGGAGAGCCATGTCCTTGCAGACCTCGCGCCGCCCGCCTGGGTCTATCTGACCGGTCCGCGCACCCGGCTTTCGTCCACCGCGGTGCGGTCTTCGACAAGTCCGCCGCGCATCGTCGCGTCTTGAAATGTTCACGTCTGAAGACCTATCTTGGGGGCGTGGCGCAGTGCCACATCATCAAGGGTTACGACGAAAGAGGACCAGACCCTGACTAGTGCCCGATATGAAGAAGGCGGCGTTGTGCACGCGCCTTCTGGGGCAATACCGGGTGCGGACAATGCCCCGGCCAGCCCTTTGGCCACGATCCTCTCCAGCCTCGAGGATGCGAAGGCCGAAGACACCGTCCAGATCGACATCGCTGAGAAGTCTTCGCTGGGCGATCACATGGTCGTGACCTCCGGTCGGTCGCACCGGCATGTCGCGGCGATCGCGGATCACCTGGTGAAGGACCTCAAGGGCGCGGGCTTCGGCCCGGTCCGGGTCGAGGGACTCCCGCATTGCGACTGGGTCCTGATCGACGTCGGCGACGTGATCGTGCACGTATTCCGGCCCGAAGTGCGCGAATTCTACAACATCGAGAAGATGTGGGCGGCCGAGCCCTATTCGGATCGCCGCGCGACTGCCTGAGGGCGAATGGAAATTGCCCTCCTGGCCGTCGGTCGGCTGAAGGCGGGCCCGGAATCGGAGCTCTGCCGCCGCTATCTCGAGCGGGCGCAGGCGGTCGGGCGCGGGCTGGGGTTCCGAGGCTTCCAGGTCGCGGAGCTGAGCGAGGGACGCGCCCCGCGGCCCGAGGAGCGCAAGGCGCAGGAAGCGGAGGCGCTGCTCGCCCAGGTCGCGGCGGACGATTTTCTCGTCCTTCTCGACGAGGGCGGAGACGAGCTCACCAGCGCGGCCTTCGCGGCGCTCCTGCGGAAGCGGGCGGAAGCCGGCTGCCGCCGGGCCTGCTTCGCGATCGGGGGCGCGGACGGCCACGGCGATGCGCTGCGCGGCCGCGCCGGCGCCGCGATCGCCTTCGGGCGCATGACCTGGCCCCACCAGCTCGCGCGCATCCTCTTGGCCGAGCAACTCTATCGTGCCATGACCATTCTCTCGGGGCATCCGTACCATCGCGCGTGAAGCGGCGCTCGGCGCGTGGCAGATTCGGACAATGGCGAATCGCGAATTCCTGTTGCGAGCGTTCGGCGGCCTGCTCGGCGCCTGCCTGTCGGCATGGCCGGTCGCGGCCGCCTGCGCGCGCGATGCCGAAACGCCGGGCCCGCCGTCCGGCGGGGAGGCGGCGGCGACCGAGGTCGCGGCGGTAAGCCCGGAGGAGCGCCGGCGCCTGCGCCAGTCGGAGCTCGATTCGATCCGGCGGTCGATGGTCGTCTCCGAGAAGCGGCAGGCGGCTCTCCGGGCCGAGATCGAGGGGCTTGAGACCGACCGGGCGAAGCTCAGCAGCGATCTCATCGCCACGGCCGAGCGCATGCGCCGGACGGAATCGGAGATCGGCGAGATCGAGATGCGCCTCGACCGGCTGCACGCCAACGAGGACGGCGTGCGGCAGTCGCTCGCCAACCGGCGCGCGGTGCTCGTGGACGTGCTCATGGCGCTTCAGCGGATGGGGCGGAGCCCGCCGCCGGCGCTCCTCTCGCAGCCGAAGGATGCGGTCGGGGCGATCCGGAGCTCGATCCTGGCGAGCGCCGTGCTGCCGGAGATCAAGGTCGAGGCGGAAGCGCTCGCCGCCGATCTCCAGGAGCTGACGCAGCTCGGCGCGCGGATCGGAGAGGAGCGGGAGCGGCTCAAGCAGCGCTACGCGGCGCTCGGCGAGGAGCAGAGCCGGATCGATATCCTCGTCAAGACGAAGCGCGAGCAGCGCCGGCAGACCGAGGCCGCGCTCCGCGCCGAGCAGCAGAAATCGGCCGAGCTCGCCGAGCAGGCCGAGAGTCTCAGCCAGCTCATCGGTTCGCTCGAGAAGGAGCTCGGCAGCGCGGCCGAGGCCGGCAGGCAGGCGGCGAAGACGGGCGAGATCAGCAAGCCCGCCAACCGCACCGAGGCGAAGCGGCGCTTCGCCGACACCAGCCGGATCGCGCCTGCGGTGCGGTTCGCCGACGCGAAGGGGCTGCTCACGAAGCCCGTGGCCGGCCAGGACATGCTCGGCTTCGGGCAGCCGGACGGTCTCGGCGGCGCCGCCCAGGGGCTCTCCATCGCCGCCTTCCCTGGCGCGAGCGTGGTGTCGCCGGCCGACGGCTGGGTGGTCTATGCCGGCCCGTTCCGTTCGTACGGCCAGGTCTTGATACTGAATACCGGCGATGGCTATCATATCGTCTTGGCCGGCATGGAACGGATCGATGCGGCTTTGGGTCAGTTCGTCCTCTCTGGGGAACCTGTCGCCGTGATGGGCGCGCGAAGGCTCGCGAGCATCGGCGATGTCGACCCGAATTCCGCCCAACCCATCCTATATGTGGAGTTCCGGAAGGATGGTGCTGCGATCGATCCCACACCTTGGTGGGGCCGGGGCGGCGACGACGAGGTGAGAGGATGATAGGCAAGTTTGGTCATTTGGCCGCAGGCGTCGTGATCGGCGCCCTCGCCGTCGGAAGCGCATCCCAGGTCGCGGGCTTCGGGAATGCCACCGCGGCAGGTACGGACACGTACCGGCAGCTGAACCTGTTCGGCGACGTGTTCGAGCGGATCCGCGGCAATTACGTCGAGGAGCCCGACGAATCGAAGCTGATCGAGAGCGCCATCGACGGCATGCTCACCTCGCTCGACCCCCATTCGAGCTATCTCAATCCGAAGAACTTCCGCGACATGCAGGTGCAGACCCGCGGCGAGTTCGGCGGGCTCGGGATCGAGGTCACGATGGAGAACGACCTGCTCAAGGTCGTCACGCCCATCGACGACACCCCGGCGCAGAAGGCCGGCGTCCTCGCGGGCGACATCATCACCCATCTCGACGGCGAGGAGATCCAGGGCCTCACGCTGCGGGAGGCTGTCGACAAGATGCGTGGCCCGGTCAATTCCGAGATCCAGCTCACCATCCGCCGCGAAGGCGCCGAGGACCCGCTCAAGATCAAGGTCCGGCGCGACATCATCCGCATCAAGTCGGTGAAGTACCGCGTCGAGGACGATGTCGGCTACATCCGGATCAGCCAGTTCAACGAGCAGACCACCGACGGCCTCGACCAGGCGCTCGCCGACATCGAGAAGACGGTGCCGGCCGACAAGCTGAAGGGCTTCGTGGTCGATCTCCGCAACAATCCGGGCGGGCTGCTCGATCAGGCGATCTCCGTGAGCGACGCCTTCCTCGACAACGGGGAGGTGGTCTCCACGCGCGGCCGCAAGCCCGAGGACGCCCAGCGCTTCACGGCGCGGCCGGGCGATCTCGCGGACAAGAAGCCGGTCATCGTGCTGGTGAACGGCGGCTCCGCATCGGCCTCGGAGATCGTTGCCGGCGCCCTGCAGGACCATCGGCGGGCGACGATCGTCGGCACGCGTTCGTTCGGGAAGGGCTCGGTGCAGACCATCATCCCGCTCGGCCGGAACGGGGCGATCCGCCTCACCACCGCGCGCTATTACACGCCGTCGGGGCGCTCGATCCAGGCCAAGGGGATCGAGCCGGACATCGAGATCAACCAGGACATCCCGGACGATCTCAAGGGCAAGCTCGACACGACGAGCGAGGCCGACCTGAGGGGTCACCTCCTCAACGACGAAGAGCGGAAGGCGCTCGAGGCGAAGAAGAACGAGGAGAAGGCCATCCAGGATCAGGCCGGCGAGGCGACCGACGAGGAGAAGAGCCATGGCGGCGGCTCCTCCGCCTACGTTCCGCCCGACCCGAAGGACGACAAGCAGCTCAACTATGCTTTCGACCTCCTGCGCGGCATTCAGGTGAACAGCCGATTCCCGGCGCACCCGGAGCAGGGTATACCTAACTGACGATTCGGCCGGCGCGCCGCGCGCGCCGCGCTTCCTTCCGTCAGGGGTATGTCGGCGAACGATCTCAACCAGCCGCTGCGGAACCGACGGCCCCGCTCCACCGGGCGGGGACCGACGGGGATCGTGATCCCGGCCGTCGTCACCCTCGGCTGCGTGCTCGCCGCCCTGGCGCTGATCTGGGTGGCGGTGGTCGACGACCCGGCCGGCGGACGCTTCCAGGCGGTCGTCGCCATCGCGGACGCCTCGCCGGACAATACGGCCTCGATCGGCAAGGCGCCGGCCGAGGCGGACAGGCCGGGCCGCGCCGCCGCACCGGCCGCCGGTACGGAAACGGGTCCCGATCTCGCCGCCTTCGCCGGCAGTTCCGCCTCGCCGGCGTTCAGGCGGGCGGGTTCGCAGCCGCTCCCCGAGCTCCTGGAAAGCAGCAGTTTCGGCCCGCTTCCCAGGATTTCCGGCGACGGGCTCCGGCCGCTCGACGCCTATGCCCGCTCGCCGGCCGGTTCGGTCGCGGGCGCCGGGCCGAACAGCCCGCGGATCGCGCTCGTGCTCGGCGGGCTCGGCATCAGCCAGACCGGGACGCAGCAGGCGATCCAGACGCTCCCCCCGGACGTCACGCTCGCCTTCGCCCCCTATGGCAGCAGCCTCGACCGCTGGGTGACCCGTGCGCGCGAGGACGGGCACGAAGTGGTCGTGCAGGTCCCGCTCGAGCCGCTCGGCTATCCGCAGGTGGATCCGGGCGAGCACACGCTGCTCGCCAGTGCCGAGCCGGACGCGAACATCCGCGATCTGCATTGGTCGATGGGCCGCATCACCAGCTACACGGCGGTGATGAACTACATGGGCGCGCGCTTCGCGAGCGAGGAGCCGGCGATGCGCGACCTGCTCGCGGAGATCGGCGGCCGCGGGCTCGCCTATATCGACGACGGCACCTCGCCCGGCAGCGTGGCGCGCCGGGTCGGAGAGGAGACCGGCGTCCCGGTCGTGGTGGCGGACAAGGTCGTCGATGCGGTGAGATCGAAGGACGCGATCGCGAAGGAGCTCTCCGCGCTGGAGGCGCTCGCCCGGCGCCGCGGCGGCGTCGCCGTCGGCGTGGCGAGCGCCTTTCCCACCACGATCCAGGCGCTTGCGGCCTGGATCCCGGAGGCCGAGGCGCGCGGCATAAGCCTTGTCCCGGTCAGCGCGGCGCTCGCCAGGTAAGGCAGAGGAATCCCGTGTCCGCCCACGATCCAAGCTACCGGCGCTGCGTCGGCCTCGCCGTCTTCAACCCGGCGGGCGCCGTCTTCATCGGCAAGCGCAAGGGAAGCGCGGAGACCGACGGCAGCCAGTATCAGTGGCAGATGCCGCAGGGCGGCATCGATCCGGGCGAGACCCCGCTTCAGGCCGCGCGGCGCGAGCTCTTCGAGGAGACCGGGATCCGCACCGTTTCGCTGCTCGGAGAATCGCGCGACTGGCTCTGCTACGATCTGCCGGGCGCCGCCGCGGCGCGCGCCTGGAAGGGCCGCTATCGCGGGCAGACGCAGAAATGGTTCGCCTTCCGGTTCGAGGGCGAGGAGAGCGAGATCGACATCGCCGCTCCCGGCCATGGCCATGCGGCGGAATTCAGCGCCTGGCGGTGGGAGCGGCTCGACCGGGTCGCCGACCTCGTCATCCCGTTCAAGCGGGGCGTCTACGAGCGGGTCGTTCTCGAATTCGCCCCGTTCGCGCGTCTCGGCTGAGCCTCACTCGAGGACGAGCTTCACCTTCTCGCCGGGGCTCACCACGTCCTGCTCGCCGAGACCGTTGAGCAGCCGGAAGAGCTCGAGCCGCCGGTCGGTGCCCTGCATCCGCGCCGCCAGGCTCGCGACGGTGTCGCCGGGCTTCACGTCGACCACCTCGATCGTGAGCGGGCGCAGCCGCGCGCTGTCCTGCGGGGTCAGCCGGCGGAACGAGGCGAGCGTCTCGTCGAGCGCGGCCGCGATCGCCTCGTCGCTCGAGCGGTCCGCGAAGATCATCCGGTACATGCTCGACCCGACCCTCACCGCGCCGATCCGGAAGAACCAGTCTCCGGCGCGCGCTTCCGCCGTGGCCGCGGGCAGGCCGTTGGCCGTCGTCTCGCGGATCGAGCCGTCGACGAGCCCGTTCACCCAGCCGGAGGCGAGATAGTCGGAGGGCGAGGTGTCGGCAGGGACCGGCACGCCGTCGAACCGCATGGCGGTGTTGGGCCCGGCCGCGGCAAGCACGGCCTCCTTGGTGTTCTCGAGCCGGTACGGCTCCGGCACGCTGAACCTGATCGAAAGCCGGGGATGCAGGTATTCGCGCCCGCGCACGAAGCCTTCGCCCGGGTCGTCCCCGTAGACGAGGCCGTCGAGGGCGGCGAGATAGGAATTGCGGTCGCCCGGGGTGGTGCCCGGTGCGCCGAACTGCCGCGCGGCCCGGAGCGCGAGCTCGCGCCGCTCGAGCGCGGTCGGATGCGAGGCGAGGAAGCTCTTCGGCTCGTCGCGGCTGCCGGTCGCGGAGCGGAACTCCGCATAGTGTTCGAGGCTGTCCAGGAAGCGCGACGCGGCGAACGGGTCGAAGCCGGCGCGCCCGGCGATCATGATGCCGATGCGGTCGGCCTCGACCTCCTGGTCCTGCGAGAAGCGGGCGACCGTGACGCGGGAGCGCAGGCGCGCCGATTGCTGCGCCACGGGGTCGCTGAGGACGTCGCTCGCCACCTTCTCCACGATGTCGGCCTGCTCGATCACCCGCGCCCGGGCGACCGCGTGGTTGGCGATCACGTGGGCGATCTCGTGCGAGAGCACGGCCGCGAGCTCCGAGCTGTCGTTCGTCAGCGCGAGCAGGCCGCGCGTGATGTAGAGATAGCCGCCCGGCAGTGCGAAGGCGTTCGCCACCGGCGAGTTGAGGATCGTCACCTTGTAGTGGCGCGAAGGATCGTCCGAGGCGGCGACGAGCCTGGAGACGACCTTCACGAGGGCGGCTTCGACCTGCGGGTTCCTGTAGACGCCGCCGAACTCCGCCACGACGCGCGGGTTCTCGCGCTCGCCGATCACCTCCTCGACGCGCGACGGCAGCCGCTTCGGCGTGACCGCCACCGGCTCGACGCGCGCCGGCACGGTGGCCGGAACGGATGTCATCTGGCAGCCGGAGAGGCCCAGCGCGAGGACGAGGATCGGTAGAATGCGACGCATCGCACCCCGCTTGCGCTGCGGGCCAGCCGGAATCAAGGCGACATCACCGTGTTTGTCGTTCCGAGCCATCGATAATCTCGATCTGTAGCGGCGAGCGCACAGCAAGGCGCGGCCGGTCGTCGCCGTCGAGGAAGCCGCGCACGCGGACGAAGCGGCCGACGAGGGCGTTGATCTCCGAATCCGTCCCGAAGCGTTCACGCTGCGCACTCTCGATGACGATTGCGAGATCCTTCGACCAGGATCCGCCGAGATTGAGATAAGTACGGCGCGGCCTGATCCCAACCGACTCGACGCGGCCTTCCGCGATCACGAAATCGCTGCGCCCGCCGGGCATGTTCCAGGTGCCGGAGACGAGGCTCCCGCCCGGCGCTTCGCCCCAGAAGCCGGCGCCCCCTTTCCGGGCGCGCTCCTCCGCGGCCGTGACGAGCGCAAGGCAGGGCGGGTCCTCGGAGGTCGGGACGCCGATTGCGAGCCCCGCCTCGGCGAGTTCCGCCTGCAGCAGCCCGCCGGGGCCGAAGACGAGCGAAGGGAGCCGGCCGTAGCGGTCCGGCCTGCCGGAGACCGGGGTGAAGGTGAGGGGCCCCCGCGCGAGCTCCGCCAGCCGGAGGGCGGCGCGCGTCTCGGCATCGGCGATCCCCGGGGCGAGGATGGAGAAGGGCTCCACCGATGCGAGGCTGAGCAGCCTGCCGTCGGAGAGCCGGATCGTGCGCGCGTCCGGCGCGGCGATGCCGATCCCCTGTTCCCGGCCTTGCGTGCAGTCGAACGCGGTTGCCGGCGCGTCCGGAAGCGCCCCGAGCAACAAAGCTGTCCAGAGTGGAATTGCCGTCTTTCTTAGCTGCGCCAGTTTCCCTTCGGGGCCGGTAGTTCCGGGCGGTCGGCTTGCGGGGCCCGCAGGCCGGATCGCTTCTGCCGGCATCCCTGATGGCAACTCGTCGAGCGTGAGGTCATTCGCACCATGAAGCATTGGAATAAGCGTATCCTCGTCACCGGCGGCGCGGGCTTTCTCGGCTCCCATCTTTGCGAGGCGCTGCTTGCGCGCGGACACGAAGTCCTGTGCGTCGACAATTTCTTCACCGGAACGCGAATGAACGTCGCGCATCTGCTCTCGAACCCTCGTTTCGAGGTGATGCGTCACGATATCACCATCCCGCTCTTCGTCGAGGTGGACGAGATCTACAACCTCGCCTGCCCGGCAAGCCCGATTCACTATCAGCACGACCCGGTGCAGACCACGAAGACGAGCATCCACGGCGCGATCAACATGCTCGGCCTGGCGAAGCGGCTCAAGGCGCGGATCCTGCAGGCGTCGACGAGCGAGGTCTACGGCGACCCGGAGGTCCATCCGCAGCGCGAGGACTATTGGGGCCGCGTCAATCCGATCGGCCCGCGCTCCTGCTATGACGAGGGCAAGCGCTGCGCCGAGACGCTGTTCTTCGATTACCAGCGCCAGCACGGTCTGGAGATCAGGGTGGCGCGGATCTTCAACACCTATGGCCCGCGCATGCATCCGAACGACGGACGCGTCGTCTCCAATTTTATCGTGCAGGCTCTGGCGGGGAGGCCGATTACCGTCTACGGGCAGGGCGACCAGACGCGCTCCTTCTGTTACGTGTCGGATCTGATCGAGGGTCTGATCGGATTGATGGACGCGCCAGGAGAGGTGAATGGGCCGGTCAATCTCGGCAATCCCCGCGAGTTCACGATCCGCGAGCTCGCGGAGCTCGTCGCCCGCTACACCGGGTCGGGATCGCGGATCGAGTTCCGGCCGCTGCCGCAGGACGACCCGCGCCAGCGCCGGCCCGACATCACGAAGGCGCGGGAATTGCTCGGCTGGGAACCGTCGGTCGATCTCGATGTGGGCCTCAAGCGGACGATCTCCTATTTCAGCGAATGCATGTCGACGACCAGCCAGGCGGCGAGGGCCGTTCCTCTGCGGGCTGCGACATGAGGCCCGCGGCGTCGGCTCGGAATTCGCCGCCGGCGGATCGCGCGCGATCGAAAGGATGATGCAATGAAGATCGTGATGATCGGGGCCGGCTATGTCGGCCTCGTCTCCGGTGCCTGCTTCTCCGATTTCGGCCACGAGGTCGTGGTGGTCGACAAGGACGAGGAGCGCGTCTCGCGTCTGGAGAAGGGCGAGATTCCCATCTACGAGCCGGGCCTCGAGGATCTCGTGGCGCGCAACCGTCTGGCCGGGCGGCTCTCCTTCTCGACCAGCCTGCCGGTGGCGATGGACCGGGCGCAGGCGGTCTTCATCGCGGTCGGAACGCCGGCGCGGCGCGGCGACGGCTTCGCCGATCTCACCTATGTCTACGCGGCGGCCGAGGAGATCGCGCGGGCGTGGACGGAGCCCTGCGTCGTCGTCTGCAAGTCGACCGTGCCGATCGGCACCAACCGCGAGGTGCTGCGCCGGATCAAGGCGATCCGGCCCGATGCCGCGGTGGAGGTCGCCTCCAATCCGGAATTCCTGCGCGAAGGCTCGGCGATCGAGGACTTCAAGCGGCCCGACAGGGTGGTGGTCGGGGCGGAGAGCGAGGCGGCGAAGGATGCGATGCGCCGCCTCTACCGGCCGCTCTCGCTCAATGAGACGCCGATCCTCTTCACCGGCCTGGAGACGGCGGAACTCATCAAGTACGCCGCGAATGCGTTCCTTGCGACCAAGATCACCTTCATCAACGAGATCGCCGATCTCTGCGAGAAGGTGGGCGCCAATGTGCAGGAGGTGGCGCGCGGGATAGGGCTCGACCGGCGCATCGGGTCGAAGTTCCTGCATGCCGGTCCGGGCTATGGCGGCTCCTGCTTCCCGAAGGACACGCTCGCCCTCCTCAACACGGCAAAGGGCGCGGGCGCGCCGGTGCGGATCGTCGAGACGGTGGTGGCCGTCAACGAGGCGCGCAAGCGCGCCATGGCCGAGCGCATCCTGGAGACGCTCGGTCCCGTCGAGGGCAGGTCGATCGCCGTGCTCGGGGTCACCTTCAAGCCGAACACGGACGACATGCGCGAGGCGCCGTCGCTCGCCATCATTCCGGCGCTCCAGGCGGCCGGCGCCCGCGTCAGGGCGCACGATCCGGAAGGCATGGAGGAGGCGGCCAGGCTGCTTTCGGACGTCGAGTGGTGCGACGGTCCCTATCACGCCGCGGAGGGCTCGGACGCCCTCGTCATCATCACCGAATGGGACGTCTACCGTGCGCTCGACCTGGTACGGCTGCGGCGGCTCATGAAAGGGTCCGCCTTCTTCGACCTGAGGAACATCTACAAGAGCCCCGAGGTGGAGGCGCACGGCTTCCGCCATTTCGGGGTCGGGATCGGCCGCCGGCGCGAGGTCGACATGGCCGCCGCGGATGCCGCCTGACGCCGGACAGCGGGCGGCCGCCTGCGGGCAGGGCGGTCCGGCCGCCGGAACGAGATGAACGAGCGCGTGCTCGGCCCCGTCCGGCTGCGCGTGGTGGTCGCGGACATCACGACGCTTGAGGTGGACGCGATCGTCAACGCGGCCAATGAAGGCCTCGCGCCCGGCGGCGGCGTATGCGGCGCCATCCACCGCGCCGCCGGTCCGCGGCTTGCGGAGGAATGCCGGGGGATCGGGCGCTGCCCGACCGGGGATGCCCGCATCACGGCGGGCTACGGCCTGCCCGCCCGCCATGTGATCCATGCCGTCGGGCCGGTCTGGCGGGGCGGCACGGCGGGGGAGGGGGAGCTCCTCGCCGCCGCCTACCGCTCCTCGCTCGCGCTTGCCGCGGAGCATCGGCTGGCGAGCATCGCCTTTCCGGCGATCTCGACAGGGATCTACGGCTATCCGCCCGCGGAGGCGGCCGACCGGGCGGTGAACGCGGTCGCCGCATTCGTCCGCGCCGGGCCGGGAAGCCTCAGGGACGTCGTCTTCTGCTGCTTTTCGGAGGATTCGGCGGCCGAACATCGCCGCGCCCTGGAACGGCTCGGATGATCCCGGGCCGCTTCCCCCCGATCGCGGTCAGATCGGCATCCGGCTCTCGACCAGCCGCACCCAGTAGGATGCCCCGTAGGGGATGGCCGCGTCGTTGAAGTCGTAGGCCGGGTGGTGCAGTCCCGCGCTGTCGCCGTTTCCGAGGAAGATCATCGCCCCCGGGCGCATCTCCAGCATGAAGGAGAAGTCCTCCGCGCCCATAGTCGGCGGGCAGTTCTCGTCCACGGCCGCCGCGCCCGCGACCTCGCCTGCGGCGGCAACCGCGCGGGCGGTCGCGCCGGCATCGTTGACGGTGACCGGGTAGTTCCGGAGGTAGGCAAACTCCGCGGACGCGCCGTAGGCGGCGGCGACGTTCTGAACGATCTCGCTGATCCGGCGCTCCAGCATGTCGCGGACGACCGGCTCCAGCGCCCGCGCCGTGCCCGTGATCTTCGCCCGGGACGGGATGATGTTGAAGGCCTCGCCGGCATGGAACGTCGTGACGGAGACGACCGCGCTCTTCAGCGGGTCGACGTTGCGCGCGACGATCGATTGCAGCGCCTGGACGAGATGGGTGCCGACGATGATCGGGTCGATGGTGGAGTGCGGCTTGGCCGCATGTCCGCCGCGTCCTTCCACCATGATCGTGAAATGGTCTGCCGAGGCCATGATCGGCCCGGGCCGCACCGCGAAATGCCCGACCGGCAGGCCCGGCATGTTGTGCATCCCGTAAACCTCCTCGATGCCGAACCGGTCGATGAGGCCGTCCTCCACCATGGCGCGGCCGCCGCCGCCGCCCTCTTCGGCCGGCTGGAAGATCACGACGGCCGTTCCGTCGAAGGCGCGCGTCTCCGCCAGGTGGCGGGCGGCGCCGAGAAGCATGGCCGTGTGCCCGTCATGGCCGCAGGCATGCATCTTGCCCGGCACTTCCGAGCTCCAGGGCTTTCCGCTTTCCTCCTCGAGCGGAAGCGCGTCCATGTCCGCCCGCAGCCCGATGGCGCCTCGGCGGCCGCCGCCGCGGCCGCGGATCACGCCGACGACGCCTGTCCGGCCGATCCCCTCCGCGACCTCGTCGCAGCCGAACGCCCTCAGCTTGGCGGCGACCGCGGCGGCGGTCCTGTGCACCTCGTAGAGAAGCTCCGGCTGGCGGTGGAAGTCGCGCCGCCAGTGGGCGATCTCCTCGGCGCGCTCTGCGATGCTGTTGAGGACGGGCATGGTCTGGTCTCCGGCGGGTCCTGGCCAGGCTAAGGATGTGCGGCATTCCTGACAACCGGAGCGACGGGGGTGCGGCGCTCCCGCAAACGGGGGTGCGGCGCTCCTGCAAATCGCGTAGGAAAGGGCGCTCGAACCGAAGAGGCCGTCGTGACCCCGACGTACCGAACCAGGCTGGCCGCGCCGATATGGGCCTTCGTCCTCGCCCTGCTCGTCCTGGCGGTCCCGCTTCGCGTCGCGACCGCTTCGGCCGAGGACGCGCCGGCGCTTCCGGAGCTCGCCGCGGCGACGGGACCTTACGTGCTGGTCGATCTCCGCACCGGCGAGGTGATCGAGGAGCGGGACGCGGCGCGGCCCTGGTATCCGGCCTCCACGACGAAGCTGATGACGGCCTATGTCACGTTCGGCGCGATCCAGGCGGGCGAGCTCACGCTCGATTCGCCGGTCGTCGTCAGTGCCAGGGCGGCCTCCGAGCCGCCGAGCAAGATGGGCTTCAAGCCGGGCACGGTTCTGACGCTCGACAACGCCCTGAAGATGCTCCTGGTCAAGTCCGCCAACGACATCGCGGTCGCCGTCGCGGAGACCGTGGGCGGCAGCGTCGAGGGCTTCGCGGCGCGCATGAACGCCCAGGCGGCCCGCCTCGGCATGACCGCGTCCCATTTCGCCAATCCGAACGGGCTGCCGGATCCGAACCATGTCAGCAGCGCACGCGACATGGCGGTCCTCGCGCGTGCGCTTGTCACCGATTTCCCGGCCTATCGCGGCTATTTCCGGATTCCGGCGATCCAGATCGGGAAGAAGATCCTCAAGAACTACAACACCCTGGTCGAGCGCTATCCGGGCACCACGGGCATGAAGACGGGCTATATCTGCTCGTCGGGCTTCAACCTGGTGGCGACCGCGGAGCGGAACGGGCGCGAGATGCTCGCCGTCGTCTTCGGCTCCTACAGCGCGCTGGAGCGCGCCGAGCAGGCCGCGGTGCTGCTGGAGAAGGGGTTCCGGTCGCGGGCGCTCTTCGGCGGGAGGCGGCCGACGCTTGCGAGCCTCACCTCCGGGGCGGAATTCCCGGAGCCGCTCGACATGTGTCCCTACCTGAAGGCGCATCGGAAGGCCGCGAGCGCGGCCGATTCCGACGAGCCGGAGTTCAAGACGCTGCCGAACGGCATGATCGTGATCGACGAGGGCGGCAAGGTGCGGCCGAGTCATCTCGGCCCGAAGATCGCCTTCGGGCCGCCCGTCCGGGTCTTCATCGGGGGGGCCGAAGGTGCCGCGCCGGGCGGCGGGCTGGCGGTCGCGCAGGCGCCGCTCCCGAAGATGCGGCCCAATCCTCCGGCGGTGGCGAGCGCGCCGGCGCCGATCGCGACGGCCTTCGTGGCGGAGCAGAAGCCGCCGGAGCCGCCCTTCCCGACGAAGGCGCCGCTCAACCTGCTCGAGAGCGCGGCGGCATCCCGTGTCCCGGCGCCCGTGCCGCGGCCGCGGCCGGATTAAGCTTCCGGCCGGGCGGGCCGCCAGCCCTTTACCGTGGTTTTACTTCGTACGCTCAGGATGCCTTAATCACGGCCGCATGGCGGCCATGCGGGGGATCCTCGTGACCGATGAGCGGACGCCGCAGGAAAATGCGGACAGCCCGGAATTCAAGCCCGACCTGACGCCGGTTCTCGCCGCGAAGAATCCGGAACGGACAGGCGGGCGCCGGGCCGAAGGCAGCCATGCGATCCTGACGGCGATCGGAGAGGCGCTCTACGAATGGGACCTCGAGAGCGACCGCTTGCGCTGGTCGGAAAACCTGTGGGCCGTCCTGCGCACCGAACGCTCCGAGAAATTCGCCTCCGGAAAGGCCTATGACGGTCTGGTCGATCCGGAGAGCCTGACCGACCGGCATCAGGCCGTGCTGAGCGCGATCGGCGTCGATTACGGCGCCGGCGTTCCCTACGACGTCGTCTATTGCCTCCGGCTCGGCGAGGAGGGCGCTCCGCAGCGGATCTGGGTGCAGGATCGCGGCGTCTGGTTCGCCGACGAGACCGGGCGTCCCGCGCTCGCCCGCGGCGCGATCCGCCTCGTTCCCCCGGCCCGCTCCGCACGCCAGCCGGCGTCTGAGACCGTGCCCCGCCGCGGGGCGTTCCTGGAGCAGCTCGATCTGCTGTTGACCGTGGCGCAGCATTATCGGACGCCGTTCGTGTTCGCGCTCGTCTCCACCGAGAACCTCCGGCTGGTGGCGGAGGCATACGGCGCGGTCGCGATCGGGGAGATGGAGTTCGCGCTCGCCCAGCGCGCGCGCCAGATCGTGCGGCGCGGCGATCTCGTGGGCTGGCTCTCCGATACCGAGCTCGGCCTGATGCTGCGCGTCGCCGACGCGGAGGAGGGCGGCCGCGCTGTGGCCAGGATCTCGTCCGAGATTGCCGAGCCGATCATCCTCGGCTCGGGCAAGCCGATCGTTCCGCTCACCACCGTCGGCGCCGTGATGGTGCCCTCGGACGCGGCCACCGTGCAGGATTGCCTGGTGCGGGCGCGCGGGGCCGGCCGGCGGGCCCGGCGGCTCGGCCCGGGCCGCTTCCTGTTTCACCGCCCCCCTGCCTGCGCGGGCGCCGCGCCCGGGATCGCGGAATCGCTCGTCGCGGAGATGCTTGCCGACGCCGTGCAGCGGGACCGCCTGCAGATCGCCAGGCAGCCGGTGGTCCATGCGTCCGGCCGCGCGGTCGCGTTCTTCGAGTGCCTCGCCCGCCTCGAAGGTCCCGGCGGCGAGCCGGTGGCGATGGCCGATGCGATCGGCGTCGCCGAGGCGCTCGGGCTGATGCGGCTTATCGACCTGAAGATGCAGGACCTCCTGTTCCGCCTCCTTGAGGCGGAGGAGCACACGGTCCATTCCGTCAACCTCTCGCGGGAGACGGTGCTCGACTGCGCCTGGCTCGAAGGCCTCGAGGCGGCGCTGCGCCGCCAGCCGGCCTGGACGAGCCGGCTCGTGGTCGAAATCCCCGAGGCGGCGATCGCCGCCGATCCCGAACCGGCGGCCCGCTTCACGGCGCGGCTGCGCGCGCTCGGCTGCCGGATCGCGATCGACCGCTTCGGTGCGAGCCATACCGCGTTCCGCAATCTCGCCGTGCTTCCGGTCGACATCGTGAAGCTCGATCCGGCCTTCGTCCGCGCCGGGGCCGCGCCGGCCACGCGCGGCTATCTGAAGACGCTCGTGGACTTCGCCCATCATTTCCGGCTCGAGGTCGTGGCCGGGCCGATCGAGGAGGAGGACCTCGCGGCGGAGATGTGCGCGCTCGGCGTCGACTGCCTGCAGGGCCGTCATCTCGGCCCCCCGGCGATACAGAAGGTCCGCGCCGGGACGGGCTCGGCCCCGGCGCTGCGGGTGGTCGGCTAGGCCTTCTTGGCGAGCCCGTCGATCGTCTTCTGAAGGTCCTGGAGCTGCTTGCGGAGCGCGTCGATCTCGCCGTCGCGGTCAGGCGCGCGCGCCTGCTCCTTGGGCGAGGCCGATTCCGCGAAGGGCATCCACATCTTCAGCGCCTCCCGGAACAGTTCCATGTTGCGCCGCGCCTGGTCCTCGATCACCCCGAAGGCGTCGCCCTTGAAGGCCTTCGCGAGCTGCTCGCGGAGCTTTTCCTGGTCGCGCGTGAAGGTGGAAAGCGAGGTCTCGAGATAGGCCGGAAGCACGGCCTGCATGCTGTCGCCGTAGAATCTTATGAGCTGTCTCAGGAAGGCGATGGGCAACAGATGTTGCCCTCGCGTCTCGTGCTCGAAAATGATCTGGCCGAGCACGGCGCGCGTAATGTCCTCCCCCGTCTTGGCGTCCTGCACGACGAACTCCTCGCCGTTCTTGACCATCCGGGCGAGATCTTCTAGTGTCACGTAAGTGGAAGTGCCGGTATGATACAGCCGGCGATTGGCATATTTCTTGATCGTCGTCGGATTCTGATTGGCCATTTCTTACCGACCTCCCGCCGCGCTACGTCGGGCGTAAACGCCTGTCGAGAATGGAACAACCGACGGGATGGGTCCAGCAATTTTGCGCCTGCGGTAGAACCTTCGCGCCCGCATAATTCGTTGGGCTGGATTGACACCGGACGGAGGCGGACTCTTTCTACCCGACTGACGCCGGTCCCACCCGTCCGGCTGGGGCGGAAAGCAATCAGGAGGTCTCCGTGACAGAAGTGGTCATCGCGAGCGCGGCCCGCACGCCGGTCGGCTCGTTCAACGGCGCGTTCGCCAGCGTTCCCGCGCACGATCTTGGCGCCACAGCGATCAAGGGCGCGCTCGAGCGCGCGGGGGTCGCCCCGGACGAGGTGGACGAGGTGATCCTGGGCCAGATCCTCACCGCTGCGCAGGGGCAGAATCCCGCCCGTCAGGCGGCCATGGCCGCCGGCGTGCCGAAGGAGGCCACCGCATGGGGCCTCAACCAGCTTTGCGGGTCGGGGCTGCGCGCCGTCGCCGTCGGCTGGCAGCAGATCGTGACCGGCGATGCCGGGATCATCGTGGCGGGCGGCCAGGAATCCATGTCGATGGCGCCGCATGCCGCGCATCTGCGGCAGGGCGTCAAGATGGGCGACTACGCCATGGTCGACACCATGCTGAAGGACGGCCTGTTCGACGCGTTCCACGGCTATCACATGGGCACGACCGCGGAGAATGTCGCGCGGCAGTGGCAGATCACGCGCGAGGAGCAGGACGCCTTCGCCGTCGCCTCGCAGAACAAGGCCGAGGCGGCGCAGAAGGGCGGACGCTTCAGGGACGAGATCGTCCCGGTGACGGTGAAGACCCGGAAGGGCGACATCGTCGTCGATCAGGACGAGTATATCCGGCACGGCACGACGATCGAGGCGGTGGCGAAGCTTCGGCCCGCCTTCGACCGCGAAGGCACGGTGACGGCCGGCAACGCGTCCGGGATCAATGACGGCGCCGCCGCCGTCGTGCTGATGTCCGCGGCGGAGGCCGAGCGGCGCGGGGTCGAGCCGCTCGCGCGGATCGTCGCCTGGGCGACGGCCGGGGTCGATCCCGCGATCATGGGCACCGGCCCCATTCCCGCCTCCCGCAAGGCGCTCGAGAAGGCGGGCTGGTCGATGGACGACCTCGACCTCGTGGAGGCGAACGAGGCCTTCGCCGCGCAGGCCTGCGCGGTCAACAAGGATCTCGGCTGGGATCCGGAGCGCGTCAACGTCAATGGCGGCGCCATTGCGATCGGCCATCCGATCGGCGCGTCCGGGGCGCGCGTGCTCAACACGCTTCTCTTCGAGATGAAGCGCCGCGATGCGAAGAAGGCGCTCGCGACGCTCTGCATCGGCGGCGGCATGGGCATCGCGATGTGCGTTGCGAGGGACTGAGCCGGCCGGCCGGGCGTAGCGCCCGGCCTGCCGGTTTTGTCAGAAACGATAAGAAATCAGGGAGGGGGGATGTCCAGGATTGCACTGGTCACCGGCGGCACGCGCGGCATCGGCGCGGCGATCGCCCGGTCGCTGAAGGCGTGCGGATGCTCGGTCGCTGTCACCTATGCGGGGAATGCCGAAAAGGCGGAGGCCTTCCGGGACGAGACCGGCATCGCCGTCTTCAGGTGGGACGTAGCGGACCCGAAGGCCTGTGCGGAAGGTGTGCGCCGGGTCGAGGCGGAAGTCGGGCCCGTCGACGTGCTCGTGAACAATGCGGGCATCACGCGCGACGGCTGGTTCCACAGGATGGACTACGAGGCCTGGTCGGCCGTGCTGCGGACCAATCTCGATTCCATGTTCACGATGACGCGGCCCGTGATCGACGGCATGCGCGAGCGTGGCTACGGACGCATCGTCAACATCTCCTCGATCAACGGGCAGAAGGGCCAGATCGGGCAGGCGAACTATTCGGCCGCCAAGGCTGGCGTGATCGGGTTCACCAAGGCGCTCGCGCTGGAGAATGCCCGCAAGGGCATCACGGTGAACTGCATCTGCCCCGGTTATGTCGACACGGACATGGTCGCCGCGGTGCCGGAGAAGGTGCTCGAGGGCATCATCGCGGCCGTGCCGGTGAACCGGCTCGGCAAGGCGGAGGAGATCGGGGCGCTCGTCGCCTATTTGGTATCGGATGCGGCCGCCTATATGACCGGTGCCGTGCTGTCGATCAACGGCGGCCAGTACATGGCGAACGGCTGACCGCCGTCCGTCCGGGCCGCGGAATCGCCGGCACGGCTTCGTTCGGAGCCCGGAACCCGGGCAAAGCGGGGCCGTTGCGATCGCGATGAGTGTCGGAGTCGAACATCATCCGAACCGGCACCGCGAGCCTGCGCGCCGCCTCGAGCGGCCGGATGCCTTCGGGCTCCTTGCCCGCTTCCTCCACGCCGCGACCGTCGTCGTGCGGAACGCGATCGTGGGCGTCGTCTGGCACGACGGTGTCATGGTGGCGAGCGCGATCGCGTTCTCGATGATCTTTGCGCTCTTTCCCTTCATGATCTTCCTGGTCGCCCTCGGCGCCCTGGTCGGTGGCCCGCAGCTCGGTGACTATGTCAGCCGGGAGGCCCTCGGCGCCTTCCCCGAGCACATGGTGAGGACGATCCAGCCCGAGCTGCAGCGGATCTTCGCCACGCCCAACAAGACCAGCCTCCTGAGCTTCGGTCTGGCCGTCACGCTCATCTCGATCACCGGCTGCGTGGAGGCCGTTCGCGACGGGCTCAACCGGGCCTATCGGTGCGCCGAGGACCGCGGCCCGATCCGCCGCTACGGCAGCGACCTCCTGTTCGTCTTCATCGGGATGTTCTTCGTGCTCGCGATGGCGAGCCTCGGGATCGTCGTGCCGGTCTGGCTGCGTTATCTGGAGGCGAGCGTGCTCGACGTCCATTTCGAGCTCGGGCTCCTGAGGATTGCCCGCGAGGCCCTGATCGTCATCATCATGGGCGTCACGCTCGCGCTCGTCCATCTCGTCCTGCCGGCACGCAAGCGCCGCGTGAAGAGCGTCGCCACGGGCGCCCTCGTCACCCTGGTCGGCTGGTGGATCTGCGGGCGGCTGTTCGGAATGTACCTTTCCCAGATCGCAAATTACAGCGCCACCTATGCCGGCCTCGGCGGCACCGTCGCGCTGATGTTCTTCCTCTACATACAGGCGCTGATCTTCATCTTCGGGGCCGAGCTCAATCGCTCGATCTCGGAGTTTCACGGCCGGCGCGATCTCTGCCGCAAGCAGAGCTGAGGCCGCGCGGGGCCTTTTGCCGCGCCGGCCGGGGCGCTATGGCTCGGTCCCCGAACGATGAACGCCATGCCCTCACGCCGCCGCGCCGCCACCTTCATCGGCTTCCTCGCCATCCTCATGTGGGCGCTCCTCGCGCTCTTCACGGCGGCGAGCGGTGCCGTTCCGCCGTTCCAGCTTTCCGCGATGGCGTTCCTCGTGGGCGGCGTGCTCGGCCTTCTCTGGCTCGCTGCGACGCGGAGGTGGCGGGATCTGAGGCAGCCCTGGCCGGTCTGGCTTCTCGGCGTCGGCGGCCTGTTCGGCTACCACGCGCTCTATTTCACGGCCCTCCGTCACGCCCCGCCGGTCGAGGCGAGCCTGATCGCCTATCTGTGGCCGCTCATGATCGTCGTCCTCTCGGCGCTCCTGCCGGGCGAAAGGCTGCGCTGGTACCATGTCGCCGGCGCGCTGATGGGCCTCGCCGGGACGGTGCTGATCGTCGGGCGCGGCGGCCTCAGCTTCGACCCGCGCTACGGACCGGGCTATCTCGCGGCGGCGGGATGCGCGCTCACCTGGTCGGCCTATTCGATCCTCTCGCGGCGGTTCGCGGCGGTGCCGACAGGCGTGGTCGCGGGCTTCTGCCTCGCCACGGCAGCCGCGAGCGCGGCGGCGCATCTCCTGGTCGAGGCGCCGGTCTGGCCGTCCGGGGCCGGCGAATGGCTGGCGGTGCTCGGTCTCGGGCTGATGCCGGTCGGGGCTGCCTTCTACGTCTGGGACCACGGCGTGAAGCATGGCGACATCCAGGTGCTCGGGGTCGCCTCCTATGCGGCGCCGCTCCTCTCGACCTTCGTCCTGGTGGTCGCCGGCTTCGCCGAGATGACGGGGCGGCTTGCGCTCGCCGCCGCCTTCATCGCGGGAGGAGCGCTGCTCGCCTCGCTGCCGGCGCTGGTCCGCCGGCATGCCGCCTCGCCGCTCGACGCCGCCTAGGCGTCTCTGCCCGGCACTCGTCCGGGCGGGAACGGTCCCGGCTACGCCGCCGGCCGCTTCTCCCGCCGGGCGCGGATCCAGGTGAAGAGCGAGGCGCCGATGACGGCGGCGGTCACGATGCCGACGAGGACCGTCGAGACCGCGTTGATCTCCGGCGTCACGCCGAGCCTGACCTGGCTGTAGATCCGCATCGGCAGCGTGGTGGCGCCGGGCCCGGTGGTGAAGCTCGCGATCACGAGGTCGTCGAGCGAAAGCGTGAAGGCGAGCATCCAGCCCGCCGCGACGGCCGGAAAGATGACCGGGAGCGTGACCAGGAAGAAGGCCTTGATGGGCGGGGCGCCGAGATCGAGCGCGGCCTCCTCGAGCGAGAAGTCGAAGCTCGCGAGCCGCGATTGGACCACGACGGCGACGAAGCACATCGTGACGGTCGTGTGGGCGATCACGACGGTCCAGAAGCCGCGGTCGAAGCCGATCGCGACGAAGAGGAGGAGCAGCGACAGGCCGATGATGACGTCGGGCATGACGAGCGGGGCCGCCACCATCCCCGAGAAGAGGGTCCTCCCGGCGAAGCGGCCGCGCCGGACGAGGGCGATCGCCGCCATGGTGCCGAGCACGGTCGCGAGCGTGGCGGAGAGCAGCGCGACGCGGAGCGTGACCCAGGCGGCGTCGAGAAGCTGCCCGTTGTGCAGCATCGCGACGTACCACTGGGTCGAGAAGCCGCCCCAGACCGTCACGAGCCGCGACGCGTTGAAGGAATAGATGATCAGGATGACGATCGGCAGGTAGAGAAAGCCGAAGCCGAGCGCGAGCGCGGCGAGATTGAAGAACCCCATCCGCCGCATCTAGGCCGCCCCCTCGGTGTGGTCGCCGGCGCCGATCCTGCGCACCACGCGCGCCGGGCTGCCGAGGACCAGCGTGTCGGGCGGAACGTCTCGCGCCACCACCGCGCCCGCTCCGATGACCGCACGCGCGCCGACGCTCACGCCGGGCAGGATGACCGCCCTGCCGCCGATCCAGACGTCGTCGCCGATCCGGACCGGAAGCGCGCTCTCGAGGCCCTCCGCGCGGACCGAGGCGTCGAGCGGATGCGTGGCCGTATAGATGTGCACGCCCGGCGCGATCTGCACGCGTGCGCCGATCTCGATCGCGGCGCAGTCGAGGAAGATGCAGTCGTAGTTCACGAAGGTGCCGGCGCCGATCCGGATCTGGCTGCCGTAGTCGCAGCGGAACGGCGTCTTCACGACCACGTCCGCCCCGATCGCGCCGAACAGCTCGGCGAGGATCGCGCCGTGGCGCGCAGGATCGGCCATGTCGAGCCGGTTGAGCTCGCGCAGGAGCGCCTGCGCGCGCGCCATGTCGGCCACCAGCTCCGGGTCGGTGGCGTCGTAGAGCTCGCCGGCCAGCATGCGCTCCTTCTCGGAGGCGGGCATCTCAGCGCTCCTCCCCGAGCCGCTTCTGGGCGTTCTGGAAGAGGACGATCGGGATCACGAGGACGAGCAGGAGGACGATTGCCACCGCGCTCGCGACCGGCCAGTCGCGGTTGGCGAAGAACTCGTTCCAGAGCGTGCGGCCGATCATCAGCGTCTGCGACCCGCCGAGAAGGTCCGGGATCACGAACTCGCCCACCGCGGGGATGAAGACGAGGAGCGAGCCCGCGAGAACGCCCGGCAGCGAGAGCGGGAAGGTCACCTGCCAGAAGCGGGCGATGGCGCCGGCGCCGAGATCGGCCGCCGCCTCGAGGAGCGCCGGGTCGAGCTTCTCGAGCGTGGCGTAGAGCGGCAGCACCATGAAGGGCAGGTAGCAATAGACGATGCCGATGAAGACGGCGGTGTTCGTGTTCATGATGAAGAGCGGCTGGTCGATCAGCCCGGTCCAGAGCAGGAACTGGTTGAGCAGCCCCTCCGGCTTCAGGATCCCGATCCAGGCATAGACGCGGATCAGGAACGACGTCCAGAACGGCAGGATGACGAACATCACGAGAGCGGGGCGCCATGCGGCCGGCGCGCGCGCCATGCCGTAGGCGATCGGATAGCCGACGAGGAGCGTGACGAGGGTCGAGACGGCGGCGATCCAGAGGCTCGAGAGGTAGGAGTGCCAGTAGAGCGGGTCGCCGGCGATCCATTCGTAATTGGCGCCGGAGAGCTCCGCGAGCTTCGCCCACAGGCCGGCCAGGCCGTCGAAGACGGGCCGGTAGGGCGGCATCGCGATCGCCGTTTCCGAGAGCGAGATCTTGAGGACGATCAGGAACGGCGCGAGGAAGAAGACGAGGAGCCAGAAATAGGGGATCCAGGTCACGATCCGGCGCTGGAGCGGCGTGCGCGTCTCCGCCATGCTCATTCCGCCAGAAGCACGCCGGCATCGTCCGCCCAGGACAGCCAGACCTTGTCTTCCCAGCTGATCGGGCGCTCCACCGTGCGGAACGCGTTGAGGAGGCTCGCGCGGACGATCTTCCCGCTGGCGAGCCGGACGTTGTAGATCGACATGTCGCCGAGATAGGCGATGTCCCAGACCTCGCCGGCGACGGCGTTGCGGGCCGGATCCGGCGGCGGCTCGTGCGAGATCCGCACCTTTTCCGGCCGGATCGCGATCCAGGCGGGCGCGCCCTGCGGCGGCCGCTGCGCTCCGTTTGCGACGCGGAGCGCGAAGCCGTCCTCGCCGGCGAGGGCGACGGCCGCGCCGTCGGCGGGCTCCACCGTGCCGCCGAAGATGTTCACCGACCCGATGAAGTCGGCGACGTAGCGCGTCCTCGGCGCCTCGTAGATCTCGGCCGGCGTGGCGATCTGGACGATGCGGCCGTGGTTCATCACGGCGATGCGGTCGGCCACCGTCATCGCCTCCTCCTGGTCATGCGTGACGATGACGAAGGTGAGGCCGAGCGTCTCCTGCAGGTTGATGAGCTCGAACTGGGTCTCCTCGCGGAGCTTCTTGTCGAGCGCGGCGAGCGGCTCGTCGAGAAGCAGCACCTTGGGGCGCTTGGCGAGCGCGCGGGCGAGCGCGACGGGCTGGCGCTGGCCGCCGGAGAGCTGGTCGGGCTTGCGCTTCCCGAACCCCTCGAGCCGGACGAGGCGGAGCATCTCGGCCACCCGGTCGCGGATCTCGGCGCGCGGCAGCCTGTCCTGCTTCAGCCCGAAGGCGATGTTGTTCTCCACCGTCAAATGCGGGAACAGCGCATAGGACTGGAACATCATGTTGACCGGCCGCTTGTGCGGCGGCACGCCGGCGAGGTCGCGGCCCTCGAGCAGGATCGTGCCTTCGCTCGGCTGCTCGAAGCCCGCGAGCATCCTGAGGAGCGTGGTCTTGCCGCAGCCGGAGGGGCCGAGGAGCGCGAAGAACTCGCGCTCGTAGATCGTCAGCGTCTGGCCGTCGACCGCCGCGAACGAGCCGAAGCGCTTGCTGACGCCGCGGAACTCGATGAAGGGCTTCGCCCCGGGGTCGTTCCACGGCTGGAAGCTCCGGCGGACGGCGCCGAGAACGTGCTTCACCCGATCCCCCTCCCAGGCAGGCTTGGCTGCGGCCGGCCGCATCGGCGGCCGGCGCGCGGAGCGGTACGGCGCGCCCCGGCCGAGGCCGGCCTACTGGCCGGTCGTCACCTTCGTCCAGGCGCGCGTGACGAGGCGCTGCGTCTTCGGGTCGTAGGGCAGCTTGGTGAAGAGCTTCTTCACCGTCTCCTCGTCCGGGTAGATCGCGGTGTCCTCGAGCACCTCCTTGTCCAGGAGCGGCTGCGAGGCCTTGTTGCCGTTGGCGTAGAAGACGTAGTTCGAAGCCTTGGCCGCGACTTCGGGCTTCAGCATGTAGTTGATGAAGGCGTGGGCGGCGTCCGGATGCGGCGCGTCGGCCGGGATCGCCATCTGGTCGAACCACATCATCGCGCCTTCCTTCGGGATCGAATAGGCGACCTCGACGCCCTGGCCCGCCTCCTCGGCGCGGTCGCGCGCCTGCAGGACGTCGCCGGAATAGCCGACCGCCAGGCAGATGTCGCCGTTCGCCAGCGCGTTGATGTACTCGGACGAATGGAACTTCTGGACATAGGGCCGGATGGAGAGGAGCAGCTCGGTCGCCTTGTCGATGTCGGCCGGATCGCGGCTGTCGGGGTTCAGCCCGAGATAGCTGAGCGCGGCCGGGAAGATCTCCGCCGGCGCGTCGAGGAGCTGGACGCCGCAATCGGCGAACTTGGCGATCACCTCGGGCTTGAAGACCATGTCCCATGAATTGACCGGCGCGTCCGGCATCCGCTCCTGGATCTTCGCGACGTTGTAGCCGACGCCGGTCGTTCCCCACATGTAGTTGACCGAATAGGCGTTGTCGGGATCGTAGACCGCAACCCGCTCGGCGATCTCCGGCCAGACGTTGACGAGGTTCGGAAGCTTCGACTTGTCGAGCTTCTGGAACACGCCGGCCTGGATCTGCCGCGCCAGGAATTCGGCGGACGGAACGACCACGTCGTAGCCGGTGCCGCCGGCGAGCAGCTTCGTCTCGAGGATCTCGTTGGAATCGAAGACGTCGTAGACGACCTCTATTCCGGTCTCCTTGGTGAAGTCGGAAAGGATCTCCTCGTCGATATAGTCCGACCAGTTATAGACGTGGACGACCTTGTCCCCCTGCGCCGCCGCGGGCTGCGTCGAGACCGCAGCGAGGACGACGGCGGACAGTCCGGCGAGCAAGCCTTTCAATGGCACCTCCTCTGGGACGCATGCGCTGGGCCCGCACGCGATCGGCCCGCTTGCGACCATATGGCCGGAGAAGGGACGGTTCAACTGCACGCATGGTCAAACCCTGCGCAATCCGGCGGAAGTTTGGCGGCGCGGGCGCAGCCCGGAGGAGGGGGCGCGTTCCTAGGTCAGAACCGGGAAAATGGTGGAGCCAGGCGGGATCGAACCGCCGACCTCGTGAATGCCATTCACGCGCTCTCCCAACTGAGCTATGGCCCCGGGACCGGTACGCTCCGGCCGGTCGGCCGAAGCGGGCGGAACCTATGTGCGGGCGACGGGAAATGCAAGCCCCGCCGCGCCGCTCGCAATCAGCGCTCGTCCTCGTCGTCGTCCTCGACCTCGAGGAAGTCGGAGACGTCGTCGCCGCCTTCCTCGTCCTCGTCGAGGAACGCGCCGTCCTCGCCCTCGTCGACACCCACATCCTCGTCGATGTCGATGTCCTCGTCGGGCAGGCGGGGAACGTCGGGCGTGCGCGGACCGGTCTCGTCGTCATCCTCGTCGTCGTCGACGACATCCTCCTCGGCGTCCTCGAGCGAGACGATCTCGACGTCGGCTTCCTGCTCGTCGAGCTCCTCTTCGGTATTGCTCTCGGTGTCCTCGTCGGCGGCCCGCGCCGGCGACGCCTTCTCGCGCGCCGTCAGCTCGAAGATCGTCCCGCAGTTCGGGCAGACGATCGGGTCGCGGTTGAGGTCGTAATATTTCGTGCCGCAAGCGGGGCACGCCCGCTTCGTTCCGAGTTCAGGCTTGGCCACTCGTCAGCCTCGATCGATGGAGAGAATTGGGCGGCTCCCTAGCGAGGGCCCGCCCGGGTGTCAAACCTCTTTTCGGTCGGCGCGAACGTGACCTCCGCATGGCCCTATGTTACGGAACCGGCTCGCTCCGACCCCTCTGACCGGCACTGCGCATGAGTGAAGAAGAATGAGCCACGCGCCCGCAAGACCGCTGCGAGCGGTGCGATCCGGCCCGCTGCGCGGCGCCGTCTCCATACCGGGCGACAAGTCGGTCTCGCATCGGGCGCTGATGCTGAGCGCGCTCGCGATCGGGGAATCCCGGATCGAGGGCCTGCTCGAATCCGAGGACGTGATGGCGACCGCCGCCGCCATGCGCGCCTTCGGGGCGAAGGTCGCGCGCGGTGCCGACGGCATCTGGCGGGTCGCGGGCGTCGGGACCGGCGGCCTTCTCGAACCCGAGGCCGCGATCGACTTCGGCAATGCGGGGACCGGGGCCCGGCTCACGATGGGCCTGGCGGCCGCTCACGATTTCGCCACGACCTTCGTCGGCGACGCCTCGCTGTCGCGCCGGCCGATGGGGCGGGTGCTCCAGCCGCTCCGCGAGATGGGCGCCGACGTGCTCGCGCGCTCCGGCGACCGCCTGCCGCTCACGCTGCGCGGTGCCGAGGCGATGGCGCCGATCGCCTACCGCGTGCCGGTGCCCTCCGCCCAGGTGAAGTCGGCGGTGCTCCTCGCGGGCGTGAACATCGAGGGCGTCACGATTGTCGTCGAACCGGTCGCGACACGCGACCATACCGAGAGGATGCTCGCGGGCTTCGGCGCCGAGATCGAAGTTGCGGCGGGCGGGACCGGCGAGACGGTCATCCGGCTCCAGGGGCTGCCGAAGCTCAGGCCGCAGCACGTGGTCGTCCCGGGCGATCCGAGCTCGGCGGCGTTCCTGATCGTGGCCGCGCTGCTTGTGAAGGATTCCGACCTGCTCGTCCGCAACGTGCTCCTCAATCCGGGGCGCACGGGCCTTCTGACGACGCTGCGGGAGATGGGCGCGGACCTTGCGATCGAGAACGAGCGCAGTTCCGGCGGCGAGCAGGTCGGCGACGTCCGGGCGCGCGGCTCGGATCTGCGGGGGGTGGTGGTGCCGGCCGAACGCGCCCCCTCCATGATCGACGAATATCCCGTGCTCGCGGTTGCCGCCGCCTTCGCCTCCGGCCGGACCGAGATGCTGGGCCTCGGGGAACTGCGGGTGAAGGAATCCGACAGGCTCGCCGCGGTGGCGCGCGGCCTGGCCGCGAACGGGGTCGTCTGCGAGGAGGGGCCGGCGAGCCTCAGCGTCGACGGCGGGGGGGTCCCCGGCGGCGGCACGGTGCCGACCCATCTCGACCACCGGATCGCGATGAGCTTCCTCGTGATGGGCCTCGCCTCTGACCGGCCCGTCGAGATCGACGACATCGCGATGATCGCCACCAGCTTCCCGAACTTCCTCGATCTCATGCGGGGCATCGGCGCGGCGTTCGAGGAAGGCCCGGGCGCGACGGCTCTCTCCGCCGCCGCGGAAACGGATTGATGGCCCCCTTCGTCATCGCGATCGACGGGCCGGCGGCGAGCGGGAAGGGCACGCTGGCGCGGCGGCTCGCCCGCCATTATGCCGTCCGCCACCTCGATACCGGCCTCACCTATCGCGCCGTGGCGGATGCGCTCCTCGCCGCCGGCGCGGACCTCTCGGACGAGGAGCGGGCGGTCGCGGCGGCGCGCGCCATCCGCTTCGACGCGCTCGACCGCGAGCGCCTGTCGCGCGAGGAGCTCGGAGAGGCTGCCTCCCGTGTCGCCGTGCTGCCGCGGCTGCGCACCGCGCTGGTCGAGCTCCAGCGCGCCTTCGCGAACGAGGAGCCGGGCGCGGTTCTCGACGGGCGCGACATCGGCACGGTGGTCTGTCCCGACGCCGTCGCTAAGATCTACGTGACCGCATCCCCGGAAGTCAGGGCCAGGCGCCGGACGCTCGAGCTGAAGAGCAGGAACGCCGCCGCCGAGGAGGGGGAAGTCCTTGCCGATCTCAGGCGGCGCGACGCGCGAGACATGGCGCGCGCGGATTCTCCGTTGCGTCCGGCGGAAGACGCCTACTTGCTGGATACTACCGACTTGGATATAGACACCGCGTTTCGAGCGGCTGTCGATTACGTGGAACGCGCTCGCAGGAGCCGGCACTAGGGCGCACCCCGATCGGGTGGGCCCGTTTGGCTTTTGGTGCGTTCGTTCCCATCTATGCCGTGAAAACCGCGCCGCCCATGCGATCGAGACGCGCCGGCCCGCTTCGTCGGGGATGGCGTGGGCGGCCAGTCCAACACCAGCATTCGGCGCAAGCCCGGCGAAATCCGGGCGACCAGGAGTTTGAATGAACGTACAACAGCCGACCCGGGAAGATTTCGCCGCTCTCCTGCAGGAATCCCTTCTCGCCCATGACGTTGCCGAAGGCACCGTCGTCAAGGGGCGGGTTGTCGCGATCGAGAAGGACCTCGCCGTCGTCGATGTCGGCCTGAAGGTCGAGGGGCGCGTGCCCCTGAAGGAGTTCGGCGCGCGCGGCAAGGACGGCGTCCTGAAGCCGGGCGACGAGGTCGAGGTCTACCTGGAGCGCGTCGAGAATGCGCTCGGCGAGGCGGTCCTTTCGCGCGAGAAGGCGCGCCGCGAGGAGAGCTGGGTCCGGCTCGAGGAAAGCTTCGAGAAGGGCGAGACCGTCACCGGCCAGATCTTCAACCAGGTCAAGGGCGGCTTCACGGTCGACCTCGACGGCGCCGTGGCGTTCCTGCCGCGCAGCCAGGTCGACGTCCGTCCGGTCCGCGATGTCGGGCCGCTGATGCAGACGCCGCAGCCCTTCCGCATCCTGAAGATGGACAAGCGGCGCGGCAACATCGTCGTGTCGCGGCGCTCCGTGCTCGAGGATACGCTCGCCGAGCAGCGCTCCGAGCTGGTCCAGCGCCTGCACGAGGGTCAGGTCGTCGAGGGCGTGGTCAAGAACATCACCGAGTACGGCGCGTTCGTCGATCTCGGCGGCATTGACGGCCTCCTCCACGTCACCGACATGGCCTGGAGGCGCGTGAACCATCCCTCCGAGATCCTGAATATCGGCGAGACGGTGCGGGTCCAGATCATCCGGATCAACCCGGAGACCTACCGCATCTCGCTCGGCATGAAGCAGCTCGAGGCGGATCCGTGGGACGGCATCGAGCTCCGCTATCCGATCGGCGCCAAGTATACCGGCCGCGTCACGAACATCACCGATTACGGCGCGTTCGTGGAGCTCGAGCCGGGCATCGAGGGCCTGATCCACGTCTCCGAGATGAGCTGGACGAAGAAGAACGTCCATCCGGGCAAGATCGTCTCCACCTCCCAGGAGGTCGAGGTCGTCATCCTCGAGGTCGATGCGCAGAAGCGCCGGATCTCGCTCGGCCTCAAGCAGACCATGCGCAATCCCTGGGAGGAGTTCGCCGAGAGGCATCCGGTCGGCTCTACCATCGAGGGCGAGGTCAAGAACAAGACCGAGTTCGGCCTGTTCCTGGGCCTTGAGGGCGACGTGGACGGCATGGTCCATCTCTCCGACCTCGATTGGGACCGCCCGGGCGAGGAAGCGATCGAGGACTATCGCAAGGGCGACGTGGTCGAGGCCGTGGTGCTCGACGTCGACGTCGACAAGGAGCGCATCTCGCTCGGGATCAAGCAGGTCGCCGGCGACCGCTTCGCCGATGCCGTGGCGGGTGTCCGCAAGGGCTCGATCGTCACCTGCGAGGTCACCGACGTGAAGGATTCGGGCCTCGAGGTGAAGGTCGGCGATACCGATCTCACCGCCTTCATCCGCCGCGCCGAGCTCTCCCGCGAGCGTTCGGAGCAGCGGCCGGAGCGGTTCGCCCCGGGCGACAAGGTCGACGCCCGCGTCACCAATGTCGACAAGAAGAACCGGAAGCTCACGCTCTCGATCAAGGCGCTCGAGATCGCCGAGGAGAAGGAAGCCGTCGCGCAGTATGGCTCGACCGATTCCGGTGCCTCGCTCGGCGACATTCTGGGTGCGGCGCTGAAGCAGCGCGATAAGCAGGCGAGCGAGGAGTAATCCTCCCCGCCCGATCGGGATCGGAGCCCGCGGCGTTTCTCGCCGCGGGCTCTTTTCGTTTCAAGGCCCGCGCGCACCGCCGTGCCGCGCGGGCGGGGCGCGTCAGCCGGATTTCGGGGCTGCGGTGCGGGCCGGCGCGGGCCGCCCGCCGC